>CAZFDW010000393.1:0-6589 GCA_964517865.1 uncultured Chitinophaga sp.
AGGACGACATCGAATTCCTGTTCAGCCAGCGTGTTGACCGCCTCTTGTCCGTTCTCAGCGAAAACCACCTGATGACCTCGCAAACGCAGGTGCCCGAAGGCGACGCGGCGATTGATTTCGTTGTCCTCGACCAGCAGCACTCGCCGTGGATGTATCTGCGAGAATGTCGTGGTCATGGTCGGCAGCTCCGGCTTCAAGGTCGTGTATCGTCCGAATTGACGGAGCACCTCGTTGAGCAACTCCGACGCGATCACCGGCTTGGTCATGAATCGGCCAATGCCATGCTTTTGGCACTGGTCCGCATCGACTGGTATCGCTCCCGATGAGATCATGATGATCGGACATCGCTCGCGGTTCAGCATGCCGCTCACGCTTGCGGCAAAATGGAAGCCGTCTTCGCTCGGCATGTGATGGTCGAGCAGAATAAGTCGAATCGGATGTTGTGACTCTTCCGCCTTCTGGAGAGCTTGTCGGGCAGAGGCAGCGGAGTCGGCCTGCACCGGTTGCATGTGCCAGTATTGCAGCATCTCACACAGGATCTGGCGATTTGTAAGGTTGTCATCGACCACCAGCACGGGCAGGTCCCGCAACGAGTCAAGTTCTGCGGGCTTGTGCAGATGCTGGTCAACGGAAACACCGAATTCGGCTGTGAAGTGAAACGACGAGCCGCGACCAGGTTCGCTTTCGACCCACATTCTTCCGTGCATCATTTCCACAAGCTGCCGCGAGATTGCCAGTCCGAGCCCCGTGCCACCGAATCGCCGTGTGGTCGAAGTTTCGGCTTGCTCAAATGGATGGAAAATCTGGTCTTGCTTGTCAGCCGGAATACCAATCCCGGTGTCGCTCACGGAAAAACTCAGCCGAACCAGATCGTGTGTGATCGACTCCGCGTTGACGTTCACAAAGATCTCGCCGGCTTCCGTAAACTTCACTGCGTTGCTGATCAGATTGACGAGCACTTGTTGGATGCGGTCGGAGTCGCCACGCAGGTGTTCCGGGATTTCCGGTGCAACCCGGCAAGCGATTTCCAGCCCTTTCTCGGCGGCACGCAGCACCAGCATCTGGGCGGCGCGGGAGACGCATTCCGAGACGCGAAAATCGATGCTCTCGAGTTCCAGTTTGCCTGCCTCGATCTTGGAAAAGTCGAGAATATCATTGAGCAACCGCAACAGAATGTGCGCCGAGTCTTCGACGGTCGCCAGGTAGCTGCGTTGATGAGGCTGCAACTCCGTCTGTGCCAGCAACTGTGCCATGCCAATGATGCCATTCATCGGCGTACGAATTTCGTGGCTCATGTTGGCCAGAAACGAACTTTTCGCGAGGCTGGCAGATTCGGCGGTCTCTTTCGCCTGCCGCATGGCTTCGAGCAGCACTTTTTCGTCGGTGATGTCCAGCACTCCACAAATCACCGCCAACCCTTCGGCCGTCTGCACCGGACTCAGTCCGACCTGGACGGGGAACTCCGAGCCATCCTTGCGAATTGCCACCAATTCGCCTCTTGTCGCTATTGGTCTCAGAGATGGAGACTCAAAGAACTGACGACGTTGTTCAGGGAGAGCGGCTCGAAAACGTTCCGGCAAAAGCACCTCAATCGGCTGGCCGATTAGTTCTGCCGCAGTGTAGCCGAAATATGAAAGACAGCGAGAGTTCGCCATCAAAATACCGCCATCCCGGTCCACCATCATCAGCGCTGACGGAGAAGCCTCGACGGCCAGACGGAAACGCTCGCGCAACCGATGTTCTTCCGTCATATCCGTAGCCGAGCCCGCCATGCGCAGCGGCTGACCGGCATCATTCCAGATCGCCTGTCCGCGCGCACGAATCCAGATGTATTGGCCCGACTTGGTTCGCAGTCGATATTCGACATCGTATGGTTTGCGCTGCTTCAGATGCTCGTCCAACGCGCGCAGCACCCAGTCGTGATCGTCCGGATGAAGATGCGATTCAAACGACTCGAAGACATTCGCAATTTCATCGTCCGAGTAACCAGCCAGCTCTTTCATGCGGGGCGAGTAATAAACCTCGTTGGTCGGGATATCCCAGTCCCAGAGACCATCCGTCGATCCACGCACAGCCAGCTCGAAACGTTCTTCAGTCGCGCGGAGTCTGGAGGTTCGTTCCTCGACGATCTGATCGAGGGCCGCGTTGGTCGCTTCCAACTGAGTCTGTCTTTCCGCAATGGCATTCGTCTCTCGGTTGCTCTGTTCACATGCAAGGATCAGGAAGATGTCCTCGAAAATAACCCAGCCGGTATGCTCCAGCCAGCGCCAACGGCTGTTCAATTCGATGCCGTAAATCGACAGCGGCCAGGCATATCCTCGCACTAAATGGTCAGCCGCCGTAACTGCAGACGCCGTGATGAGGACTCGCCAATCGCGGTAGAACGAAAGGAATGCCAGCGATCCAAACACATGGAAATGAGTCTCGATGCGCCCCTGGGTGAGATGAATCAGCAGGCCCGACATCAGCATTTGTGCGACGGCGATAGTGTGTCGCGTGAGCTTCCTGCCGGGATAAGCGTGCGCCAACCAGATCGGCAGGCTGACGATCAACGCGCCCAAAAACGTTGCGGACCAGACATGCGGATGCAGTTGCCGATCCGATCCAGCCCATGCGAATGGCGATATCCACCACGCCGCCGCGATGCCCGCCACAAACTCAAATACCAGCAGGCCGGCGAATAAGCGATCTGTGCGCTGATATTGCAGCTCACGCTGCTCATTCGCGAGTCGCCTGGCTCGCGCGCCCGAAAAAGTCTCGGACGATGAAAAGATCGATCGAAGAGACATTCCATGGCCCATCATGATGGAGGCAGTTCATTTGATCGGATTGAGTGACTATCTTACTTCAATGGCGAATGGCTCGCATCAGCAGGCATAGAATTCGAGGACAACGCACATCCAAACGTGGCACAGTGCTCAGGAAATTCCGCAGTCTGGCCTGCGGCAATCGCCCTGACGATCGAATGCCCGAAGCTGTCACCGGTGTGGCCCCGCCCCGGAGTAATCCCACCATCGAATCGCAACACCCCCGCGCAATCGTAGACCAGCACCTGTCCGGACGTCTTCGCCCCGAATTGTTCAGTCAGTAAGCCATCTTCATCGATGGCGACGTGCAGATCACCGTTCGCGACGGCATTTTTCCATAATTCCGTTTGCGACCATTCTGCCGCGACGTCCGACGGCTGAGCGAACACGACCGAAAAATCGAGACTGTCTCGCTCGCCGTGCGCCAGGCGAGCCAGCTCGCTCAGACTCGCCCGCGAACAAGGGCAACGCGGATGAAGGAACATCAGCACGGTCGGCTTCGAGGAGTTCCTTGCGAGCGAAACACCGGAGGGCCACTGTGGCGGAGGACTGGCCGAATAGCCCGGCTTCGAGTCGTAATCCGCCAACAACAAAATTCCCACTGTCGAAGCCAACAGCCATGTCGACGACAGAAGTGCTAAGTAGATGCGACTGCGGGATTTCATAGACTGACCTGTCTGGAGTCTGGTCCGAGGCGTCTGCCGGATGCCCCCGCTGACTCACGCGCCGTGCGGCCACGATCGGTTTGTCCCGAATTCGTGAGAATTCGCAGGTGGCCATGATCCGGCCGGAAGTCTAACAAATTCGGCGACGACAAGACATGTCACTTCTGCCCCGCAGAATTCAATCCGAAGTCAAAGCGACGGTCGAATGTGTCGTGGTCTATGAAGTGTTTGTCGGAGCCCAAAGCAAAACGCGGCAAAAGTTTCGGGCCTTGAATCCCAGGCGAATATACCAAACGGCCGGGGAGAGATTTTCAGCCGGATTGAAAGGGCCAGGATAGCGGGCAGAGGGGGTATGGTGTTACCCTGCGGGTGCCACGCCTCTGTCCGCCCGACGGATGTGTTTTCAATTCGAACTGTATTCGTGAGTTTCGCAATGACGTTTCGATCGAGCCGAATCTTGTGTCGCTGCATGGTATCACACGCATTTACGATCCTGATTCTCCTGCCGCCAAACGGGCTTGTGGCTCAGGACAACGTGGAGCGTGATGGTGCAGACAAACATTACAACACAGTGGTCCGGGAGAGTGAACTTCCCGATCCTGAATTTTCCCCTCACGGTCCGTTTCTCGGACCGCTGGATATTGCTCATATCGCGCGCTTCAGCAATCTGCCGCGGCGGATGTTTCTTGAGCCGCATCTGATTCCGCCAGGGAGTGCCTGGATACTGGAGTCGCGTTTTGTGCCATTGTTCGACACGACGCTCCGCGAAATGAACGATGATGAATTGCAGGAAACGGCAGCTCTCAGTCTGGCACGAGTTGCACGCGAAAAACTCCAGGACATTAGTGGGTCAACCGACATCCTGTTGAAACATGTGGAGTCGCATTTAAGTCTGCGCGTGCGCTTTGCCTGTGCCAGAGCCCTTGTGCATGCGGATCTGCGGGAATCGGGTGCCGCGTTACTTAAGCTGGATGAGTACGCGGATGACTCTCAGCGGCTATGGATCGATCCGGCTCTTGCGCGCTGGAAAGTCGCAGCGGCAGCGGACGTCTGGAAACAACGTCTCGCCGCAGACTCTGAGACTACGGTCGCTGTGTCACTGGCCTGTGACGGACTTGCGGCACTGGGTGACCCACAGGCTTCGGATCTGTTGCAATCAGTCCTGCACGGTAAGTTGCTGGCCTATGAAAAGCGCCGGGCTGCGGCAAGAGCGCTATGTGTTCTGGCACCGGACAGAGCATTTGCAGAAGCGAAGTTGTTTACTGGCGGCAGTGTGCTCGATCGGCTACTCGGGATAGAACTCCTGTCGAGTGCAAAGCCTGAAGCACACACTGGAATGTTTCTGCTGTGTGCCGACGATTCAGACGGAGTCGCGTCGGCTGCATGGACGGCACTGTTCCGGCTGAATCCAGATGCTCTCATTCTGGCTTTGCCAACTGGACGCAATCATCGCGATACCTTTGTCCGCATGACAGCCGCTCGTATGATGCGACTTTTTCCGGATGTCGAACATTCCGGATGGCTCAACGAACAACTGAGCGACAAACATCTGGAAGTGCGGAACTTCGCGCGTGAGATGTTGTTTCTGGTGGCCGAAGAACAGGCCCCACTGCGAGATGGAATCATTGCGATGGCCAGCAACACGCTGACAGCGAACAGCGAAAACTGGCAGGGTATTGAACAGAGTCTTCTGTTGCTGGGCCAACTCCGCGCGGCACAGTTTTCGGACCGCTGTGTGCCGCTGCTGGAACATCCTCGCAATGAAGTGCTGGTCACAGCGGCATGGCTGCTGCATCTGTTTCCGGATGAGGCAGTGGAGGAAGCTGTAAGGAAGCACCTGCTGCGAAATGAGGAGATGTTTAAAAATTCCGCCCTGGCTCTCGCCGGAGCCGAAATCGGTGAGCAGTCATCGTATCTGATTCAGTATGCGGGTTTGATGCGATTGAAGGACATGCAGGCGTATATGACGCCCAACTTCAGCAAGTCTGCACCCGGTGGGCCCTTTAAGCGTGCGGCGGCAATGTGGACGCTGGGACTGTTCCATGAAAACGAGCCGGTGCCGGACCTTGTGAAATCTTTTCTTGAGCGTTTGGCAGATCGAGGAGGCCCTCCGCCAGTGCCGCCGGAACAGGACGACGTACGTCGCATGTCAACCGTTGCGCTGGGGTTGATGCGAGCAAAGACTGCGGTGCCGGGCCTCATGGAAGCTTACCAGATCGATCCTCCGGAAACCGTAATTCCTGACAGCGCGCGATGGTCGCTGGCGATGACAGGCGAACCGATGCCCGGTCCATTGACGGCTGACTTGCGGCTCGTCGGTGGCTGGAGATTGAGTCCTGTGGACGAATGAGTCCTCAATCCTGCCGCTGATCGTAGGAAGAACAAGAACTCTGCGATACACCCAGGTGACCCGCGAGCGCCTGTGAATTCTGTGGGACAAGCTTACCCCAGGGAAATGAGTCATGTCGGATTGGTATCAGCACGACTGGTGTGCTTCGTGCGTACTCGTCCTGAGTCATTTTTTGTGGCAAGGGACGCTGATTGCTCTTTTAACCGCGATCGCAATACGAGCCGTCAGGTCAACAGCCGTTCGATATCGGCTCTCTTTGTCTGCGTTGCTGCTGATGGCGGTCTGTCCGGTCCTGACATCTGGCTGGCTGATGCAGCCTGTGAGTGCAGCCTACGGGTTTGGGACAAGTCTGATCGTTTCCCTGGAGATCGCGCCAGGTTCAGTCGTACCGTCTGGGAGTCCGGATGGTGACATGGCAGATGCGGCGTATGCAACCGCAGGAGATGAGAACAACCCAATGTATCCGCGTCTTGAATTTCGGATCGCCGTGACTGAAGCCGATCGCAATGACAAAGGGTAAGACTTTCTCCGCAGATTTCTCGTTGAGTGTCGGTCGGCGACTGGCTGGCCGGGTCGTCGATATCGACACGTCCGAGCCAATTCCCGGATGCCGAGTGACATGCACCAGCCCGTCGCGCCCAGGCTCGGATGCACTCATGACGGAAACTGACGCGCAGGGCGAATTCGAGTTCTACGTGCCAGGGGGAAAAAGCGGTTCATCGACAAATCGTGTGCGCGAGGTCGCTCGGAATCAGATTTTGCTGTAT
>CAZFDW010000394.1:0-4327 GCA_964517865.1 uncultured Chitinophaga sp.
ACATCATCGTTGCCACAGGCTCACGGCCGCGCAATCCACCAAATGTCGCAGTAGATCATGAGAATATACTCGACAGCGATTCCATCCTTTCCATGACCTACCTGCCGCGTTCCATCATCATTCTGGGTGGCGGCGTGATTGCATGTGAGTACGCTTCGACGTTTGCATCACTTGGTGTCAAAGTGACGCTGCTTGACAAAGCACAGATGCCGTTGGGATTCCTTGACCCGGAATTCGTCGATTTCTTTGTCACGCAGTTGAACGCGAACGGCGGCGAGTTTCGCGGAAACAGTGAAATTGAATCCGTGGAGTGGGACAATATCAGCTCCGTCAGGGCGACACTGAAGACCGGCGAAGTGATCACGGCAGACAAAGCGTTTGTGGCGTTGGGCCGCGTCGCGAATCTCGACACTCTGGCAATCGACAAAGCCGGACTGCAGGCGTCAGATCGCGGTCTGCTGATCGTGAATGAATTCTGCCAGACCAGTATCCCTCACATCTACGCCGCTGGTGACACGATCGGTCCGCCGGCACTTGCCTCAGCGTCGATGGAACAGGGCCGTCGAGCCGCCTGCCATGCGCTGTCGGGAAAGATGCACTCCGGACTGGGAACGCTGCCGGCAGGTATCTATACGATCCCGGAAATTGCGACTGTGGGTCTGACCGAGCATCAGGCCATTGAAAAGTTCGGCAATCCGATGGTCGCGCGAGTTCACTTCGATCAGATCGCACGCGCCCACATCATGGCGTCCACGTCCGGACTGTTGAAACTGGTTGCGGACGAACGTGGCGACAAGTTACTCGGCGTTCAGGTTGCCGGCGACGGCGCGACTGAACTGGTACACCTTGGACAGATGGCGATTATCGGAAAGATGTCCGTTGATACGTTCGCCAACGCCACGTTCAACTTTCCGACAATGGCTGAAGCCTACCGCATCGCTGCTCTGGAAATCATCCACGCACGCGACTGGAAAGCCGGTCCGATTGACGCCGATGGTCGTAATGTGTCCAGATTGCAGCCTGGCTCGTATGCCTGATAGAATCCGGAAAACGTTTTTTCGTTCTCCAGGATCAACCTGATGACCAGACTGACTCGCTGCCGTGGTTTTAGTTCCTTGAACTGCTGGCACGTTGCTGTGCATTACTCGATCTGCATCGCGAGTATGCTTGGATCGGCCTCTCCGTGCAGAGCAGATGAAAAGTCCACGGCGTATGCTCGCGAGACCAGCGAGATTCAGACAATCCTCGATGCGGGACAAGTCACTGAAGCAAAGCAGCGGCTTGCGGCGACCGAAGAGTCTCAGCGAAGTTTTGAGTTTCACTATCTGACGTCTCGCGCTGCAAATGGCACGACGGAAGGTACAGCTGTTCCGGATCTGATCCGCAAAATTGCGAAACCGGAAGTTGAAACGCGGTATGGAGTGCTCAATCCGGTCAATCGACAATTGATCTTCATCTGCCGCGACGGTGGCTTGAGAATCCATGATTTGTCGGCCCTGGAGTCGGAACCCAATGTCAAAATGCACCCGCAGAATTCGACCGTATTTTCCGGTGCATTCAGTCACGATGGCAAGCGGTTCTTTTCCGGTCACCAGAACGGAGAAGTCCTGGTCTGGGATGCGGCCACGTGGGAAATTATCCAGACTGTTTCGCTCGGGGAAGAGTGGCCAGTGCGAGAACTCGCGGCAGCTCCGGATGGTTCCGCGTTCGTCGGCGAAAGTAAGTCCGAATTGCAGCTCTGGTCGTTGACCGACGATGCTCCGAAAAAGATCGCGGCTGTCGGAGAGCGTTATAACTTTGGTGAAGGGCTTGCGTTCAGTCCGGCTGGGGACATGCTGGCCTCAGGCGGTATGTTCGACATTGTTCTGCACGATGCAAAAACCGGGGCACAGGTTCGTTCGTTGCGGCACGCTTCTTACACAATGGGCCTGGAATTCAGCCCCGATGGCAAGAGGATTGCAAGTGCTCCGCGCGGCAATGTCAACAAGTTCCTGGCCGTCTTTGACGTGACTCAGGACAAGCCGCTCTTCAATGCGGGACCTTTTGGAAACTATGTCGTCGGTTTGTCGTTTACGCCGGACGGCAAACGCATCGCCGCAACTGGCTGCGAGAACATGGTTCGTCTGTTCGACGCTGCGACTGGCGACGTTGTGCTCTCTTTCAATCGCCCGGGCTGCAGCGCCGAACCTGCCTTTTCGCTGGACGGTCGCCTGCTTGGCTGGAATGAACCGGCCGGATTCTTTTTCATCGACCTCGAGCCAGATTCAGAAAAAGATGAATAAGCCGGTGGAGCAGATCTGACAAGTGAGCTTACGGATCTGCGCTGAACTGCCATCCCGTTTTTCTCCAGACTCCTATCGCCATTGCTTCAGATGGTTGAGCGCAATGATATTCTGCGCGCAGAGCATGCCGAAAAATATCATCAGGAATTTCGGGTCCGGTTGCAGAAAGCTCAATATCGTTCGATGCGGATTCGGGAGCCAACTGAACAATGCAAGCGGGACGACAGTGGCGTCTTCGCTGTTCAGGCAATACGCACACCGGAGAGCGACTGCGCCTGCGACGGCGATGGAAATCTGCAGGACCAGTTCCTGATTTCCACGTCCACGTTTCCCGTAGAGTGTAATGAGTGATTCCATGATGCGACCACCGTCCAGCGGAAGACACGGGAGCAGATTCATGACGTTCACAAACACTCCCACAAACAGCGAAACACGCACGACCTGCGACATCGGAGATTGAAAGTCCAGATAAAACTGCAAAGGGCTTTCAACCATCAGCAGCAGCAGATACACGAGTGCCGAAAGTGCGAGCCCGGCAAGGGGACCTGCGGCCGACATTCGGATATTTCGCCACGGGGTCAAATGCGTGGCGGTGGCATAACCACCCAGAAAATACAGCACAATTTCGGACGGATATCCGTAGCGTCGCATCAACGCCGCATGTCCAAGTTCGTGGACGAGGATTGAGATGAACATGCAGAGCACGCCCAGCAGCGTAAATGGGATATTGTCACCGTCCCAGACCATCCAGGCGGAGGACAGCCAGAACATCGGATGGACTCGAACGGGAATGTCAAACAGCCGGAATCGCAGATCAAATTCCGTTTCACCGGCAAAACCAAGCATAAACAAATCCTTCGGGGACAGAAGTCCGTTCACAGCATCGTGGCGATGCCATACGTTGAGCTGAACGTTCAGCACCAACGCGGAAATACCCGATCTCTGTGATCTCTGTGGTCGCTGCGTGTCGCACAAGATACAGTGTTGAGCCACGAAGTCGAATCCCCGCCGTGCGGACTCGATTCCTTTTTTGCAATCGCTGCCGCATTTGGACTGTGCCCTGGCCGTCTCGTTCAAGGAAATCTGTGCGTTGGGAAGTCTGTTTCGAATCATTCTGGAACTGCCGATCCTGCGCGGAGTGCTGAAGCCCTTCACGCGCCTGATCGTGGGCTTGATCGCTATTCCGGTCTTTCGCTTCATCCTGAAGCGAGTCTTCCGCCTGCACACGCTTGACAAGGAACTGGAAAAAGATCTGGAAGAATGGTTTCGCGGGGCATTGCTGCTGCTGGCAGCGACGGCCAACATGGAACACCTGCTCTTCTGGTGGGTGCAGAACGTGGACTGGCTGGATCGCGCAGACTGGCTCACGATGGGATTGCGGCTCATGCTCGCAATCGGCGTGATCGAAGCGATGCCCGATCAGGAGCTGTTTGCAGTGATGCACCCTGGCCCGCCAAAACTGCAGAAGGGCGAAAACGTCTTTCGTCAGATCTGGCGACAGAAATTGAAGTTTTTCAAAGGTACACTCTGCCGACATCTGAGTCGTTCGTCGCCGGTTCTGGCAATGATGTGTGCAATTGTGGGTGCGCAATTGCCGTCGATCGAGGAACATCGTGCAGACATCGTCCGCCACGATTTTGTGATCGGCTGGTCATATTGTGAGCAATGCAGCATGGCGCTGCCGCTCCAGTGTCTGGCGTCTGCCGAACATGTCCGGCACGTGATGCCGGAAATTGTTGCGATGAAACAGAACGTCGATCAGTTTGAACGTCGTCGCGAACGCTGGATGGTGGGCTGGGTCTGCTACCTGTTAGCGATCACACAGTATCTGATCATCGGTCTGGTAACGCGCCGTGACAAGGCCCTGGATATGCTCAACGAATTCGATCGCGCCGTTGCGGATCGACGCAAAGAACTGGTCGAGGAATTTGTGGAAGAGGGAAACCTGCCGGCAGATTTCGAGGCAACCGCGCCGGTTCCGGAACAATCGCCGACTGCCTCCGTCCCCAGGTAGGTCCTCTCCGCAGGACGTGCAACTTTTCAGG
>CAZFDW010000394.1:4427-6580 GCA_964517865.1 uncultured Chitinophaga sp.
TTTCCCTCAGACTGGCCCAGACGGATTCACAACTGGTCAACAAAAGGTGTTGCCTCGCGAAATCAAAGGGGTCAGCGACGGTGCTTTGATTCGCTACCCGGTCAACCCCGGAATTGGATCGCCGTGATAAACATGATGTGGTCGATCCAGAGAATCCTTCCACGTGATGGTCGCAGGTAGTCCCAGAGCCTCATAGATCGTCGCGGCCATGTTTTCTGGTTTCTGCGGATCAGATTTCGGGTACGCTCCCTGAGCATCTGATTCTCCGATCACCGTGCCGCCCCTCACACCTCCGCCGGCGAAGAAAACGGTCTGAACCGCGCCCCAGTGATCGCGGCCGGGCAGTTTCGTTTCGGCGCCAGGGAATGTGAAGACCCTGGGAGTTCGCCCAAATTCACCGGCCATTACGATCAGCACGTCATCCAGCATGCCTCGATCCGAAAGATCATCCAGCAGCGCCGAGACGGCACGATCCGTCGGCGGGAACAGAAAGTTCTTCAGACTGCGGAACGCGGCCTCATGAGTGTCCCATGATTCGTCATTGCCAAGGTTCACCTGCACCATGCTGACGCCGGCTTCCACGAGTTGACGTGCCATGAGGAGCGACCACCCAAACGAATTGCGACCGTAGCGATCCTGAGTCTTTGCATCCGCTGCATGCACATCCAGTGCGCGATGCACCTGGCCTTCCATCAGCATCGAAACGGCCGTCTGCTGATATCGATCCAGCTCACGAACCTGCGCCGTCTGATCCAGCCTCTGCCGCTGCTGCTGAATTGAATCCAGCAATCGGACTCGCGCCTGAAACTGATCCCGCAGCATGCCCTCAGCAAGCTCAATGCGAGGAGCCTCAAAGCGATAGCCGGGCGGAGTCGTGTGACCTTTCTGACGCTGAAAGCCGTATTCCGGAAATGCTCCGTGAATGTAGCTGGTGTCGCGATACTGACTGGCTTCGATAAACCACGGTTCGTGTTTCGGCCCCATCTCACCGGCGAATTGACCGGGGATCGTTCGGCCGGTGACGTGGATAAGTTTTTCCGGCAGCACGGCTGCGGGAGGCAGATTGTTCCGCGGTGGTAAGACACCGGTGACGACCGACGCGATGCACGGGAAGTCACTGGGTCGAGGCTTGCTGTCATTGAATCCCGGCGGCGCGGGAGTTCGTCCGGTCAGCATCACATGATGCCCCAGTGAATGTTCATTGTATGGATGAGTGAGCGACCGCACGAGTGCCCACTGATCGCTGCGGGCCGCCAGCAACGGCAGGTGTTCACAGATCGAGAGACCAGGCGTTCGCGTGGGGATGGGCGAAAACTCACCGCGGATATCCAGCGGCGCATCTGGCTTCATGTCGAAGCTGTCGTGCTGACCAAGTCCTCCGGACAGAAAGATGTAGATGACCGCCTTTGCACGAAGCGTGACCTCGGGGACGCCATTGTCCGCCGCGAGGGCTCGCAATCCTGCGACGTGATTCATCCCCAGTCCGAGCAGCCCCACTGAACCAATCTGCAGAGCCGTTCGTCGCGGAAACGTCGGGTGATCATCTCGCTGACATCCGAATGTGGTCATGACTCAGTTCGCTTTTCGGTGATCCCTGTCTTGTCTTCGTCGTTTACCGCCCAGCCGAAGTCGCCGGCAAGTGCATGATGTGGCCGGCGCCTTCGGCTGGTAAACAAACTTTCTTCCACCATTGGAAAGCGTACTTTGAATCGGAGCGGGTGAGCAATAAATCAACGTGGCCGGCAGCGGGCAGTGAATATCTGCCAGAGTATAACGTCTTTAACCCTGCGGCGACCAACTGCCTTCGCCATTGGTCCCTCTTGATGGATAGCCAACGCATCGGCGTGTCAGACCGGAGCGGGGAAGACGGTTCCCGTTTCCCGCGTCGGTCGTGAACACCGACGCAGCGGAAGCGGATCTGTCGACCAGTCCGGTCGTTTGGAAAGATTCGGACTGGAAGAGTGCAAGGAACTCACTCAGGACGGTTAGTCCTGAGGGAGTTACGGCACCGAAGAATCTGCCGCCAGTTTTGTCGAATCAACCTGATTCTGGCACTCGCGGGCATGGTTAGAAAACGCACCCTGACTGCCATCAATTCGATTACACCTGCGGAATTGTGGCCACAACGCTCGCTGCTCCGGTCGATGTGACCG
>CAZFDW010000395.1:0-6569 GCA_964517865.1 uncultured Chitinophaga sp.
GGCCGATCAGCATCATCGCCACCCCGGCTGATGCGACGTCCCGGATAAACTTTCGTCGATTACGTTGCTTTCTCATGCCGGAATCATAACAAAGGATGGAATTGGGGTCAGGTGAATGTGCGATTTCGACTGTCTTCGTTCAATTCCTCTTCACCGCCCGCCGCTTCAACTCCGCATCCACCGCTTCGACGCTCTGCGCGTTCACCAACGCAGCAACGCACGCCTGCAACACCAAGCGCATCATGTCAGGCTCTTTGACCGCCAATTCGCTGAACGTCTTCAGCATGTCGTCTGGACGCATCAGGCGGCGGATGGCGTTCTGCATGTCCGGTCGATCAGCGAGACTGTCAACCAATGCTGTGAGCATCTGGCGTGATGCCTGTAGGAGTTCGCGAAATTCAGCGTGGGATTTGTTCGTGAGATTGTTCATCATGTGATTCCGAGTAGTCGCAGGATCATCAACGCCCCGATGAAAATTCCAATCTGTTGCATACTCCCGACACTCAAACGAAAAACGGACGACCGTGATTGGCCGTCCGTTCGTTGATTCTGATTGTCGTCACTGAATGCTTACACTGCCAGCTTCATCTGCTGACGTTTACGGCGGGCGAATACCAGCCCCAATGCTCCGAGGCTCCACATGGCGATGGAAGCGGGTTCGGGGACGGCACGAGTGCCCTCTACCTCAACGGTAATCCAATTGAGTTGGTAGCGTTCCTCGGCGTCATGCGCGAAGAAAACGAAATTGAGTGCGGCGTTCAAGTCGAACCCTTCCGCGAACGTGTGCGATCCTGATTTGCTTCCAAAGGCCCCATATATTTCTGTAGAGGCGGAGGTTAAAGTGATTCTCGCTTCGACGGTCAGCGAGCCGCCGATGGCGGGATAGCCTGCTCCGGTGAACAACTCATCGGCGTATATGAAGCCTTGGCCAACGGTGCCCAGGTCGTGATACAGTCTCGCACTTCCATCGCCGCCAAAGTTGTCGCCCGCGAGGAATCCCCCGAACAAGGTTCCGTCTCCGACACCGATTCCGGGGTCGTGGTCTTCTGGAGCGGTCGGCCAAGTGCTTCTCATGACCGTGAAGTTGACGAGACTATGCACGATCACCGGCTCGTTTGGATTCAGCGAATACTGGGGGAGAAGTTCCATTACGAGTAGCTTCTCAATCGGAGAATTCCCAGCGTCGAATAGCAGAGAAGTCCCTTGCAGGACGGGAGTTCGCGTCGGGAACGTGACTCGTGAATCACCGTACAACTGTGCTCCGGTCAGAGTCTCGGAGAACAGGAAGGCACCCCTTGCTTTCTCGGTCCCTGCTGTCGCAGCAAGCATCAACCCAGCAATCCAAATTACTTTGAACTTCACGGTCCTGCCCCTCTGTTGATATCGTCGCCTGCTGACTTCAGCCGCACTACGACAGATCATCACCATGCCGATAGGGAAAGGCTACTGGCTTCACCTGTTAATCTGGGTAGATTTACTGTTCGCGTGTCCGGCGCTGCATCGCTACCAGCTGGTCAGCAATCCACATGACCCGGCAACACCGGTTCGTGTGAGCGTCTTGGTGAGCCGTATGGGGCCGCCAGCAGCGCAGGAAGGATTTACCGCTACTCTCTGACGACAACCTCCTGGTGATTCCTGGTGAGGCTCAACCCGTCAGATCTTCTGCCAGAACTCAGGATGCAGGAGACCAAGAACAACTTCCACATCGAGAGCCATCACCCACTGCGGGAGACGCTGATTCAGCAGACTGGTGACTCAGAAGCGGAGGCAGTTCCTACAGGACACGTACCGCCGATCGAAAGAACTGCTGGTCACAAACTGGACACCCTTGTTTGAGTATGAACCGGTGATGTGATGTCAGGCTCGCACCACAGGTATTTGTGAATTACCAGCGTTACTACACCGGCTTGTAGAACAAGTCGCATCAGGTCAGGCCCTGCTGCTGTGAAACAACTACTCGCTGAATGGGCGGACGCTGACTTCTTTGAACCACACGACATCATCCGGACCGTGATTCTGCAGGCCGATATAGCCAAACTGAGGTCGCTTGTTCTCACGCTTCGGTTCCCAGTACTGCTTCCGCTCTGGAAAATTCGTGGTCTCGGAATCGAAAGAGCAAACGCATTTGCCATCGACATCGACGTCGATGAGATTTCCTTTCAGGGTTATTACCATTGTCCGCCATCTATCAGCGGCGAGTGGTGGCAGCGGTTCGGCCTTGGCGAGCGAATAGATGGAACCCGTGCGATGTTGTTCGTCGCCGATTTCGCTGATCTGCACTTCAAAACCGCGATGGACCGGATACCAAGGGCCAAGTTCCTTTTCCGATTCGTCTTTCTCTTCTTCTGTGCTCTGCTTTTTCCGCACCTCGCTGCGTTCGGCGATTTTCAGGACGCCGTCGGCAATGCGAATAAAGACGCCCGCGTTGGACCTTGACTCTTTGCCACGAAAGACAACTCGAATCTGGCAGTTGCCAAACGCTTCCGTCGAGTACAGCAACATCCCCATACCAGTTTCGTCGGATTCACCGCGCAACGTGCCGTCATCTACAACAAACCGCCCTCCGCCAATCTGTTTCCATGCGGCATCAACTTTCCCGTCCGTAACCAGCGGCAATGCACGCCAAGGAGGTTCAGCTTTTGCAAAGGACGGATGCATTGCGGAGAAGACAAATATGATTGCGGCGACAGCAAAAATGCGTTTCATTTCAAACTGATCCTATTGAGAGATAACAAGCACTGCCTTGGATCATACCGAGAAATCAATCTCGGCCATTCGATGCTTTTTGATCATCGGCCGACTTGTCCCGGTCCGGATGGTATTTCGTCGAAAGACTTTTGTATGCGGCCTTGATCACCTCCGGCGATGAGTCGGGCTGAACCTGCAGGATTTCGTAGTGGGACTTGCTGGACACGGATCAGCCTGGGATGGAGGTTCAGCCGGGGATGGGAGCTGCCAGCATACTGTCGGTGCCCTGTAAGGCAAGCAACTCAGGCCATACCGGCAACGGTGAGAGCCGGGTCCTGCCGCCAATTCCCTTGAGGACATTTCCTAACCCGACTACAGAGCCTGAATTGCCTTCGTAGGAGGGCGACTGCTATTCTTCTGATGGTAACTCAGGATATGCGGTTTTCGCAGGTCTTCGAGCTTGCTTCAAATTCAGTGTCTCCCCCATTTTCGGCTCCTGCCCGCATGGCAATAAGTCTCGAAAAGTTTAATCAGCACCTGACTGACAGCAACCTGCTGTCGGCTCCGGAGGTAGCGGCACTGCAGAAGTCGCTGAACGCCACTGACTCCATGCAGTTCGCGAAAGCTCTCGTCAAACAGAAGACTCTGACAAAATATCAGGCCGAACAGGTCCTGAGCGGTAAAGCCAATTCACTTGTATTGGGGAATTACGTGATACTTGAAAAGATCGGCCAGGGAGGGATGGGGCAGGTCCTCAAAGCAAAACATCGTCGGATGGACCGCACAGTGGCACTGAAGATTCTGTCACCGAAAGTGACAAAGTCTCCCGATGCTGTTCAGCGCTTCCAGCGTGAGGTGAAAGCTGCGGCCAAGCTGGAACATCCGAACATCGTCACTGCCTACGATGCTGACGAAGCGAACAGCACCCACTTTTTCGTGATGCAATTCGTCGATGGCCATGACCTGTCGAGCATCATCAAATCCCATGGCCGCATGACTGTTCCGCGGGCTGTGCATTGCCTGGACCAAGCTGTTCGTGGATTGCAGTATGCCCATGAGCGAGGCATTGTGCATCGGGATATCAAACCGGCTAATCTGCTGTTGAGCAATGACGATCAACTGAAAATCCTGGACCTGGGCCTGGCCACGATGGCCGACATTGACGGTGTTGTCGATCATGGCCTGACAGGCACCGGTGCCATCATGGGCACCGTGGACTTCATGGCCCCAGAGCAGGGAGTCAACACGAAGCGGGCAGATGCTCGCAGCGACATTTATAGCCTGGGCTGCACATTCTATTATCTGCTAACCGCTCACGTCCCCTTTGGCGGTGAGACCGCTGTGGAGAAGATCCTCGCACATCGGGACCAGCCGATCCCGGACCTTGGCAAGCAACGACCGGATCTTCCGGCTCCACTGCTGCAGATGTTCCGGAGGATGGTGGCGAAGGAACCGGCAGACCGGTATCAGACGATGGGCGAAGTCCTGGCGGCCTTGCGAACAGTCGGTGCCGCAGGCTCAACTGTGATCCAGCCTGCAGGAGGCTCAGCCCCGTTCGACCCGGCACTGCAGAAGTTCTTCGACGCTCAAGACGGGAAAAAGGCTGAGCCTGCTGCACTGGCCGTGACTGTGATGCAGCCTGAACCAGCGGTGGAGGATGTTCCGGTTGATACGCTGAACACGGCATCGATTCATACCGATTCACTCCTCACAAAACGACTGACCAAAACCAGGACGTTACAGGCACCTGCGGGTGGTGAGCCACCACGGAATGTTCGTCGTTGGCTGATGGCTGCCGGTGGCGGACTGGGCGGACTGCTGCTGTTCGGGATCATCATTATCACGATCACGAACAAGGACGGAAAGAAGACAACGATCAAGGTGCCGGAGGGTGTTGAGACGAATGTCCAGGCTGCTCCGGGCTCCACGGTCGATATTGTGCAGCAGAATGACACTCCGGGTCATTCTTCGTCAACCTCGAATACCTCTGGCGGGCCTCCGACTCAGACAACGGCTCCGTCAACAGTCGCCGCTCCCGACCCTTATCGTCGAGCAGCCGAGGCGATCATTCAGCAAGGAGGAGCTGTCTACGCCTACTCCACAAAGGGATATTTAGCCGGAATCAAACGGATCGAAGACCTTTCGGATAATGGCTTCGTACTCCATTCATTCGAATTGACGGTGGATTCCGGTGGGGGCGACGAAGTATTCCGTTCATTGGATGGCGTGCATTATTTGTTATCAGCAACCCTGACCGGTATGGGTGTTTCAGACAGCCAGGTTCGCCTGCTCGAGGGCGTTGACATCGACAATTTGCATCTCAATCACACGTCAATTTCAGACGACACCGCTCGACAGTTGTCGCATCACCAGGATCTGCTGAAACTGTGGTTCACTGATGCACGCATCACTGATACCGCCTGCGGAGAACTTAAGCAATTGTCGCGGCTGCGAACTCTGGGATTGGCCGCAACCGAGGTCGGGGACCTGGGACTCCAGGAACTCATGAGGATGGAATCTTTACGGACCCTATCTGTCGGTCGAAACTGTACGGTCCGTGGACTTGGCCACCTGCAAAAACTCCCCGGGCTGCAAGTGTTGTGGTTGTCGCTATCGCAAATCGGTGACGAAGCGGTCGATGTGATTGCGAAATTTCCTGACTTGCGAATTGTGGAGCTGGAGAAATCTAACTTCACGGCACAAGGAGCGCAGCAATTGCAGGCAGGTTTGGCCCATGCGATCGTACTGCACCCGGAACTTCAGTCCCTTGCCGATCAACGACAGGCCGCCGCTTGGATATTGGCAAACAAAGGGACCCTGCACCGATCGATTTACGGCTCGATGTCGGTGCCGCCCACAACCTCGTTCGCAGTGCAGGCCGTTCTTTTTGGTACGGATGGCCCGCGCTCGGGCGTCGCCCAACTGCGACCGCTGCGTTTCGTGGAGCAGGTGGTGTGGCCGAATCTGACAAGTGCCGACAACGAGGTTGAACATCTTGTCGCTATCGGCACAACGTCTGTTACGCTGGATAATTCTGACCTCACTGATGCGGGGCTGAGAACGCTGGCCGGGATAAAGCAACTGGAGCATCTCAGATTGACCGGCATCGGTGATCGGGTCTCCGATACAGGCTGGCAGTATCTGACCGCGTGTTTGCATTTGGAATCGCTGGCCTTAGGCAATTCGTCGATTGGTGACGCGGGCCTGGTCCATTTGGGAAACGTGACAAATCTGAGTGGTTTGACTTTGCACAGTTGCGGCAACCTGACATCCGAGGCTTTAAAGTCTCTGTCCCGCCTTTCCAATCTTCGCAACTTAATACTCGAATATTCGCCAATTGGCGACGCTGCCGTACCGTACCTCGCACAGATGACCAGCCTGCGGATACTGCATTTGCATGGGACTCAATTCACGGTCGTCGGAGTTGAGCAACTGCACACAGCTCTTCCAAAGTGTGCCATTCTGTGGAATGGTGGCTTGGTTCAGCCTGTCATATCCACCCAGCCCTGAAAGATGACCGCATGGCCAAATCTACTTGTCCCGTGACTCGTGCCGAATTCCTGAACGATGCGAAGCCTGTTGAAGTGACGATCAACGGCATTCCCATGACGGCTGAAGTGAAAGAGTTCTCAACGGGGTCACTGGGGTGGTATCTGAACGGAAAGGCGAACGTCAAAGTGGGCGACAAATCCGTCAGCGTGCAGATCGGCATGAACCTGACAATCGTGGGTTCGAAAGAATTGCCGAAGGAGTAGGCTGGTCGGCCATGATCAGCCGGAAAATCCTGGAAGACTATTCCGGGCCACACTCTGAGCTGTAGAACACTGCCAACCAGATTGTCGGTTCGTCCGGGGTGGTCCATTCGACTCGATGTTTTCTGT
>CAZFDW010000396.1:0-6568 GCA_964517865.1 uncultured Chitinophaga sp.
CATAAATCCGTCGGCTGGGGACTGCACAGTCATTCGTCGGACATAACCGGCGATCGCCGCGGTATCGTAGCTTGACTCTCTGAGTCGAGACGTGCGGCCAGGATACGTGAAACACAACTCGACTCGGAGAGTCAAGCTACTTCGGAACCGTCAGCCAATACTCGGCGACATGAGTTTCGTCCGCCGTGGTAAATGTTACCGGCTCAAGGTGCTTCGATTCGGTAGATTCGGCCACGATACGAATCGCGCCTTGAAACGCATCTGTCGCTGAGCCGCTGATTCTCAGTGTCACGGATTTTGCGGTCTCACCCTCTTTTTCTGAGCGTGGACATTCAAACGTAACCCCGTCAGGCAGTCCTTCGACTCGCACATCGACCGGTTCGGAAAAACTGTGTTTCCTCTCGAACGTGATCGGGATTTCCAGCGGCTTATCCGGCTTGAGCGTTCCGGCTGTTGCGGCCAGCGTAGCAGAAAACGTCGCGCGGGTTTCTGCGCAGCGCAGGACGAAGAAACAGCGATCACCGGAATTTCGGAACCGGTCACGGACGATGACGCGATATTGTCCGTCGGCTGGCATGGTTAGATGCAACTCGGCGTCGTGGTCATCGCTGCTGATATCATCGTGCTCGTTAATCACTTTGCCTTGACTGTCGTCCACAATCAGCACGGGATCCAGCATCGAACCGATGCGTTGGGCGTGTACGCTGAGACTCAGCTTCTGCGATTTGCCCGCGTTAAACAGAAATACGACGTCATCGGTTGACGTCACGCGCCCGGTCACGGCGACTGGAAACGTCAACATTCGATCAGCCGTCAACTGCGATTGAACGATGGACGGCAGGTCGCTTCGAGGCACGGGATATGGCAGAGCGTACGGTTCCGTCAACGCCCGATGATCCCGATTTAGAGCGACGTTCGGGGTCTCGATGTTCCAACCGAAAACCGCCAGTGATGTTTCATTGTCCTGATCAAACCGCATGGCAGGCTCCGTGTGTTCCACGACGGCGGTGGTCGTCAGGGTGAGTCGATACACAAAGTCAGCGCCGCCGGCAAAGCCGATCGTACTGTTCGGAGCGGCAGGAAACGCAAACGTGCGTACGAACCATTTTCCGTCTTCAGTTGCCGTGAATGTGACTCGCGGGTCGAAACCAAGGTCATCATCATTTTGAGCGAGCACAGTTCCGCGGGCATCGATGATTTGCAGCACCGCATCCATCGGTGAACCTATCAGAGCGTGAGCCTGCATCGCACAGACCATCGTCTGGCCTTTGCTGAGCGTGACGGCAAACGTATCAACCTCGCCCGATTTCTCCAGCACACCGTTGATCGTTATGGACGGCAGCTCTACTGAGTTGGCTTCGGCGATCTTCGCGTTCGGTTCTGTTTCGATCGTTTCCGGAATCATGCCGACAATGAATGGCTTCAGCTCCGTCGCTCCATCTGCGTTACAGAACCGTAACCAATGCACTCCCGGCCTGGTGGTTTCGCTGACTGCGACGCTGGCCGCGTCCTTTTTTTCATTCGGCGTAAACACGATCGAATCGTCTTCGCTGACAACCCGCAGATCTCCGTCGCCTGGCTTTCCCAAAAGCCTGACATCCACCGTCGTTCCGCGCTGCCCCCCAGCGGGAATCAGCCGCTCGATCGTTGGCGGATCTCCAGCCAGACTCGGTTCAGTGAATACGATCGCGAGGCAACAGATCCTGCAGATTCGACTTGATCGCAACATGTTTCAGAGTAACTCCATAATCGGAGTCGGATCACTCACCAAATGCGCCGGTCGGCCCTCCGGCGTGTAGACGATTTTTCCGGGATCGATCCCTAGTTTGTGATAAATCGTGGCGACAAAATTTTCCGGTGAGAGGACTCGATCAACTGCCGAGAACCCTTTGCGATCCGTCGCGCCGACAACGGTTCCGCCCGGAGTTCCGCCACCCGCCATCAACACCGACATCGCATTGGCCCAATGATCACGCCCGGGTGTCGATTGTCCGGACAGCGTTGACAACTTTGGCGTGCGCCCGAATTCGCCCAGGGCGACGACCAACGTGCTCTCCAGCAAGCCACGTTCTTTCAGGTCCTGAATCAATGTTGCCACGGAATTGTCCCAGTCCGGCAGGCGTTTCCGCAACGCTCCGAAGATATCGCTGTGATGATCCCAGCCGCCGTCGTAGACAGTCACAAACGGTACACCGGCTTCAACCAGCCGCCGCGCCAGCAGACATCGCTGGCCAAATCCGTTTCGTCCATATCGAGCGCGAATCTCCGGTGATTCCTGTTCAATATCAAAAGCCTTCTGAGCATCGGGCGACGTCACAAGGTGATGGCCCTGCTGGAAATAGGTATCGAACGCCAACAGCGGATCACCTGCGGCTTCATCGTTGATACGAACCATTCTGTCGATCTTCGTTCGCAGGTCCGTACGCGAACCGAATCGTATGTCCGTCAGATCCCTGGGCAACGCAACATCGCGCACCTTGAATTTCTCCCGATTGGGATCATCATCCACCACAAACGGAGCATACTTCGCTCCCAGAAAGCTGGGTCCGCCGGACCGTGCCATTTGTGGCATGCTGAAGTAAGGCGGTAGCCCATTGTCCTTCTCCAGTTCCTTTGCCACGACCGAACCCATGCTGGGATGGAAACTGACAAACGCTCCACAGCCTACCGGAATTCGCGGCGGTGCTCCGGTCGTCATGTAGTGATTGCCGGCGCCGTGATTTCCCTGATCATGGCGAATGGATCGAATCATCGCGTAATCGTTGAGACTGGCGGCCAGCTTGACCATATGCTCCGAATAAGCAACTCCCGGAACCGCTGTTTCAATCTCGGAGAACTCGCCCCGATACTCGAGTGGCGCATCAGGCTTGGGATCGAACGTTTCAAAATGTGACGGACCACCGTCCATCCAGATCAGAATGCAGCGTTTGGCTTTCACACTCGTCCCTCGTCCCGCATGCTGTGATTCCGCCACCACGCGCAGGCTGTCCACGAAGCCTGTACCAAGCAAAGCTCCGAGTCCGAGCTGCAACGAATTTCGTCGCGTAAACCCATCGCATCGTGGTCGGTTTCTCATACAATCACCCTTCGAAAATATAGCCGGCGGCTTGGAAAAGGGGTCAGGAACCAATAGCCGAATGGCCCAAAGGGTGCTGCGCACTATTGGTTCCTGACCCCTATTTCCAAGCCCCTAATTCTGAAATACAAACTCAGCCGAATTCACCATGGCCCACGTCAGATCTTCAATCACCTGTTGGCGTATCGCGCCGTCGGAGACAAGTTGTTCCGTCACCAGAGCCGTCTCATCAGCTGTCGGTTCGCGTCCGAAGATCAGCCGATACAACTCGGTTGAAACCTCTGCTGCCGACTTTTCACTGTTGGCCAGCGATCGCGCCTTCCCACTGTCGTGTCCGATATCACGATAAATCTGTTCTGAATTCATCAGATGGAGACTCTGAACTACTGTCGAATCAGTGGTTCGCTCGCAAGGCGGATTCAGATTCGGGTCCGGGCGACCGAACGTGTCAAGGAACAAAGAATCCGAACGAAGCGTCCAGAGTTGCTTCGCGGATGAATCCGGCGGCATGGCGGCAAATTCCGGTGCCACGCCGGTCACCTGAGTCACTGCGTCGAGCAGTACTTCCGCACGCAGTCGATGGCGATAGTGACGTGAATAGTTGCGTGTGTCTGCAACGTTGGTTTCATTCGGCAGCGAACTCAGTTGATAGACATGGGAATTCGCGATGACTCGTACGAGCTCGGGCAGCGAAAATCCGGAATCCCTGAAATTTTCACCCAATGCTTTCAATAGCGGCCCGTTCGTTGGCGGATTGGTCGCCCGCATGTCATCGACAGGTTCGACAAATCCACGAGTCATCAGGTCTGCCCAGACGCGATTGGCCATCACCTGTGCAAACAAATGATTCTGCGGCGAAGTAATCCATGCGGCCAACGCTTCGCGCTGATCATCTCCCTCTGCAGTGATCGGTGCTTCGCCGAACAACGGACGAGGTTTCATGATTTCTCCGGTCACGGGATGTGACACGCTGCCCTGATTGCCTGCAAAAACGAATTCCTCAGACCCGGAAATCGGTGCTGAAATGCCCGTCCCTTTGCGACCGACTCCGGAGAAATACGCTGCAAAGCTATAGAAATCATCCTGGCCCCAGACTTCAAACGGATGATGATGGCACTTGGTGCACTCGAGTCGCACACCTACGAATAACTGACTGACCAGCGTTGTGATTTCTTCCGGCTGACGACGGTCGCGAAACATCGTTACCGCGCCGTTGTGAAACGTGCTGCCGCGCGCGGTGATCAATTCACGAACGAACTGATCCCATGGCTTGCGTTCATGAAACGACTGGCGAATCCATCGATCATAGTTGAAGGTTGCTTTGATTCCGACGTGATAGGGATTCGGGCGAAGGAGATCGACCCATTTGTTCGCCCAGTGATCAGCGAAGTCGGGTTCCAGCAGCAATCGATCGACAAGACTGGCACGCTTGTCAGACGCCCCATCGGCAAG
This sequence comes from uncultured Chitinophaga sp., assembly GCA_964517865.1. GTDB lineage: Bacteria > Planctomycetota > Planctomycetia > Planctomycetales > Planctomycetaceae > SXXK01. The sequence goes on from CAZFDW010000396.1 coordinate 4,529, forward strand.
GAACGCAGTTACTTCATCGGGCGTGGGAATGCGACCACAGATATCTGTCGTGGCGCGTCGCAGAAAAATGTGATCGTCACACACCGGTGACGGAGTGATATTCAGTCGCTGAAGGTTGCGCCAGACCAGTTCGTCGATGAAGTTGTTGCGGGGCAATTGATCGTAGATTTCACCGGCGATGGTTTCCGTACGGGGAATCAACACGTCACAGACTGCGATCTGTCCCATGAACCGCGCCATGATGGCCGCGACGCCGGTGATCTTTCCAGCGGTGACACGTCCTGTTTCGTCAACTGCCGCGATCGGCGTTTCGTTCGATTGAAACGCTGTCAGTCGAGTTACATCGCGTTCTGTACCATCGGAAAACTTTGCCGTGACGACAAGTGACTGCGTCTGATCCGGAGCGGAAACAATCGACGACGGTGCGACGCTGATCGATTTCAATGTCGGAGCATCAGGAGCCATTCGCGGCATCCCCTGGCGCACCCAGTTGAGCATGGTCTGGTACTCAGGACCACCGGCTTCGAGTCGTCGTCCGCCACCATGCGGAACCCTGCCCGTGGGTTTGGTAAGCAGCAGACTGTGCTCCGGAGCAGCTGGAAAGATTCGTCGTCCGCGACCTTCTTTGGTAATCGCGTCGTAGTCCTGCTGTGGATCAAAGCCCAACAGAGACAACTGAAATCCTCCCTGACCGCGCGCCTTCCCGTGACATGGTCCGCTGTTGCATCCCAGCCGTGTGAAGATCGGTTGCAGGTCGTTTTGAAAATCGATGATGGAAGCTGTGGCAGCATCGTCCGCGCGAACGGTCTTAGTGGCCATCGACTGGATGGCAAACATGGCCAGCATCAGGACAGCTGACGAATGCAAAAGTGGCGAACGTCGGTAATTCACGGCGTCAGTGTCAGTCGGCGAAGGAGGGAGGGAATGGCAGGGAACGCAGGCAATGCATGATTCGTGGACACGCAGTCTAACAAATCCAGGCGACCATTGTCACGGAAGAACTGGAATTCGCAGCGCAATTCGTCTGCTGAAACAGGAGAAATCCCGGTGTTCATTGGCCGAATCCGCACTCTCTCATCCGGGATTCTTCTGCGACTTGATTTCAGAAATCGAAGGACAACAGAGCTGGTTCTTGAAGTCGAATCGCTTTGGAACGAAGTGCGAATCCTAAGGCAGGCAATTGATGAAATTCGTGAACAGATGTAATACCTCAATACGAATGGTTCGAGACTTTGCGACATCCATCAGATTCCGCCTGGTGGCATCCTGAAACGCATGACCGCCGATGTGACCAACAGTGAATGGAATCATCGAACTCAGGTTGTCTTCGGCACCGAAGCACGCGCCGCGTAGAACGAAGCCAGGACCAACAACGCGGCTGACTCTCAATCGACCGACATCGATTCTCCGGCTTCATCGCATGCTCAGCCCGTGGCGAGTTCACCATCGGAAACGATGACGTCAGAACAGAAGCTCAGAACACCCGGACAGTTATTTTGACTGGTATGGCAATGCAATACTGACCTTCCATTGGCTCGAAACGTAAGGCCGTTACTCACTCAGGACGCTCAAATCTGAGTCAGAGACGACATTGAAATATCTGTCGCCAGTTTTGCCAGGTCAACCAGATTCTGGCGACCGCGGGCATGCCCGGAGAATGCACGTTGATTGCCATCAATTTGATTACACCTGCGAAATCGTGGCCACAGCGTTCGCTGCGGCGGTCGATGTGACCGACGCAGTTTGCAGCGGTGCATGGCGCGGTTCCGGTCCGTCTCGCTGAAACGGCTTGGTGCGGCGATTCCTGAACGTCAAAGTGTCGGATAACGAGATTGATGGTTGTCGCAAATTGGACTCATGACACGCCCACCTGAGTCGTTTGGACGGAAACCGATTCGTGTCGATATCGCGATCATTTTCGCAGCTTCGTTAATGCGTACTTGTGATCATTTCGATTGCGCATTCTGACGGCAGTTCGAGCCCTCGTAAATCAGTTCGTCATACGCCTCGGTCGGTCGGACCGGTGAAGTCCGCATCTGA
>CAZFDW010000397.1:0-6561 GCA_964517865.1 uncultured Chitinophaga sp.
GCGTCGAGAACTCGACTTGCAGCTCGTCGGGAATCGGATCGGCACTATTCTCACTACGACGGCCAACAACAATTCCTACTTCCCCATTGACCAGGAATACCGGATCATTCTGAGGTGGATGAACCCGTCCTCCCGGGACTGGCCAGTTACTTATCACATGAATCACCTTTTCGCCATAAACGATTCTTTCGGAGCCCATTGGCAATGGGATCGTTCCGTTACTGCCTCGTATTCCCGCTCGCTCAACTTGTGGTGTCTTGAATAGATCATGTACGAACTGATTCAACGCTTCGACACCCCAGGGGTTTCTTCGAACCGGGCTCAGTATCTGCCAATCATTGGCAAAGTTGCCTGCACCGGGAGGTGAGTCGTGTTCGGGCTTGAACCAATATGAGCCCTTATCATCCGATTGACCACCAAGGCTTTTGCAAAACGCTTGCCAGTCTTGTACATCAGAACTGAACCCCAGAGATTCTCGAAGCACTTCCGGGAGCAACGCCTGAAGGTCGCTCGGAGACTCCCAGGTTCTGAACTGAAGTGTGTCACTCACTTTGTCTCCAGACAGAATTTGATATACGCGATCGTCGTCGGAATTTGGAGAAGTGCCGTCAAACCACGACGCTAAAATCAGATCATCTCGATCAACGGCACCCTGACGCATCGGGATTGTCAGTTCCGCGAAGCCACGCGAGATTGAGGGGGCGGCTTCCTCAAATGAATCTGGTTTCAGTCGGGCCACAATATCGAAGAAAGGACGCCCCGCGCCGATGGGAGGTAGTTGGCGGTAGTCGCCTACCAAAATCAGGCGTTCAACTTTTTGAAAGGATTCAAGGACGGCTGCCAGCATCTCTTCAGTCAACATCGAACATTCATCAATGATGACCGTGCCGATCATCAGTCGGCCAGCTTCCCCGAGCAACTGATACCGCAGTTCTCTCACGTCAAAGCGATTGACTGATTTTAGATAGCCTGCCAACGTCTTTGACTGGATTTTGCGGCCACCCGCTCCTCGGGCGACCTTCTCCATGGCGATGCGAGCCTTCCCTGTTGGTGCCAACAACAGTATCCCGTCCTTGCTGATCGAAGGCTCATTGCAAAGAACGGACAGTACAGTTGTCTTTCCCGTTCCAGCACGTCCAATCAGTACGCTGATTCGAGACGAGGCAAGCTCAGACAGCGCAGCGGCCTTTTCCACTCTGGCACGCTCCTCGTTATCTCGAGCGAGCTGATTGTCCGGCAGAGAGACATTACCCGATGCCAGAAACTTGTCGAGATGTTGTCGCCAGTCGACTACAGCGGAGTGGCGATCCTCGCGAATTCTCTCCTCGACCGACCTGCTGATGATTTCTCCGGCAGAGGCGAGGCGTTGTAACTGATAGCCGACAGAGTTGTCGCCCATCGTGACGACCTTTATCTCTCTGGAAAAGATTTGAGTCTCCGCTTCCTTGAATGCCCTGTTGTGTACCTGGATCGAATCGACTTGATCGAGGTGACGATGGTGAATAGCACGAATAACATCCGCTCGTGGCTGCAACGTGTGACCGTTACCTGCGGCAAGCTCGAGATTCTGGATCGTGCACGCTCGCAGCCTTCGCGGATCGATGCATGTCTTGATTTGAGACGGCTCCGGAATTGGAAACTGTTCTCGAATCTCTTTGACTGGAAATAATCCGCGATCAACGATATCGAGAAGAATGGCATCCTGACTCAGGCGTGTCGTTTCGTAGATTACATACGGGTTTTCAAGGATCTGCTCTTCAGAATAGCTGATCCCTCTTTTCTTGCGCTCTTCAGTTTTAAGCAAGAATGTCGCTTGTTCCTCAGTCAAAGACATACGGCTAAGCAATTCAAGATAGCTTCGCCTGACGGGATTCAACTTCATCCACCAGCCGCCAACCTCGGGGCTGACCGAACCGGCAAGTGGCGCTGGAAGAAATTCTTCGGGGTTAAGTAACGCCTCATACCAGATCGGCCAGGGATCTCGATACGTTCCAGCGCTTTCAACAAGGTATTCCGCCATGAAGTTTCCAAGTGTAACTCCACTGGCGCAAAGTACAGAACCAAGCCCCGGCCAAGGGCCTCGCCTCTGCCACAACCGGCCGACCTGTTGATCATTCCAGAGATGTTGACGACACGCGTCGTAGCCAAAAAGATTTGAACATCGAGTCAATGCATCGCGAATTGACCGTAAGGCACTAATGGCTCCATCGTTTCCGACATGCTCTGCTCCGTGGCCAAACTCCGAAACATGATCGTCCGGGACAAATGCAACTGCCTCCGAGGGATCGAACTTACAACCATCTTCGGATTGCTCAAGTGCCTCCTGGTACGGCAAGAGAAAGCCATCCGAAACATCTGGGCGGATAGAATGAGAAACGATGCGTTCCCACAATATGGCTCTTAATGCATCTCGATCCGTTCCGCCCTGACCAAACTCCATCATCGGCCCCATATCAAGGATGCGGCCAACGCCGACAATGGCTCGTTGATGTTGCTCCTCAACAAGTGGAATCGGCATCGCATAGTAGAATACCAGCGACTCCTTTGGGCGGACATGATTCCAAAAGCACTCGAATAACTTTGACTGGTTCTGAAAATCCTGAATATATTTCTGACCGTAGCGCAGTGGACGTTCAAGTTCCATCGTGACATCAGACAGCGGAAAGCGATTGACGAGTCCAGACCTGTTTGTATCCCCAAATACATGCCGCCGCGTGAACCAACGAAGCGGAGTGACCCCCGTCGAATAGGCAGGGAATTGACACTTGATTGGCAGGAGATGTCCGTACGTTTCAGGATAAAAGGCTGCGTAACGATTCGGCTTTAGAATCTCAAATGGGAAACCGGCCATAAATGTCGCCCCTTCTGCAACACAGGGAGGCAGCGGAGTCCCAATCGCCTGCAGTTCGACGACTGGTTTTCCACGAACCAATTCTTCTTCCGGAGCCTTCTTTTCCGCAGCGATGCGTCCGAGTTTCAAACAAGACGTGTTTGAGGAAGGGCTCTTGCAGACGGCGCCATTCCAGCCCGAATCATGCCACGGAACACGGACCGATAAATGCCGCAACGGGAATTTGATCGGACCGACTGGCTGCACTTCAGGGAGAGAGTTTCTCATCTGGACGGGCATCGGATTCTGCCGCACGGTTGGTTCAAGTTCATCACTTTTTGCCAGTTCAATCCATTTCTGCAAGGCTTCGAGAGATCGACGATGCATGACTTCCATTGATGGCATGCCTTCGCGAGGAATCACGCCGTCTACCGCAGCATCGGCCAGTGTTTCTTTGAATTCAATACAATGAAGCCGCTGTTCATCCCACGACCAACGATTGCCCCCATCTTGCAATACGACTTGTGGTATAATCACCTCAATCTTCTTATATGCCGATCCCTGACGCATAAGGCGTCCGACGATTTGTTCGTATTCAGCGTGAGACCATGGCAACGTAACAAACACGATTCGATCAAGAACGAATTGCAGGCCATCGACACCCGTCCCAACTGGAGCTGATCCGATCAGTACATCAGCATTCCCCGCTTGAAAATCCTTTACAAACTCCTCGATAGCCGTGCGTTCTGTGCCAGTGAACAGCCGAGCCTTCAATCCAAGATTCGATGTGACCTTCTCAATTTTATCAACGATTCGAGTGACGAATTGTGTATAGATCAATGTGCCCCGACGTACCCACCGACCAAGCTCTTTCAACTTGACTCGCAAGAGAGTCTGTTCCATGAGCAAAAGATGTTTTGGACGCAACCGCCGCAGATTCTGAAGTTGTTCTCGTCCGTCGATTTCTTCAAGTCGTCTATCCAACTTCAAGTCAAAACTCGTCTTAAAGCGGAGCCCGTATTGTTTGAGCCGCATATGGACGCCAATGGCGTTTGGAATACTCGAACTGACCGGTATTCCTCGAAAATCTTCTTCAGGTCGAATCAGTTCAAGAAGCTTCACTGCTTCCGTCAGATTGTTCACAACAGGGGTTGCTGACATGGCGAGTATACGGAGATTCGAATTCTGCGAGATGGCACGTTGAATCAATTCATTGACTTGTCTGCGACGTTCCGAAATCGTTGATGCAGCTGTGTGCCTTTGACGAACGTGCTGGACTTCATCGAAAACAATAAAGTCAATGATTGCCTGCTGGAACAAGAGATCAACGAATCGGCCCGTCCACTCGCGCTGAAACTTTTCATAGTTTACCACAACAAAATTTCTGCGGTTTTTCCAGAAACGAAATTCCAGTGGTTCCCCGTCGTGAACATGGATTGTGTCTTTATCGAAAGCGCGGATCAGTGTCCTTTTCCAGCCGTCCAATGTTGAATTTGCGGCGATGATCAATGTCATCTTTGCGTCTATTAAGGCAGCAGCGAACGTAGCAGCGTTCGTCTTCCCAGTGCCAACTCCGGACCAATTGCCGATGCGTTTTCGATGCAGTAGACGATGTGCCGTCAGACGCTGCATTAGATTGAGTGTTACGGGCTGGTCTCTCGCATCAACTATTCTATAGCCGTCCGGAATGGGAAGCGTCTGGACAGAGTTGTACTCTTCCTTAAATCGCTGACGAATGAGTTGTAAATACTTTCCACCTGGAAGATCACTGAGCTTTTGGATGACCGATTCTGCATCCGTGGCGATTGCTTCCTGCCATAGCATTTCGATGCGTTCATCGACCATAAAGTCGAGGGCCACGTCATCTCCAGCATGTGTTATGCCTGTTTGCGACAATTTATCGACGATGCTCAATCCGTCAAAAACATTGTGTTTTTTTTTGTCGGAACTATCGAACTCGGAGGACTCTTGAAAATCAGTATTGTCGTCTGCCGACTGGATGACCCGATGATCATTCTTAAACTGCAGGCTAAGAACAAATTCCTTTTCTGCATGTTCGAATTCCGCCGCCGATCGCGCGTACATCAGCCCCCGCATCATTCTCGCTCCGCGTGAACGAAGATCTCTATCAAGCATGCCATTGTGCATAAGGATCAGATAGAGGTCCAATTCAGTCAGATGTTCAATACACGCGACCAGTGACCTTAAGAATTTGACCACACCGTTATGCGATAATCGGCTTTTGTATCCAAGGAAATCTGGCCACCCCAACCATCCTTCATGGCGATATCGATTCAAAGGCGACCGAGGAATATCTGCCGGGCGCTCATCAGTGCGCGCCCATGCAACCCATGCTCGCGACGATTTTAGGCCCAGTGAATGCGCAAACTCCCGAGCTTCCATAAAGGTGCGCACGACTTCATTCCCCGATGCTCGCGAGGGCAACTTGTTAAACCAATACGGCCAACCCTTCCATCCTTTGTCCTTGTATGCTTTGGCGGGATCTGCCGGCAGGTTCCGCGGTTTTTCCGACGTCTTTGACCACGCTTTCCACTCGGACGCCTCGGAAATGTTGAATTCTTCGTTCAATTTTTGCGCCGCCCGCCACGCTTCCTCAAAAGGAAGGAACCCTTTCGCCTCGTTAGGGCCTAGGGGGCTCACTGCTGGGCCTCTTCCCAGAAAGTGTTTCCAGCCCAACCAATGATTTGGCTCTCTCTCATAAAAATGTCGAGGATCGATGGGAATATCCGCCGGACGATCACTCCAGCTCTCGAAGTCCTTCGATCGTTTGAATCCCTGTTTAACCACGATGGCCCGGGCTTCGTCAAAAGACAGGAATTGTGGCTGTGGCGCGTCGAGCGCGGGGCCTACTCCAAGGAAGTATTCCCATCCCCTCCATTCACTTTTGTAAGTGTTCTTGGGGTTCGGAGGAATCGCCGCCGGTCGTTCTCTCCAGTCGCGAAAGTCTTGCGATCGTTTGAAATTCTGAGCGGCGACAATTTCCTGAGCCGCTTCGAATGGAAGCCAGTTTTGATTGATCGACATGTCGTATTGCTTCCCAGAATTTCGCGTAATTTACGTGTTGGAATTTTCATCCTGGCAGAATCAGGCCAGAGACTGGTCGGTTATATGCTGTCGCACTGTGACTCGGAACGGTGAATACTCGTGACACCCAAGATTTGTAGATGATCCTTGACGCAGTGGCACCGAACACGATGCCTCCCATCCGAATGTCGACATTTAAGAAGGCTACAAGTTTTTTTGATCAGCATCCATGATTCATTGCCGTAGCTGGACTCCCGGATCATCGCGAACAATCGCAAATTAGCCAGCCACAGACATGGGATACCACTACATCAACTCACAGTCAAAGCGACGACTCCTTGTTTCGGGTATCGAGTCACGGAGGCGTTCTTCGTTGTTTACGGCTTTCTTCGATTATCAGGAGCAGACAAATGTTGAAGGTGAATGTTGGACTCAGTCGGAAACTTTCACGGGATTACAACTCAACCGGATTCAGCCTGAATCTCGAAGGAGAAATCTGTGTGAGTTTGGATGATCCTGAAACTCTCGTCGAAAAAGTGAAAGAGTTTTACGATCTCGCCGAGGAAGCGTTGAATCAGCAGAATATAAGCACGTTGTATTGGGATTAATTTTCCTGAAGTTTGCCAGCGATAAGTTTGAAGAACACAGCAAGAAACTCATTGCGAAAGGGCAGGAAAAATACCTGG
>CAZFDW010000398.1:0-6553 GCA_964517865.1 uncultured Chitinophaga sp.
GCGATCTCTTGCGGCCATTCAAGAGTTCCGGAACAAGTTTTAGCCGCAAAGGAACAGTATTCGACCACGGATTTCGCGGATCGCACGGATGAGTCGCACTGCCGGGCTGGACTTTCGCTGTCAGGCGAACCCATGGGCGAGCATCCGCTCAACGACGTCACCGTACCCTTCAGTCAGCCCAACTTAAGTGACTGGCACCGTTTTTCCATTCGGATTGACAGCACGAACTCTGAGTTTACATGCTCAGTCCCAGTCCATCATCTCTTCGCCGGTTGCTTCGACTCCGCCGCCGCATCGCGGGCAAGGATCGCCCGCGCACCAAACCGTTTCCGTCACATTGTGGCAGTGATGGCATTGTCCGTATTTGCTTTCAAGCAAAAGCATTTCATCGAGTAGACCCTCCGGAAGTAATCCGGGCAAAAGTTCTTTGCACCATAGTTCAGTGCATACGTCAACGAGAGCTTCACATTTCGGGCAGTACCGGGTCTGTGTTGTTCCGTAAAAGCCGACATCATTTCCGCCACTGACCGTCGCGCCCAGTCCGCACGATTTGCAGCAGTAGCTTTGAGAGAATCCCATTTACGGGTCCAATAAACCTGGGCAAGATAACGACCGCGTTGACCGACGCCGCGGCGAGTGATTTGATATTGTCAAAACGCCAGCTTCCGCGGCTTCGATCCAAAGCTTGGTTCTGGCATTTCTTCGTGCTCGTGCTCAGCATCGCGGTGCTCGTGCTCGTAATCGCCCCCCCAAGTATACTCGTCCAGTGTTTCCGATACTCCATCGAATTTCATAGCCATCCGCGTCAACATCGCGACGATCCGCCCCAGCTGGGATTTCAGTTCGAAACTCAATTCCCGATTCAGACCGCCAGAAACAACAAGCACGTCTTGAATTGCAGCACACTCCAACGCTGAACCACGAGCGATGTCCAAAAACCTCGCCCGATCTTTCAAGCTGCGTTTGCGGTTACCCTCCGCAGTATTCAGCGGAATGGATTGGGCAGCACGCAACCATTGATCGCGAGCATGGCGATGAAGCCCTGACAAACAACGAGAAGTATCAAACGCATTCGCGGCGTATTCAATCGAAAGGCGATAGACATCAAGTCGATCATGGTCAAACAGATAGACTGTCATTGTTGCCTTTTTTCGATTACGAGCACGAGCACCGTTTCTCTGAGCACGAGCACGACAGTTGCGTTTGAATGCCGAAATTTCAGTCATCCCAACACAGTTTGAGGTAACTTGCCTCCTGGGAATTGGAATCATCAAAACACGAGCAGGAGTTTATCAAGACTCAAGATGTCTCGCGACTGGGTGCTCGTGCAGAAAAAGCCGAGATCCCGCGCGACTTTCGCTACATCGCGATTCGTAGGGTGGGACCAGCGACAGCGCAGGCCCACCATTGGATCAAAAATTGGTGGGCCTGCGCGGCTTGTCAGCCGCTGTTCCCACCCTACATTCTCTGCAGTCCAACGAATTAGCCAGCCGTGCCTGGTACATACTCCGGCAGGAACCGTTTCCAGTTTTCGTAGATGATGTTGTGAATCATGTCGTCCGGGATCTTGGGGAAATTGGTTCCACGGATGATGTCGTTCACTTTGTGCTGACCGGTGATCACCTGCGCCGGAGTGGCCGAGGGGAAGTCGGAACCGAAAATGAGTTTATGTTCCACTCCGTATTCCATGGCTGTCATGAATGCCTGGTAATGTCGCAGCGGGCGGTAGTGCAAAGCAGAAATGTTCGCGTACAGGTTCGGGTGCTTGCGGATCAGCACGACACATTCGGTTTCCCAGGGGTGTCCCATGTGGGCGATGACGATCCTCAGATCCGGACACGCCAATGCGATATCCTCCAGTTGAATCGGATTGGCGTACTTGAGTGGTCCGGGTCGGACGAACGATGTGCCCTGATGAATGTTGACCGGGATACCCAGTGACTCAGCTTTTCTGAACAGCGGCAGGTGTTTCGGATCCTGCGGATCCCAGTTCTGGTAGATCGGCGAACACTTCAGTCCGCGGAGTCCCAGATTGTTGACATAGTGCTCCAGTTGATCGACGCAGTCTGCATCGTTCGGATCTACTGAGCACCAGCCAATGAAGCGGTCTGAGTGTTCTTTGACAAACGTGGCGATCAGTTCCTGATCGGCGTTGATGCCGCAGAACGGTGCCTTGATGCCGAACACAATCACCCTGTCAGCGTCGGCAGTGGCCTTCAGAAGCTGTTCAGGACGAGAATCAAAAGCGTTGGACTTCGGACTGTCACTGCCCGCGAAATAGACGTCCGGCGAGAGCTTCATTTTGGCGCGCTTGGCCTCCCACGCGAACTCAACGAATTCGTGGGATAGATGATCCGGGTACCACATGAGGTTGGTGTGTGTATCAAACAGCATGAACATACCGCCGTTCGATCTTTGCTCCCACCGTCCCGCTGCCGTAATAGCCAATGGACAACCGACCCACATGAGTCAGCAGATCATACGCATCCCAGCGGTTCCACGCATAATCCGCTTCCATCCAAAGAATCAGTCGTGAGTACGCCTCGGCGATGGCCCGTTCCAGCGTTCCGTGAGTGGCAATGCACATCAGGAACTCCGCATGGGAGATGCGGAGCCCTGCGAGGCTGGATCGAGGAATCCTTCGGACGGTCACTGTCGAATACGCCGCCATCTCCAGGCCGGTCGCCGACAATTCACCATGCCCCATTGCCGCATGGGCGTCTCCAAGGTAGAGATATCCTCCGGGCACTTTGACGGGCAGAAAGATGGTGCTCCCTGGGCAGACTTCCACCAGGTCGAGATTGCCGCCATGCGGGCCAGCGGGTCCGGTGTTTGGAATACCCCAGTCCGGAGCCGTGCCGATACAGCCCAGCATCGGCTGATAAGGAATGGCGATGTCGTTCTTCCAGAAGATCTGACCTTCGCGAATCGGACAGACATGCGCCCCATGCGGAACTTCACTTCCAAGCCATTCGGCAAGCTGTTTTGGTGCACCGGTGTAGGTCGCGCACTGACCATCGCGGGAATCGATCTGCTCGATTGTCACTGCCAGCTCATCACCGGGTTCCGCCCCATCCACGACAATGGGACCAGCCACCGGATTGCTGAACGGAATTATCGTCTTGTCGCGACGATCACCCGGTCGGCGGATCTGACCCGACAAAGCATCTTCCGATTCTACCCGAATCGTCTCCCCGGAAACGATGTGACATCGAGGTTCAACGGCCCGGCTGAATTCGTAAATCAAGGGCAAGGCGGCGACATTCTGCATGAAAGTGGTCTCGGGACGGGCTTCGTGAAGGAACTCATTCTTAAGTGCCCTCACTTGTTTTTTGAAAGCATTCCGGGGCATACTACAACATTGAGAACGGAAAGTGATGGTTGATCTGCCACAGATGTCACTCGGCACAGTTCAAATGTCCATGGAGTCACTGAGTTTATCATGCTGCCTCGATTTCACCACATCCTTGTTCCCATCGATTCCACCGCGAAAAACAACGCCGCCATGGACATCGCGTTTGAACTCGCCGTTCAGAACAGAGCCACGACTTCGCTGCTGCATGTGGTCCAGGCGATTGATTCCGGTGGTGATTCTCCGGACGAGGAAACGACATCGTTCTACGATCACATTCGCGAACGTGCAGAATCCGAACTGGAACGCATTTCGCAGCGATTTCTTGACGCTGATATCCGATGCGAAGTCAAAGTCCGAATCGGGGATCGCCTGCAGGAGATCGTCGAATTCGCCAACCACCATCGAGTGGACCTGATCGTCATGTCATCGCACCGTATTGATCCGAATCATCTCCCCGAGACATGGGCAACACTCAGCTATAAAGTCTCTGTGGTCTGCGAATGCCCGATTCTGCTGGTGAAGTGACAGCACGGAAAACCGCAGATGCATCGGGTCCGAAAAGGTCGCAGTAGATTTCTGGCAATCAGTTGTTCCCCAGCGTACCAGCCACTGACAGGTTTGTCCAAATACTGTTTTCCATCTTTTTTGATAACGCGAGGTCAAAGGCCGACTACGACTTCTGTCGTCAAGGAACGGTCCGCTGATGGAGTTCCAGCCGCCGTATGGCTTCCGACAGTTTCTGCTTTTTCCTTCCTGCGTTCATGGATACGGTCCGTAAAGTGTGCCAGCACAACGGTCGTGTTGTCCTGACCGCCTGCATCATTGGCCGCATTGACCAGCAGTCGGCAGGCTTCCTCTGACGAAAGATCAGCGGCCACCAACGCTGCGATCGCATCATCGGTCAGTTGCGACGTGAGTCCGTCGGTGCACAGCAGTAACTTGTCGTGGAGCGAGAGTTTGAATTGACTGACATCCGGAGAAAGTTGCCGGGGATTACATCCCACAAGTCCGGACAGTACATGCCGCAGCGGTGATTTCCGAACCTCCGCCTCCTGCATCAATCCAACATCGACGAGTGCCTGCGCATAGGTCTGGTCATGCGTCAGATGGATCACTTCCCGGCCACGAAAGACGTATGCTCGGCTATCGCCGACATGCACAAGGTAAACCTGCGGCCAGGCAATGTACGCAAGCGTAATCGTTGTTCCCATCATCTGGTCCATGGGAACGGCTTCCGCATGCCGGCGGAACTTTTCCTGCGTGAACGTCAAAGCACCTTTCAAATCGTCCAGGAAGGCGTCTTCTCGACCATCATTCAGTCGGAACAGCCAATGCATCGTGTTCAACAGATACTGCACGATCCCCTGAACGGCCATTCGACTGGCACGGTCTCCACCCGGGTGACCGCCAACACCATCAGCAACCAGCAGCAATTGTGCCTGCGATCCACCGAGGAGATGCGTCTCATCGTCGTAGGACAAGCTCGTCTGGTGGATGATGACAGACTTCTTCAAGTCCGCGATCAGAAACTGATCGTCGTTTCTTTCCCGCACAAGCCCGATATCCGTCAAACCAAAAGTATCCATGCGACCTGTCATGATTTGCTCCAGATTCGAATTCATGTCTGACTAATAAGTGCCAGTTGCCCACGATAGAACAAACAAACGCAAAGCCCGCTCGCGACATCCTTCACACACATCATCCGGGCAACGCACCCGCAGTCCACGTGACCGGGTGCAGGACCAAGACGTGATCCTGTGCCACGTAGACGACTGTGACATCAGAATCTGACCCAGCGACAGATTTCGCAACACGAATCGCCTGCAGCGATGCATCGGAATAGTCTGTCGGGACCAACACAGGTTTTCGATGAAATACTGGCACAGTGCATCTCTCCTTTTTCTGTTCACAATCACACTGCCGGTTGTCACACAACTGCTGATCATTTTGCCAGGGCACCCCTTGTGCCAAAGCGCAGAATTGTATTCCTGATCCAGTGTCAACCTTCGCCGCAATCCATTATGCTCCGCCATTCCGTGGCGGAAATGCTCGCTGGTGAGCATGGAGGTACAATCATGCGCCGGCGGCATGAATCCGAATGAAGATTATGAAGGATTCTTCTGCGGTCGCCAGTCGAGACAATACGCACATCCGAACCAGCATATGTGCGTTGATGCACGCATCGACTTCCAGCGGCGGATTACCTCTAACGGAGTTGGGATGACTGAAATGTTCGTTTGGAATCACGTGCAGCGGCATGTTTCAAACTCTGGTTCAATGCTTCACCTGCCACTTCGCTTTGTCGTCCTGACCACGTTACCATGCGGAGCTTTGCCTGCCGAAAAGCATCCTCGTCAGCTGGTGTCAGATTGCATCGCGTCGAAGTAAAGCAGTTCAAAGGGCCGCGCAACAATGATTCCAATGGAGAAACGATCGTGGCTTTGTTCGCCGTAATTGACGTAGAAACGACAGGGCTGTCTGCCGCACAGGGAGACAGGGTTGTGGAAATTGCGGTGGTAATTCTGGATGCGCAGTTTCGTGTCGTTCGTATGTTCGATTCGCTGGTCCATCCGCAGCGCTCGATTCCGTCGCACGTGACTCAGATTCATGGCATTTCAAATCAGGCGGTGCGGGTAGCCCCGACATTTGCGGACTTGCTCCCGGACCTGATGGACTGCTTCTCCGGCTCCACACATCTGGTCGCCCACAATATCTCATTCGACCTTGGATTCTTGCAGGCTGAGCTATTGGAGTGTGGCGTTCAAATGCCCAGGTCGTTCGGTCGTCTGTGTACCATGCAGATCGCTCGGCGAAAACGAGTAGCCCATGATGCAAAGTTATCCACAGTGGCTGCGGCTCTTCGCATTCCGACGATAGCAAATGCCCATCGAGCCATCGTGGATGCAGGAATCACGGCCCGCGTTCTGAGCTTGCTGCACGCAGAAGATACGTCCGTGACACCCGACCCGATTTGCTGGCCGAACCGACAGCCATCATCAGGATACCATCGACAATTCCCGCGACACAACCCATCGATCTCAAAGCAAACCTTGGCTCATTTCGGTCTCACCATCGCTTCGGAAACTGCGATTACGCTGGGTTGATTGCTGTTCCAACAAGTAATCGGATACAGTCAACCGTATCGACTGCGTTAACCTGGCGGCGGGGGTAACGCATCCATTTCAAAACCCGAACCAC
>CAZFDW010000399.1:0-6552 GCA_964517865.1 uncultured Chitinophaga sp.
CTCCGGTCCGACACGCTGACGCAGCATCAATCTGATCCACGGCATCGCTCAAATCTTATCCCGACGCGACATCAAAATGACGACACCAATCGGGTAGACTTCGCCGCACGAACTGCGTGGGTCGATGTGACCGGAGCAGTTTGCGACTGTGCATGGCGCGGTTCCGGTCCGTCTCGCTGAAACGGATTGGTGCGGCGATTCCCGAACATCATAGTGTCGAATGACGAGCTTGATCGTTGTCGCAAATCTGACTCATGACACGCCCTCATGAGTGATTCTGGCACCACGACTTCGCACGCTCAGGATGCGATTGCCTCCACACTCAGCGAAATCGCGTTTGCAATCGATTTGACGGCGCAACATAGTTGGGTTCCGCGGACCAGAAAAAGCAATTTGATGTCGAGACGATCGTTCCGGCGCAGATACCCGGAGCACATCCAAACGTTTGTCTGCGTAACGCGAAAGGTACAGCCTTGTCAACGCAGGCTGGCGACTCAACCCCGACTAACCCTTTGGCAACTTGGGAATCTTGCAGCCGGAAGCGTTTGATCGAACAGTGTGCGTGAATCGTGGCGGGCTGTCGCACCCGTTTGCTAGTTGGTGCTTAGCGGACTGAACGTGATTGCCGTTGTGGACGGCGTGTTTCGTCCGTGGAACCATCAAAGAGTCGAGGAAGCTATGAACCACGTTACCACCATACCTCATGTTGACTTTCTGGAAACCTGGCACACCGTATCGCGCCGACTGGCCATCCTGCTAAGTGGCAACACGGCGAACGACCAACTTGAAGACCTGGCCCACATCAAATTATGTGTGGACAGCCTTCCACTAGCTACGAATGAGGACGGGCTTGCACAAAACCGCATCCGCAATGCACGGCGATATTATCAGGGCCGTGAAGTCGGTGCCGCACGATACGAGTTGCGGCTGCTGATGTGCTCGCTGAGGCGGACGTTTGCGGATCAGGTGGGCGCCGAACCACGGCGGCGACTGCGACGCACCAGGGTCGCATGAAACGAGCCCCGCCTGACTACCCTTGGCAATCCGGATATGTCAAGATCCGCGGCATGAATTCTTCAGATGAATTACTCCCGTCGTCGACTGAGTCAGTGACCGAGTGGATCGGCAGACTGAAGGCTGGTGACTTTGTCGTCGGTCAGCCGCTCTGGCAGCGCTATGTTGATCGGCTCGTGCGACTGGCAAGTCGCAAACTGGGAGATGCTGCGAAGAAGGTTGCAGACGAGGAAGACGTCGTCCTGTCGGCGTTTAATGCTTTCCTAGGCGGCGCGGCTGAGGGACGATTTGCTCAGCTCGATGACCGCGACGATTTGTGGCAACTGCTAGTGATGCTCACCGAGCGAAAAGCGATCGGCATTCGGCGTCGAGAGCAGACAGAAAAACGCGGTGGCGGGGAAGTTCGAGGTGAATCCGCGATAGAAGGACCAAAGGGATCCGGGTCACCCGGGATCGGACAGGTAGCGGGCGCAGAGCCGACGCCAGAATTCGCAGCCCAGATGGCTGAGGACTTTGCCCAGCGGCTCGCAGAGCTCGGCGAGCAATCGGAACTGCAGCAGATCGCTTGCGATAGGATGGCAGGCTATACGAATGTGGAAATCGCCCAGCGGCTGGGGTGCAGCGTCCGCAGTGTGGAGCGGCAGTTGAATCTGATTCGTAAGATCTGGACACAGGGCTGATCATCATGAGCGACCGCGACAACAGCTTGTTCGATGCCGTCCCGCTGGATGTCCTTCGAGAAATCAATAGCCTGTGCCTGGCCTTCGAAAAAGCCTGGCGCGACGGGCAGTCACCACGGATTGAAGACTTCGCCAACCGCATGTCAGGTGACGCTCATGTTACTGTCCTGCGTGAACTGATTGCCCAAGAAGTCGACTTGAGGAGGGCAGCCGGGCAGTCCGCGGACGTTGACGAATATCATCAACGCTTTCCCCACCATGCGCAGGCCGTCAGAAATGCGTTCTCGCTGCTGGAAAAGCGCCCGTCCTCAGACGGGAAGTTGTCGGACACGATGTCGTTCCTGGGTGACGATGTCTCAGAAACAGACGACCACTCGCCCCAGGCTGATTCGAAGGCGCTGAAGCATGACGAACCTCCTGCTCCCCAAGTCTTGGGCCGGTTCGAGATCAAACGCCGACTCGGGCGCGGCGCGTTCGGCGATGTTTTTCTAGCCTATGATCCACAGCTGGACCGCCTCGTTGCGCTCAAAGTGCCACGTCGCGAGCGGTTCACTTCATCTGAGGACATGGACATTTTTGTGCAGGAGGCG
Source organism: uncultured Chitinophaga sp. (assembly GCA_964517865.1). Classification (GTDB taxonomy): domain Bacteria; phylum Planctomycetota; class Planctomycetia; order Planctomycetales; family Planctomycetaceae; genus SXXK01. The sequence goes on from CAZFDW010000399.1 coordinate 2,285, forward strand.
CGGACGGCTGCAGGGTTGACACATCCCGGGATCGTCACGATCTACGATGTCGTCCCGGACGGCGACTTGCTGTTCATCGTACAGGAATATGTTGAGGGTCAGGATTTGGCGAAATACCTGAAGTCTCAGAGTACTGGGCTTGCGGCCGAGCAGGCGGTGGACCTGCTGAAGTCGATTGCCGAGGCGTTGTCGTTTGCCCATCAGAAAGGCTTTGTCCATCGAGACCTTAAACCTGCCAATATCCTTCTGGATGCGCAGCTGCGACCACGAGTCGCGGATTTTGGGCTGGCTGTGCATGAGACCGTCCAGTGGCGTCGACGGGGCGAACGATCGGGCACCCCAGCCTACATGTCTCCGGAACAAGTCCGAGGGGAAACGCATCTCCTGGACGGGCGCAGCGATATCTGGAGTCTTGGGGTCGTACTGTATCAATGCCTTACCGGACGACCACCGTTTAGCGGCGCTACGTTTGAGGCAATTTGCGAAGAGATTCTAAAACGCGAGCCGAAGCCATTGCGCCAGATTGACGATCGCATTCCTAAGAGATTGGAGGAGATCTGCCTGAAGTGCCTCTCAAAGTCGGTGTCAGATCGATATGCCACTGGGAAGGATCTGGAATATGAGTTAAACCAGTGGGCGACCGAGTCAGCCAAAAATCATCCGGAGTCCGGAAAGTCAGTCACTCCGCAGTCCAGCGAGGAACTGGTGGATTCCATCCGCCGTGCAGGTCGGCGATTTGCTTTCGCAGTGGCGATTTCAACGATGTGCGGATTGCTGATTGCTGCTTATGTAGGGTTTTCGGCATCCAACAACCGCGAGTTGGAAAAGGCAGGGGCCGTCGATGACGATCTGCGAATACCGATGTTACCGAGTAGTGCCGTCCCTGTTGCAGCGGAGAATGTTCAGCAGAATGTGCTGGTGATTACTCGACCGGCGAATGCTCGAATTGTCGTCTATCCAATCAGAGCACCCTATGGATTTCTGGACAGGGAACGTCGCGTTGAGGCCGAACAGCGATCACCAGCGACTCTTCAACTCTTACCCGGCAATTACCTCGTAGTGGCAGCACTTGACGGCGGTCGGTTTCATGAAGTCTACCGTAGCGTGCCCGCAAATCCGCACAGAATGCCGCCGTCGCGAAGTGCCCATATTTTTTGGAGGAATCGGGCGGATGGATCGATTGAATGGCCAGAGATTAATATTCCCGCTATCGATGTGGCTGACGAAATGGGGCTGTTCGAAGGCGCGGAAAACTTTCTTATGGGCAGTTCCAATGACCCGGAGATTCCGAAACACAACCGTTCAGTTGCCTCATTCTATCTGGATACCCACGAAGTCGCGTGGGGTGAGTTTCTGTCGAACAACAGACACCTGCCACCGCCATCATTACTGAACCTGAAGGATAAACTCCCGGAGCAGAATCTCGCCATCGCTGGTATCTGGTATCACGACGCCGTATCATATGCTGAAAAGATCGGCAAACGGTTACCCACGGAGGCAGAATATGAATTTGCTGCAACGGTCGGCGGAACTCGACGATTTCCTTGGGGTGACGATGCCAGCGTGATCCGGCAATGGACACTTGGCGCGGTGGGCACTCCGGAATTCGACCACGTCGATGCAGGTCGACCTGTTTATGGCCTCTATTCCAACGTTGCCGAATGGACATCTTCCTGGGCCAGTGCCTATCCGCCGATCATGGACTATCTGCCCGGCATGCCGTCTCGACCGGACGGCTCATGGATTGTGCGTGGAGCCCCGTATTCCGTGATAATCGGCTCGCCTGAGCCTGATCAGTTTTCGAATGGACCTCGGTCCCGCATTGGACAACCCGAAAATGAACTCCAACCCGGACTCGGATTTCGCTGTGCCCGAAGTGCACACCCGCGACTGGACTCTTCCCAGCTCGAACGTTTCGTACCTGAATGACCTAACCTGTGACGATCCTTGTTTTCTGGAAGAATAATCATGAAAAAAACGATGGTGCTCGCGGCAGTTTTAGTGTTGTCTGGTTTTCTGTCTGGCACGACGCAGGGCTTTCAGGTGAAGAGCGAGACCGCTCCAGCGGGACCGGCTGCATCGCAGAAAGAGGCGACTGCTCTTTCTTCTGAGGTTTGTCCCAGATATCGTTGGATGAATTGGGGAAGCTACTTTTCCTACTATGCGCAAGACGTAAGTGCTTGTAATACAGTGAATTTCAATTCGACAGCTTCCAATCTTCCGAGCAGTGGGAACTGCACGTCAGGCGGGGCAGGATGTTATCCAACATTCACAAAAACTGGGCTTCTAATCAGTCGCACAGACGATCCTGGAATGAATGGATATGGTCATGGCGTCGCGGGCCCGGAAGGGCGGAAGAGAGGCCGCTTGTTGCGTGGCCCAAATAATAGACCATGGCCCGGTCAATCCACCAGATTGGATGTAACGCACTTCGACGATTTCGAAATCGAGTTTTTATCACCGGACGGAGGCACGGTTCTGCAAGCTCAAGTGATGATCATAGACGCAAGAATCGAGGGCTCACCGGAACCAAAAGAGAAATTGGGTCGTGCCTTGGAGATTCTTCCCTTTTCGAATCCCAGACCTCCAGTGAACGGTAGTGTTGGCGACGTTGAGCCGGTCTCGGGCAGACCCCATGCTTACATGTTCACCTACACGCCCATGCCGACAAATGGCAGTGCACCGGTGCCGGTGGACATCGAAATCATCACCCATCACCAAACCCCTGGCCACTAAATAAGACCAATGCCCCGTAGCGGAATGTGCTGGCAAATCCTGCTTTAGGTAGAGCGCCGACGTTGGTAAAGTCCCGAGGTCGTGCTCTGGTGCTGATTTATAGAACCCTCGCACCGCACCGACAGTTCGCTTCGACGCGGAGGAATGGAAGTAGCAAAGGGTCTGGTCACTTCGTTTTGATGTGTTTAAGTTGATGCCACGCGGGACATTACGCAGTTCATGAGAGCAATGAGCCGAATTCTGAACCAAGTGATCAATCTCGGGACTCTTTCGGCAGCTGCTGCAGTTGCGCGAGCGTCTTGTCCGCCGTGCGCAAGTAGTGCTGCTGAGCCCGGTACCATTCATAGCTTGAAACTAACTTGCGTCGACATTGGCATCGACCAACCCACCGAAAGATGTCGCGACAATACCACATGTGTCAGCCAACTGATGGCGAACAAGGCACGTTTTTTCAGGCCAGCGAGCGCCCGAATCCAGTTCGCCCACTACCTTGGTTGCAAATTCTCAGTCGTCGTTGGTTCCACATGACTAACTCCGTCATGAGTTAGATGCGATTTCGTTTTCACTCTACTCCGGTCATATCGACCGCCCCGGAAAAAGATCTTCATTAACCACCTGGTCAGGACCGAAGCGTCAAACCGAAGTTGTCTTGCCTGCTCCGGTCCGACACGCCGATGTCGCATCAATCTGATCCACGGCATCGCTCAAATCTCATCCCGACGGGATGTCAAAATGACGACACCAATCGGGTGGACTTCACCGCACGAACTGCGTGGGGCCGGGTGGCCCTGGGTCGTTACCTTCCCAGGGCTCCCACAGATCCGGACGTGCGCACATTAGCGCATCCGGCTCCTCAACCAACAGATTCGCCATCCACAAGTGGGTCCCGTAGCTATCCGATCGAGTTACGTTGACATGCGTAAGAACCTCGATGTGTTCAACATGTTGCCCTCGATCGAGTCCGCTGGCCGACGCTTCGCTTTCCTCCACTGGGTCCTCCAGGGCGAGTTCCCCAGCTTCAACGGTACTATCAAAGCGCTGCGACATCCTACCGCCATTTCGCCGCACTTCGTTTCCTTCGCTTGGCGATACCTCAACGTCCACTCGTTATTTTCGCTCCCTGACGGACGAGTGAGCCGCCAAGGCCTGGAGTTGGTAACCCGGTATCTCCGGCCGGGATTCGCTGAGGAGCAAAAGCAGGACTCTCCCAAGTTCCTGGGGAACCTCATGATCCGTTTGCCATGTTCCAGACCGACGCCGGCAGGACTGCTCGCACCAGACCATAGAGTGCAGCAGCGTGGCCCTTGGTCATCGAAAGGCAAAGGCTCCCACGAAAGGTCTTTCGACGCTCAATAGCATGGCTTTCGGACTCGCTGTCTACGCTTCGTGATGCGAATTACTCCAACAACACGCAAGACTCGCTTCCAGTTGCTGGTCAAGCTCTACTGGACGGGATTCCCACCCGCAAGGTTCCGATGAAAGGTTTCAAAGTTGTAATCTACATCTCATTCCCCTTTCCCAAACTTCTTGGC
>CAZFDW010000400.1:0-6546 GCA_964517865.1 uncultured Chitinophaga sp.
TAACGGATTTGAACCGATGAACTCCAGCATTGCCTGAATCAATTCTTTCGAAGTTTCGCGGCAGTCGCCTTGGTCAGGTCGGGAGCCTGGTCTAAGATCGCAAGGAGTTCCGCAACGACTGCAGGATGCACTTCGGCGTGATTCCTGGTTTCGTCGGGATCTGTTTCGTAGTCAAACAATTCAACTTGTGATACGTGCTCGCCTTTCCCTGGATTCGCGATGAGTCGCCACCGATCGGTCCGCACTGTGCGTTGTCCGCCGTTCCAAAACCCGTATGCTGGCTTAGTGGTGGGTGCGCCAGGGTCGGTCAACTGCGGAAGCAGACTGCGACCGTCGAGCTTTACCGGAGTCTCCACTCCGCAGAGTTCTGTGAGCGTAGGAAACAGATCCACGGTCTCAACGATGGCTTGGCTTGCGCGGCCCGGTTGTGGTAAGCCGGGCTGGCGAATCATGAGTGGCGATCGCAATGCGTTCTCGTACAGGCAGTGCTTGCCCCAGATCGCGTGTTCGCCCAGCAGAAACCCGTGATCGCTCCACACCACTACGATGGTATTGTCATCCAGGCCCAGTCGCTGCAGTTCCTCAAGTACGCGTCCCACTTGAGCGTCCATGTAGCTCACACAAGCAGCATAGGCACGACGCATTAACCGGGCATATTCAACGTCCGTCTCAGGATCACGCCCCGACTCGTGCCCGTAGTTGCCCCGAAACTCACCGCTTTTGTGCCAACTCGATGGCCAGGCGGGTTTCATTGCGACAGTTGGATTCAAATCTGGGACGCCCTGCACGTGTATGTCGTGCCAGCGCCGCGGCGCTGCGAAGGGTAAGTGCGGCTTGAAGAAGCCGACTCCGAAGAACCATGGTTCTTTGTCCGTCGCGAGTTCCTGTAAAGTCTTGATTGCTTCTGCGGCTACCCATGCATCAGGATACGCTTCATCGGGCCCATCTTGTGCTTCCCACGGTGGCGAAATGCCTGGTCGACGGGCGACACCACCCGCATAACCATGCATCATGGCCTCGGGTGTTTTCCAGGGGCCATCGGGAATCCAGGAGCGATCCAAGATCGCATCTCAAGTCGTCGATGGCGATCAACAAAACATTTGGCTTGTCAGCAGCAAGCGATTTTGTTCCCCCGACAGACGCGGCAACGAAGACCGCTGCAAGCATTATCATGCGTACAATCATGTTGAACCTCTTTGGTCGTCTTTTGCTCCGCAAAAGTGACGATCTGAAACGCTTCTTTCGCGGAGCGAAACGCGACACGCATCCATCGCTATTGAAGTTGCGGAACACCGGGAACGCCGCCGACCTGGTGAGCTTGAACCGCTTCCGTAATCTGTGTAACAACGTCCGCATGTTCGTCGGCCACGTTTCGTTTCTCGGACGGGTCACGACCGAGGTGGAACAGTAACGGCGGATCGTGAACTTCTGCTTTGGGTTGGCCGTAGCCGTTTTGGGTTTGGAAGTGCACTTTCCACTCCCCAAGGCGACAAGCGAAAAGTTGGTCACCTCGATAATAGAAGAAAGGACGTGGCGGCAAAGGCTTTGATTGAAAAAGTAGTGGGATCAAGCTGAGGCCATCCAGCGTCACATTTTCAGGTAGCGGTGTTGCCGCCAGAGCGAGCGACGTCGGGAGAAGATCCATCGCATGGACAACTTCGTTTGTGACGCCGGGCTTGATACGACCGGGCATCCATGCAATACCAGGGACTCGCATTCCACGTTGATTAATTTCATAAAACACCTTATCTGATTTTGTCGGGGTTGGCTTTGGCCCAGATCCGGTATTCGTCGAGCGTGTAAAAGGTTGAGTGGCGATGGAGTCGTCCGCTTTCTTCGACCAACTCGTGGGAGTTGAATTTCCAGTCGTCACCGTGACGTTTCATCAGGGCGGCAAGCTGCTGGTCAAGTTCCTGCTGCTGAATCGCGTGCGCGGGATCGGCGGCAAGGTTCTGCATCTCGGCTGGATCGTGCTGACGGTCGAAGAGCACCCACGGTTCCTGCTCGAATCTGGCCCAGGTGTACCGCTCCGTGACAATGCCACGCCACGGCTGGGCGATCTGGTCCGGGTTGAACGGAACGAAGATTTGCAGCAAGATCGCATCGGGGCCGTCGGTAGTCTCACCAAGTGCGACACGCGAAAGGTCAGCGCCTTGCATCTTCTCCGGCACGGGCAAACCTGCCAGCGCGAGCAACGTCGGCGGCATGTCCACATGGCTAAAAAGTGTCTCGACAACGCGGCCTTGCGGGATGCGAGCAGGCCAACGAATTATGCCTGGGACACGGGCTGATTCGTCGTGCGGTTTTCGCTTGCGCCGCATTCCGTGCGAACCGAGCATGTCGCCGTGATCGGATGTGAACAGCACAATGGTATTTTTGTCGAGGCCGGTCTCGCTCAGCGTTTTCATCAGGCGGCCGACCTGATCATCGATGGCGGTGATCGCGGCATAGTAGGCAGCGATCTCTTCCAGCCCGCCGAGTGGGACGAACCGATTGAACGCCGCGTTCACCCCTTTCCTGCCCGCCGGAGCGGGGCGAGTTTCGCTGCCCGGCCGCCAGTTCTGCGGCGGCGTGATTCGTTCCGGGAGATACTGCCGCATGTATTCTTCCGGTGCGCCATACGGATCGTGCGGTGGACCCATCTGCACCGTGAGGAAGAACGGTCGATCGTTCGGCTGCGACTTCAGGAATTCGACGGCAAAGTCACACGAAGCCTCCGGCTCGAACTTTCGAGCGGTGATGACTTCGGGTGCGTCACGAAAGTACGTCGGCTCGAAATGCTTGTGATGGCATTCATAAGCCGCCCAGAACTCGAACCCCTGCCGGCGCGGCCCTGGCGGCACGAAGCCCGGATCGCGTGGCCCGCCGTCCAGATGCCACTTGCCGATAAAGCCCGTGCGATAACCGGCCGCTGCAAGTATCTCGGCGATCGTCACCTGCTCCTCGCGCAGCCGCAGATCGTTGGCGATCATTCCGTTGACGTGCGGGTACGTTCCAGTCATCAAGATCGCCCGCGCTGGACAACAGACCGGCACGTTGGCATAAGTCCGGTGAAATCGCATTCCCTCGGCGGCCAATCGATCGATGTTCGGCGTCTTGACCTCCGCATTGCCATCGCAAGCCATCGCACTGGCCCGCATCTGGTCGGGAAGGATCAGCACAATGTTCGGCCGCTCAGCGGCGAACAATGGGTTGGCAAGCGAATGAAGGCAAGCGAATAGAAGAGCACGAGTCGTCAGCATCGGTTTCATTCGTTTGCCCCCATTCGCTTGCCATCGTTAGAATTTGTCCACGGCGTCGCGCCGCCGCGCTGGATGTTGGCGCGGAGAGCTGTGGACAATTCGTTGAAGATTTTTTTGTTCGTGGTGACGCACGCCAAACCGATTCAGACATACTATGATTCTGGTTTTCCGCACGCCGCAGATCAATTCATCTCGATCACCGCGACGGCCTGGGCCACGCGGGCACTGGCTGGTTCGCTGTCGGAAGCGAGAGCCGTTGCGAAGCCGTAACGGATCGTAGTGCGTCGCACCGGGATCGCCAGTTACGCAGGAATGGTGCGGTTACCTTGCCTCCGCGCCCAGGTTGTGATCCTCAATCTTCTTGTGCAGCGTGTTGCGGTTGATGCCCAGGCGTGTGGCAGTTCTGGTCTGCACTCCCTGACTCTGACGCAGCACCTGCAGGAGCAGTTCTTTTTCGACCACATTCATCACTTCGTTGTATGCATCAATACTTTCTTCACCAAGCTGTGCAAGACGACGACTGACCAAATCTGTACACAGTGATTCAAGATCCTCTGATGCACGGCGCCCGATACGGACCGGTGCCAGTCCTCGGACATGAGGCGGCAGCAGGTCGGCCGTAATTTCACTGCCGGTTGAGAGCACCAATGCGCGTTCAATGTAATTCTGAAGTTCCCGGACGTTTCCCGGCCAGTCATACTGCTGCAAAAATCGCAGCGTGTCAGGAGCCAGACGCGGCGCCGGATATCCGTTGGCCAAAGCGTACCGGCGCACAAAGAAACTCACCAGGTCGACAATGTCGCTGCCGCGTTCCCGCAACGCCGGCAGGTAAATGGGAATCACATTGATTCGGTAAAACAGGTCTTCGCGAAAACGCCCGGTTACGATCTCATCCTGCAGATCGACGTTCGTCGCCGCGATCACGCGAACATCCACGTGAATCGTTTTCGTGTCGCCGACACGTTCGAATTCATGTTCCTGAAGTACACGCAGCAGCTTCACCTGAAGCTGGTAACTCACACTGTTGATTTCGTCCAGAAAAATTGAACCACCGTGAGCCGCTTCAAAACGTCCTGTCCGATTCTCAATCGCACTCGTAAAAGCGCCCTTGGCATGACCGAACAACTCACTTTCCAGCAGACTTTCCGACAACGCACCGCAGTTCACGCGGATGAACGGACCCGTCGCACGAGGACTCAATTCATGCAGCGCCCGTGCGATCAGTTCCTTTCCCGTGCCTGTTTCACCCGTCAGCAGCACCGTGGCCGAAGTTGGAGCCACCTTGCGGGTCATCCGGTAAACATCCAGCATCGGGGGACTACTGCCGATGAGACCGCTGATGAGCTTGGTTTCTGAATCAAACATATTGATTAACACGATATGGACGAATTCAGGAGCACATAATTTAGGCACATGCAATAAATATGCCTTATTTTTATGCGTGACTGAGGAGTGAAGAGATATTGGCTTGTCACTTCGCTTCGGATTCTACACCGCCATGCACTGTTTTGTAGTAACTCTTTGCGTAATTCCTGAACGTGAGCGTTAAAAATGAGCGATCTAACCGACGGAACGCCGGGCGAGACAGGCAGACCCTTCCGATCCGGAGCCTGACGTTTTAGTCTGGATCTCGCCTTGCAAAGACTTCTCGTCCTCTGGGAATTCAGTCGCACTACAACAAAGTCGTGGGGGCCGTAATCGGGGGTGGGGAGTCGAGATACATGCGTTGCCACAGTTCCAGGCAGAGCAGGTTCCACAAGCGATACGCATGATCAAATTTGCCCGACGTGTGTTCGTCGATCAATTGTCGTACGGAGTCTTCTTTCAATAAACCGCGTTGCAGGCAGCGAGATGACAGCAGGATATCGTGCAGCATTGGTTTTAATTCAGCGCGGAACCAATGATCGATCGGTACGCCGAAGCCCATTTTCCTGCGAGTCTGAATTTCTCCAGGAATCAGACGGCTGAATGTCTCGCTCAGCACTTTTTTGGACTGTTTCAGTGTCTGCTTCACTTCAATCGGCATGCGCGCGGCAAGTTCAATGACGTGGTGGTCAAGCATCGGGCAGCGGCATTCAAGCGAAGCGGCCATGCTCGCGATGTCCACCTTGGTCAGGATATCGCAGGGCAGATAAGTTTGCAGATCGGTTGCAGTCGTGCGCGTCACAAAGTCGCGTTTCGGGTATCGCTGGTAGGCGTGAAGGATGCACTCCGCCGGATCTTCGTGCTTTGCAAGTGCCCACAGTTCCGGTGTGACGAGCCATTCCAGACGTGACGAATTGAAGATTGTGATCCAGTTCAGATAACGTCGTTCCGGATCCTGTGCCAGGGATTCCAGGAGACGTTTCAGACGACGGCGGAAGGATCGATGTTCTACCGATGTCGGCAATCGCGAAATCACGGATGATGCGAAGCGGCGTGCCCACTGCGGCACAAAATCCGTCATGCCGGTGAGTTTGACAGCTCGGTATCGTTCGTAGCCGCAGAACAGTTCATCGCCCGCGTCGCCGGTCAACGCCACAGTGACATGTTCGCGCGTCATGCGTGACAGGTACATTGTCGGGATCGCGGAGCTGTCCCCGAACGGTTCGTCGTAGTGCCAGATCAGCTGCGGCAGAATTGAAAGCGCGTCCGGGGTGACCACGGACTCGTGATGTTCAGTCCCGAGATGCTGCGACGCCTGCCGAGCATAGGCGCGTTCATCAAAGGCTGCAATCGGGAAGCCGATGGAAAATGTCTGCACCGGTCGATCCAGTTGCGTCTGCATCAGGCCGCAGATCACGGTCGAATCGATCCCACCCGACAGAAATGCGCCCAGAGGGACATCGCTTCGCAGACGCAATCGAACAGCTTCGGACAGCGTGGCATCCAGTTCTTCTCGCCAGTCGTCTACCGTCACGCGACTCAAATCCGGCTGGTCATACGGAGCGGACCAGTACGTGTGCAGTGACAGAATACCGTTCTCGAGGACTCCGATCGTCGCGGGCGGCAGTTTCTGGAATCCTTCCAGAATACAGTGCGGATGCGGAACATATTGGAGCGTCAGAAACTGCAGCACGGCCTGACGATTCAGTGTTCGCGGGACATCCGGGATCTGCAGAAGTGCTTTGAGCTCACTCGCAAACGACAGCCGGCCATCTTCCATGCGGTAATAGAATGGCTTCTTACCCGCTCGATCACGCGCGATCACCAGGCGTTGCCTGTTGGCATCCCAGATCGCGAGGGCAAACATGCCGCGAAGATGCTTGACGAAGTCCAGTCCATGTTGTTCGTAAAGATGCACAATGACTTCGGTGTCACCGTC
>CAZFDW010000401.1:0-6544 GCA_964517865.1 uncultured Chitinophaga sp.
CGGCCCGCTGGGCACGCGGTTAAACGAGCCATTGCCAACCGTGTGCGGTATAAAGGGAACTCCGTCTGGCTGCGCGTCATCGTCGCCAAAGCAGCGGCACCGAGGCCCCGCGATGTTTGAGTCAGGAACCGCCGCCGTGTGCTCTGTCGTTCGAAACAACCGTGAAAATCCATGTGAAACTACTCGAACGTGGGTCAATGCTGGCCTGTTAAAAACTTGGTATTGCAGCGGGTTTTGGTTTGCGCAGCTTTTGTTCCGTCTCGGTGGGACACAAATCTTCTCGCCGAGTCGCATGGATTCCGGGCTTGAAGTTCTCACCGCACCATCGCAGAAGGTTCTTGACACTACAACCCGCCAACGCTTCTTGAACCAGAGTCGGCGTGATGCGAGCCGTCGATGTCACCATCGCCAGTAGCTGCCCCGTCAGACTGTTTGTCGTCCCGCTGGTCGTACCACTCAGCAGGCGCTTTCCCTTGCCGAACAGAGATTCCAGAACCTCACTGCTCGCGGGAAGACGGCCATGACGGCGCGATACGTCACACATCGGTTGCACTTCGTCAATGATCTGACGCACGAGACAGCCGCTCGATTCGTTCGATGTGGACCGAGCGATGGTCTCAAGAGCCGACACCGTGTCCGAACCGTAGCCGTGACGACGAACTTCACTGATCACTTGACGGCCCGTCAGAGAAATGTGCTCCCACTGCTCGATGCTGTTGCGATATTCGTCCAGCCAGCCGAACTTCTCTTCGATCTGGCCTTTCGGCAATCATAATCGTTGTCGATCCGTCAGGCTGATCCTGCTGCAACAGCGCCACGCCTTTGTGCAGATCGGAACCGCGATCGCTGAGAATCGCCAGCGGAATGCCGACCCGAATGGCAAGATCGCTCAGCTGCCGATGCACGATGTCGCCGTTCGACTGTTCCACCGGAAGCAGCATCAGGACTTCCAGATCGTGATGCTGCAAAGGCCGCCGCAACTGCCGGAAATCCGTCAGCCTGATCCCCAGCACCAGGAACACTTTTGTGGTGCCAACGGAATACGAGTGGTCGATAATCCAGATCCAGTCGTGGCGAAACAGTGTGTCTCGTTGCAGCAGATACAGCCCAATCCGCAGAATGAAATTCTGAACTGTCGTGTGTGAAAGGTAATCGTACGGCCCATCACCGTTCAACTCATTGATGAAACCGGTGATCATCGCATTGGAATGCGGGGTATCAGGAATCAGCGTGTTTGGAAGTGGATAGGTCCTGCTTGCCGAGCAGGACTTCGCGGCCGCGCCGCGACCAGCGACGCGTCGCGGTCGAAAGAACGGCCACGCAGCGACGTGGAGCAGATGTGCGACCCATGGCAGTTCGCCTTGCGGCGAAAGTCCTTTCCGGCAGAAAGGACCTGTGTTGACAATCATTCAAGACTTCACTCCCGAGAGTCAGCCAGTGAAATTTTCGTGCATTATAAATCGTCGGCACGATATCGATCACATGGTGAACCTGAAGTCTCGGAGTCGCGCCGGCCTTGATCCCCTTTTGCCATCGCACCGCCATTGGTTGCCGTGTACCGCCGAAGTGCGCGCCAACTTCTATTGGGGAACTCCAGGCGGTGCCAGGCATTGAGCGATACCGTTACGCACGCACAGCCGTCAGTGGTTCGCCGACCGTCCAGTCGCGACCGCTGCGAATGACTTTGCGGTACAGAGTGTCGCGTTCGACAGGGACGCGTCCTGCTTCACGAATCAGACGATGCAGCTGTTCGACCGTCATGCCTTCCGGAGTTTTCGCACCGGCGTCGTGGTAGATCAATTCATGCACAACGGTTCCGTCAATGTCGTCTGCCCCGTAACTGAGCGCCAGCTGAGCTGTCTGCTCGCCCAGCATGATCCAGTATGCTTTGATGTGATCAAAATTGTCCAACATCAGTCGCGACAAGGCGACCATCCGTAAATCAAACACACCATCCGCCTTCCGGATCGAAGAAAGTTCAGTGTTCTCCGGGTGAAACGCCAACGGAATGAACGTCTGAAATCCCGATGTTTCATCCTGCAGCGTTCGCAGCCGAATCAAGTGATCGACTCGATGCCGCGCCTGTTCGATATGGCCGTACAGCATGGTTGCATTCGAACGGAGCCCCAGCTGATGTGCCGTGCGATGCACATCAAACCACACATCGCTGTCAGCCTTGTGTTCGCAGATCTGGCGGCGGACGTCTTCGTCGAAGATCTCCGCCCCACCACCCGGCATGCTGCCCAGTCCCGCCTCGATCATCTGCTCCAGTATCCATTGAATGGGCTTTTTCGTAATGAAGCTGAACCAACTGATCTCGACCGGCGTCCAGGCCTTGATATGAACTTCAGGACACGTTGCGTGGATGATGCGCACTACATCCAGATACCAGTCGAAACTTTTCTTATGATGCAGTCCGCCGACAACGTGAATCTCCGTCGCCCCTGCCGCGCGGCCCTCGAGAACTCGTTCCCGCAGCATGTCGTCGGTAAATGTGTAGGCTTTTTCGTCCTTCAGGTCGGCTCGAAACGCACAGAACCGGCAGCGGTACACACAGACATTTGTCGGGTTCAGATGAATGTTTGTGTTGTAATACGCAAAGTTCCCGTTCCTGCGTTCACGGACAAAATTTGCAAGCTGTCCCAGCACATGCAGGTCGGCGCGTTCATCCAGCAGGACGCCGTCGTCAAAACTTAAACGCTCGCCCGCCAACACTTTATCAGCGACAGCACGAAGACCTGAACCATTGATGGACAGAGACATGGCAGTGACTTTGCATTAAACAGATTTCAAAAGACCCAGACATCCAGACATCCAAGGATGAGGATGCCGAAGCTGATAATGGCGTTGACATTGAAGAAGGCGAGGTTGATTCGATTCAGGTCATCGGGACGGACAAGCCAGTGTTCATACATCAGCAGGACGGCGATGGCGATCACTCCGATCAGGAAAATGAGTCCCAGTCCGGCCATTTTCCACAGCAGCAACAGCATCGCAATCGTGATGAGATGACTCAGCAGTGCGATTCGCAAAGCTGAGCGAACTCCGAACCGTGCCGGGATGCTGTTCAATCGCTGCTTCCGATCGAACTCCGCATCCTGACAGGCGTATATGATGTCGAAGCCTCCCACCCAGAAAAAAATCACACCGCCAAGCAATATTGGTATCAGAGCGAACTCATCCCGGACTGCGATCCATGCGGCAATTGGCGACATCATCAAGGCCGCTGAGAGCCAGTAATGACACAGGCTGGTCCAGCGTTTTGCCAGTGAATATCCCAGCAGAAAAAGCAGGACGGGAACGGCAAGGATCAGCGGGAGTTGCTTTGGCAGAAAGATGGCTGTGGCAGCCACAAAAGCCAGACTCATCGCGATCGTAAACGCAACAACCGCTCTGGCTGACAGGATCCCGGCCGGAAGGTGACGATTTGCCGTACGAGGATTGTCCGCGTCAAGATCACGATCTACCAGGCGGTTGAAAGCCATCGCGGCAGATCTGGCTGTCACCATACAGACCAGAATCCCAATCAAGTCGCGCCAGCGGAATTCACTTCCCGGCTCGGACCACGCAATGACAGCCGACAACATTGCAAATGGCAGTGCGAAAACTGTGTGGCTGAAGCGGACGAGTTCCAGGAAATGTCGGATTTGCTGCAACATGGACGTGGAAGCATGGGGAACGGAATCAGACACGTAAGACTTCAATCCGCCGAAAAAATGGTTCAGGAATCCTGGTGTAAGCGACATTCATCTGGAGTGCGGTGACTTGTCGCCGCTTTGCCTTTCCAACACGGCATTTTAGTCAATCGGCGTGGGAAAACAGTGAACATTTGATTTCAATTTCGAGTGAAGCACGCGGAACAGACGAATGTCGTTCCCAGAGCCAAATTGCCTGAAAAAGAACAACGGCCCGCTCCAGGGCTAAGGGTGAGGTACAAATCATAGTCTGGTATTGTTCAGGCAAGAAAATTACGAGGTAAGAAGATGAGTCGCATTGGAGTTGTTGAACCCCAAAAACTCATCGCTCGGACCGTATTTCACGTGCCGATGTAACGCGAATAAAGTGTTCTGGCCAATGCCGGGTCTTCTGTCCCACGAATGATCGCTCGGCCATCGGGGAAAATAGTCAATTCGACAGGGTGTTCACCGTACGATTCTGAAACTATCAGACGCACGAGAAACGGATTGGACACGACATCTCCGGCTGTCTGCAAGCGATGCGCAACATCCGCGAGCGAGAGTGTCAGTTTCTCTGGAGGTGTGACCTGCACCGCGTTTCGACCGCACAGAATGGTTGAGGACGATTTTTGAGTTCCGTTCAGCCACAGGCGTTCGCCGTCGAAACAGGCCGGACACCGTGAGGTCGCTCGCAGTTGACTGACATCGATCTGACGAAACGAACCCGTCCAGACGTCGATCATGGTGAGCTTTCGATCCACGTCGTGGGCGTGGCCCGTGAGAATCTTCAGTGCCAATGCTGCCTGGAATGACGCAACGACATTCACCGCAGGGCCGAGCACACCCGCGGTGTCGCATGTTTCCGTTGATCCCGGTGGTGGTGGACTCGGCATCAGACATCGCAGGCATGCAGAATCGTGAGGAAAAACGGGCATAACCTGACCGACGCTGCCAGTGCATCCCGTAAAGATCCACGGAGTGCAGGTTTGCAGCGAAACATCATTGATCAGGTATCGGATTTCGAAGTTGTCCGTACCGTCCAGAATCAACGACACTCCGTCCACGAATTCTACGATGTTCGACCAATCCACGTCAGCGACGATTGGTTCGATGGTAATCTCGGAGTTAACTCGCCGCAGACGTCGTTCGGCGGCAATCACCTTGGGAAGATGATCGGCGACATTCTGTTCATCGAACAGAATCTGCCGCTGCAGATTACTGAGTTCCACAAAGTCGCGATCGACAATTCGGAGTCGCCCTACGCCCGCGCGGACCAGTGTGTCTGCCAGCACGCATCCCAAAGCGCCACAGCCGACGAGCAATACGTGACTGTCAGCCAGCCGTTGCTGACCGTCGCGGCCAACGCCGGTGAACAGCATCTGTTTGTGATAGCGTGAAAGTGACATGTTTGAGACATTCCGGCGGACATGAATGTCCATCCTATGTGGCACCCATCAGACCTGCGCGGACCTGTCGCCCGAGTCGTTCGGCGGCGACGATATCGTGGCCAATGACTGTAAGATGTCCAAGTTTCCGGCCAGGTCGGATTTCAGATTTCCCGTACAGATGCACATGAATTTCCGGATGAGCAAAGACTGCCTGCCATGCTGCCGCTGATTGATTCTGCAAATGATCACCCAGCAGATTCAGCATCACTGCCGGCGTCTGCATGGAAACATCTCCCGTCTCCATTCCGCAGACGGCTCGCAGTTGTTGTTCAAACTGGCTGCTGCGACAGGCATTGATCGTCAGGTGGCCGCTGTTGTGCGGGCGCGGCGCGATTTCGTTGACGAGCAATTGCCCGTCGCTGCTGGCAAAGAATTCCACACACAGGACGCCAATGACGTTGAAGTGCTCCAGAATGCCGCGTGCGATCTGTTGAGCATCCAGCGTCTGACGATCAGAAATCAATGGCGAGGGACTGATTGACACGTCCAGAATATGATGCTCGTGGTGATTCAGCACCGGGGCGAAGAAACTGCAGGTTCCGTCCGCAAATCGTGACGCAACAATGGAGAGTTCACTCGCAAACGGAACGACCTTTTCAAGGATTGCTTCCGGCACGTTGAACGTCTTCCAGACAGCGTCGCAGTCACTTTCAGTTCGGACACGCGCCTGTCCCTTGCCGTCATATCCGAGCGTGACGGTCTTGAGAATCGCATCACCGCCAAAATCGGCGATCCCTTTTCGAAGTTCAGACGGCGACGTGATCTTCAGGAAATCTGCCGTCGGAATGCCGATGCTGCGGAGCGATGTTTTTTCCAGCAGCCGATGTTGTGAAGCACGCAGGAGTTCCGGGCCGGGAAACACGGGGACATACTGCAGGAGTGTCTCCACCGTTGCCACGGGAATGTTCTCCTGTTCGTATGTCACGACATCGACATGCTGCGCGAACTGCCGCAGCGCGTCGTGGTCTGTGAAGGACGACGGCCACGATCGGTCACTGACCTGCCCTGCGGGTGAATCCTGCGGATCACCGAAGATCTGCACGCCGTATCCGCACTGCCTTGCAGCAATCGCAAACATGCGTCCCAACTGGCCGCCACCCAGCATTCCGATCGTTGAACCGGGAGGAACAACATGTTTCTTCGACGACATGAACCATAACTCTCCGTGCTTAGACTATGATTGTACTCCGCGCAGCCGGAAATGAGTCCGGCGAGCGGAGCGGCGTGAGCCCTCCGGTACCTCGTTCTGTACCGGCAAGCTGACGCATGCCGCTCGCCAATTGTGTCACTCATGACCGCGCGGAGTATAACCGGGCCTGTGCATTTAAGTGCATCGCCGCAATGTTTACAGGACAGCCCGGATGCGCTTCAGGAATTCCGCGTTTGTCGGAAATTTGTCCATGGTCTTGGTAAGCTGTT
>CAZFDW010000402.1:0-6540 GCA_964517865.1 uncultured Chitinophaga sp.
CGGTAACGCCAGGCACTGCCGAACGCCAGATTCTCGTCCAGCCCGTTGGAATCTGCATACCTCGCGACATCCAGCCAATGGCGTCCCCAACGAACGCCGTAATCCGGCGACTCAAGCAGGCGATCAATCAACCGGTCATACGCATCTGACGAATCGTCAGCGACAAAGGCGGCGACTTCAGCAGGCGACGGCGGCAGGCCGGTCAGATCAAATGTCGCCCGTCGAATCAGTGTCCGCCTGTCCGCGCGCGGTGCAGGTTGCAGACCCCTGGCCTCCAGCTTTGACAGAACAAAGGCATCAATGGGAGTCCGCGCCCAGTCGGGCGTGGATGGCTGAGGAACCTCCGGGACCCGCACCGGAACGAACGACCAGAATTGCCGACCGTCTTCGACACTCATGCCCTTCAACGCAGAATGCGATGCTGGCGCGACTTCTGTTCTCGGGTCCGTCGCGCCTTGTGTAATCCATTGTTCAAGCGTTTCAATATCCTCAGGACTGAGCTTACCCGTGGGCGGCATCTGCAAATCTTCGTTGCTGTATCGGACAGCTTCAATCAGACGGCTCGAATTCGGCTCATTCGGCACGATGGCAACGCCGGAATCTCCACCTTTTTGCCACCCTTTGGCGGAATCCAGTCTTAGTCCGCCTTTGACGTCTTTTGCGGAATGGCACTCGTAGCAGTGTTGCACGAGTAACGGACGGACCCTCTTTTCGAAGAATTCCAGCCGCGATGCCGTGGTCGCTTCGTCACAAACCGCAGCCGCAGCCAGCGTCGTAGTAAGAAATGCCGCTATCAGAAAGGTGGAGCATTGTCGCATGATGACTCGCGAATAAAACACAGAACCCTGGTCCGGAAGTACAGCACCGAGTGTGTCACATGACATCGCGGAAGTCAATGAATTCGCTGAGTTCTATGCGATCGTCTCACGCCGCCTCAGCCGCACACTGTGTGCGAATATGGCGTGCACGTGATTCCATGCGGACGATCACAAGTTCGCCGACGGCGCAGAAATCGTCGGGACAGAGCTTGCGTGGCAGCCGAACTTCGGTTCAACGACAAATCATGTGCGCGGCCTGGAAACAGATAATGACCGAACGTGAAACATTTGCGGTCTTTTGGGATGGTTCCAGAGTGTCATTCAGTTGATTCAGTCTTCAGTATCCCTTCCCAGTACAGCTTTGGCAGCAAGCAGCGTTCGGCAAACTAAGTTTACCACAACCCGGTCCGGCCGTGCCCCCACCAACGATAATGAATGATGTCCGACACGGACCTTTACCCCTGCGAAAGATTTTTGAAGATCACGAATACCGCCACGAGAAGAATCGCCACCGAGAAGATTCGCTGCAGTACCGAAGCTGAAAGTCGATGGCTGACCGATTGACCCAGCCAGAGCCCGCTCAGTCCACCCACAACAAACAACGCCGTGATGTTCGTAGCGATCTTCTGGCCGCCCCATAACTGAAATGCCAGACCCGATGCACTGACCAGTGAAATCACCATCAGTGACGTGCCGACAGCTCGTGACATCGACATGCTGCTGAAGAGAATCAGGGCCGGAACAATGATGAATCCACCACCGACGCCGAACATACCCGACATTATCCCTGTGGCCACTCCCACAAGCAGGAGTAACCGGGCACATCGACTCGTGAGAATCAGCTGACCGGCGGAATCACGTTGGCAGCCAGGGCCGTCATTCGCATATCCTGCAGGTTGGTGACTCGACGTTTCGATGGGAATACACACTGGCGACCGGACAGCGGCATGCCCGGCCTTCTGCCACATCTTCCACGCGATGGTCAACATCAGGCCGGAAAACAGGAGCATGAGCCACGTTTCGGGCATCTGCCCTGCAATCCATGATCCGACGGGCGCTCCCAGCATTCCTGCGGCGGCAAATAACAGCCCGGTTCGCAGCTCCGCTTCGCCCTTTTTCCATTTGGCAAGAAACCCCGCGAACGACGTCAGCCCCACCGACACCAGTGAAATTGCGACGGCTTCGCGAGCGGGGACACCCAATCCATAGGCGAGCAGCGGAACAGCAAAGATCGCACCGCCTCCACCGGTCAGGCCCAGCGACACACCCACGATCGAGCCAAAAAACACGCTCAGCAATTGCATGTTGACGCTCCTTTTGTGGGGTTAAGGCTGGTTGACACTATTTATCGGGCGAGCGGCTGGGAGTCAGCCCTTGCTGCAAATCGCGACGTACACGGAGGGCTGACGCCCAGCCGCTCGCCAAAACAGGCTACGCCGAAACAGCCGTTTCACAGATCTTCGTGCCGCAGGTCATCGTGTTCTCTGGCTGAGTCGGCAGCCTTGTCGCGATCCACGCCTTGATACCACCGACCAGATCAGTCACATTGTTTCTCCCGGCCTGAGCCAGCAGGCTGCATGCAATCGCTGAACGGTAACCACCTTCACAGTGCACAACAACAGGTCGATCATTCGGAACTTCGCCCATGCGTTCCCGCAAATGAGTCAACGGAATGTTGTCACTGCCCTCCAGACGCACAATGCTCGATTCCTTTTCCGCACGGACGTCCAGAACGAAGGGGCCATGTGCCGAAGATGTCTGTTCTGCCAGAGCCGCTGCCGTGATGCGAGCCACCCTGCGAATCTGGTCCGGATAATCCTCAAGTGCATGCATACCACCCTGCAGATACCCAGCGGCATTATCAAAGCCGATTCGTCCCAGTCGCATGATGGCTTCCTGTTCATTCTCGCCGTCGCCGATCACGATGATGGGCTTGTCGTGACTCAGAATCGACCCGCACCAGGTGGCATACTTACCTTGCAGACCGATATTGATCGCTCCGGCCAGATACGCACCTTCGAAGTCCGCCGCATCCCGAACGTCAACAAGTTGAGCACCCTGATCACGATGGTGCAACACTTCATCAAGGCCGAGTGCCTGCATCGATGTCTTGAGTGTGGTTTCCAGATCCGGGCGTTCCTGACGATTCTTGATCGCGTCATACACAAAGTAATCCGGCGCTTCCGGCTGATCACTTGTCACCAGCGACTTAAATTCCGGGAAACTCATCGGCTGCAGGGCGTAGTTGAACTTCTTCTGTTCGCCGATTGTCGAAACGGTCTCCTTGCTGAGCGACCTGCCGCACATTGATCCCGCCCCGTGAGCCGGATAAACCAGCGTGCTGTCCGGAAGTGATCGCAGCTTGTCGAGCGAGTGATAAAGCATTTCGGCCAGTTCATCAGCGGTGACCCCGATCGAGGCCAACAGGTCAGGTCGACCGACATCCCCGATGAACAAGGTGTCACCCGTGAGCACTGCATGAGGAACCGTGTTGCTGGTCCTCAGATCGTAGACGAGTAACGAGACTCCTTCCGGCGTGTGTCCGGGAGTTTCCATGATCCTGATGCGCATGTCGCCCGACTCAATCAGGTCGCCATCATGCAACGCCTTGAATTCAAAGTCTGCCTGAGCTTTGGCTCCCAGACAGATTCCGGCACCGGCTCGGTTACGCAGTTCAATATGTCCGGCAAGAAAGTCCGCATGGAAGTGGGTCAGGAATACATACTTGATCGTGTAGCCACCTGCGGCGGCGTCAGCCAGGTATTGTTCGATGTCACGCTGTGGATCCACGACGACGGCGACTTTTGTTTTTTCGTCCGCGATGAGGTACGAAGCATGGGCCAGACAGCCGAGGTAGTATTGTTTGAGTAACATACAAGAGGTCCTTTTCGGTGTGTGATTTCAAGGGCCATCACGCTCCGCGTGATGAGCCTTCGGGCAATGCACGTTGTTGAGGAAGGCTCGTGCGACCGGTTTGATTCTTCGTTCCGGGGCTCCAGCCCAGGAACGCGATGCCACGAGGCTCCCGCCACTTCAGGCTCAAGAGTCTCAGCTGGCACAGGAGGCAGGAGCCTCCGGCACAGTGCATTCCGAGGCTGGAGCCTCGGAACGAGAGGAATCGAAATCTCAGATTGAAACCCTATCCGCAACACGACGGGGTGGAGTTTGTTGAACAGTTCTTCACAGGCGGTGTCGGCGGCGTCCTGCCAACCTGATTCCATGGCATGCGAGCGAGGATCATGGCCATGCCGCAGGTATCCGTGATCCCGGCAAACATCAGACCCGCGCCGACAAAGCCCGACAAGGCAGCCCAATACGGATGAACAAAGCTCAACACAGCTCCTGTCAGAGCCAGAAATCCCGCCGCGATACGAACCTGTCGCTCCAGCGAGATGGCCTTCGTGCCTCGCACAACAGGAAGACCGGTCTGGTCCCAGGCCATCGTCCCACCTTCGACGTTGACCACAGCCGTGCAACCGGCGGCCATTATCTTCTCACACGCCTGCTTGCCACGACTTCCAGAGCGACAAATCACATACAACGGTGCTCCAGCATTGGTCCGCTCGATAGTCACCTTCGCACAGTCCAGCTGGTCAAGTGGCACATTGTGAGCAAACGGGACATGGACTTCGCGGAACTCGACCGGCGTTCGCACATCAATCAAATCAATCTTCTCGCCCGCCTGAACTCGATCCTGCAGCTGCTTTGGGGAAATCACAGAAACGCTCATGAGACTACTCCTTCGTACTTCGTGAATAAGTATTGAACAGTCGTAACGTATCGACATATTTTGTTAAAAAAGAACGAACCCGCGTTCGTCACTCTGAAGACGCTCCCACACCAAACCGCTCTTCAATACACTTCAAAATGTTCTTCAGATGTGGCTCCACGACACGGTAGAACACCTTCCGGCCGTCCTTCTCGCTGGTCAGAAACCCACACCGTTGCATCAGTCTTAGATGCTCCGACGCCATGGCACTGGGCAAACCGCATGCTTCTGCCAGAACACCCACCGGGAAATCACCCTGTAGCAACATCTGCACCATTCGAAGTCGATGAGGATGTGCGAGTGCCCGCAGACATTCGGCAGCCTCGCTCATCGCTTGCAGTTCGGTGAGTTTCAATGTGGTTGAAGACATGTTCGATTACCTCCACAATCAATATATCGTCATGTATCGATATGTCAATTAATGTTTGGGAAAGATTTTTGAATTTGGAAAAATCTTAGCTTTCAAGGCTATTTCTGGTCTGTAGCTGAATTCATTCCTGCCATTCGCCTACGTGCAAGTCAAGGTGCAACGTCGCTGCCAACATCTGTCCACAGACCAATTTGCTTCCTGACATCCGCGGCACAGCGTTCGCAACTTCAGGAACATCACCTGCGAAGGTGCTGTTGAATCGTATTGTCGCATCAATTCTGGGTTTCTATATGTGACAGATTCCGGCTGAAGTGTGCGAATGGGTGCGCCGTGTTGCGTGCTTCATGGCGCGCTGTTGAGTCTGGCGTCGTTTGACTGGCCTCTGTTCGTCCGTACGAATTTTAAGGAGACCTCCATGAATCACTTCCACAACATTCTTGTGGAACTTGGTGATGCGGCATGGGGCTTGCCGTAGTACAACCGGCGGCCAGCAAATCAATAGAGTGATTTTGATTTCACAGCATGCTTATAGGGCGAACGGCAAAAAAGGCTGTAACGCAGTTGAATTTGCAGGAATTCAGGGAGGGTCTGAATTTTTGCGAATTCAGCTACGGAACAAAGGAGAAATTCTCTGCCGCTAACGTAAGAGTTCAATTTTCAGAAAAAGGGAAAAGTGAGATGAAACAGCATTCTGCAGTGAAAGCAACTCTGGAAGCCAGGCTGGATGAACTCACGCAGCGGGCTACAGAGATCGAAGCCAGCCTGAGTGATCCGGGTAACGCCGACTGGGGCGAGAACGCGGTCGAGTCCGAAGACGATGAGGTTCTGTCGAGCATTGGCAGCGCCACAAAGAGTGAGATTCACGAGATTAAACTGGCTTTGAACCTGATTGAGTCCGGTCAGTACGGGAAATGCACGTCCTGCGGGGAACCTATCGCACAGGCTCGGCTGGAGGCCCTGCCGTTTGCGACGAAGTGCATCCGATGCGCATGAAGCGTTGTGGGTCGGCAAGGATGATCGTACTTCACTGCTGAGGGAACTGAGTTGTCGAATGCATCCGATCCGATTGTGGCTCCGAAACCGATCGCCGAAATTGCAGCGGAGTTGGGTCTGGACGAGAAGTCTGTCGAGCCGTATGGCTGGTATTCCGGTAAACTGTCACCTGGACTGCATGAACGACTCACTGATCGGCCATCGGGGAAATATGTCGGCGTCACGGCCATCAATCCGACACCATTCGGAGAAGGCAAGACCGTAGTTTCCATTGGTCTGGCGATGGCAATTTCTCGACGAAAGCATCGCTCGATTGTCACCCTGCGGGAACCCTCACTGGCACCGGTCTTTGGGATCAAAGGTGGCGGTGCCGGCGGTGGCCGCGCCCGCCTGCTGCCGTCGGAAGAGATCAATCTGCATTTTACGGGAGACCTGCACGCAGTTGCTGCCGCGAACATCAAAGCGTTCAACCAGAGCGGCGGTGGTTCGGGTTTTGAAATGGATGCGTTACCCCCGCCGCCAGGTTAACGCTGTCGTTCGCATTCAAACACAATTGTCGTGCTCGTGCTCAGTGAAACGGTGCTCGTGCT
>CAZFDW010000403.1:0-6536 GCA_964517865.1 uncultured Chitinophaga sp.
CGACTCCGGCAACCATTCACGCAGCACTTCCGAAGCCTGTCGAACGGTGGCTTCTGCTCCCGCTCCGTCAATATCAACACACAGGAATAGCGGCGATTTCGTAACCGCAGACCGTGGTCCCAGCCGAACGCCGCGACCACCAACCATCAGACCTCGTTCTCCGGTCGTATCACGCCGCTTCGCAACTCGATCAGGAAACCCGGCAAGCAGTGCACGCAGCAGAGCCTGATCCGGATCGGTGCATATCACTGCACTGTTCGCCGCTGATTGATCACCCGCCAGGGAATCATCATGCAGCACCGACGTCAGTTGCTTCGCCACCTGAGTCAACGTCGATACCGCGCCGCGATTAATTTCCCCGCACATCGAATGGCTTCGTCCAGTTGCCAGATAATCTTCCACAGCGTGCAGCCGATCCAGCACATCTGAACGTGACCGATGGACGGCGGTCGTGCTGGCGGTTGGGCCACGATCAGGCCGAAGATTCCGCTGGCTGCCAGAAAATGGATCACGTTCGGACAGCAGGGCTGCCATGAGTGCAGCTCGGTCCGACTGGCCAAATTGTTGAGCCTCTACCAGCAGTCGGGCAATTCGCGGCGCGAGAGGAAATCGCACCAGCCGTCGGCCCAGGCGCGTAATTCCTGCATTGTCAATCGCTCCTAACAGCTGGAGCAGTTTTTGCGCGTGCTCAACGGACGCGGCTGGCGGAACTTCAAACCACGGGAATGCGGCAATGTCAGTTTCACCCCAGTCATACAGTCGCAGAACAGCGGAGGACAGATCGACCCGATGCAACTCGGCAACTTCGAAATCCGGACGAAAGCGTTGCGCCGCTTCTTCCCACAATCGCAGACAAATTCCTGGCTTTGTTCTTCCGGCACGACCCGCACGTTGGTCGGCGGACGCCTTTGAAACGGTCGTGAGTTCCAGTCGATTCAGTCCGATATTCGCGTCAAAATGCATTTGCCGGGCCAGACCCGTGTCCACCACGGCCGTGACGCCCTCGATTGTCACAGAAGTTTCGGCCACATTGGTTGCTAAGACAATTTTTCGCTGATCACATGGGGCAAGCACACGGTCCTGGTCCTCGGGGGTCATATCACCAAATAGTTTGAAGACGGCAAGATGGTGACGTCGGACCAGGTGGTCCAGTTCGCGGTGAGTCCGCAGAATCTCACCTACGCCAGGGAGAAACACGAGTACGTCGCCGTCCGTCTGGAGCAGGACCTGTTCAATGCCGTCCGTCGCCAGTTCTGCGAGCTGTTGACGCTGCACCCGACGCAGGTAACTGATGCGAACCGGATGCAGCCGTCCCTCGCTTTCAACGATCGGACAATCGGCGAGATAGCGGGAGATGCCAGCGGGATCGAGTGTCGCCGACATCGCCACAATTTTAAGATCCGGACGCACGGTCTGCTGGACCCGGCGCACCATCGCCAGCGCCAGATCGCTGTCCAGGCGTCGCTCATGAAATTCGTCAAAGACAACGACGGCGATGCCTTCCAGAAACGGATCGTCCTGCAGTCGCCGCAACAGCACGCCTTCAGTCACAACCAGAATCCGCGTGTCGCGGCTGACGGATTCTTCAAAACGAACACGGTAGCCAATTGTCCGGCCCACCTGTTCACCTCGTTCAAACGCCATTCGACGTGCCGCCGTGCGAGCGGCAATCCGGCGTGGTTCCAACACCAGGATTTGCCCATGCTGCCTCGACAGAGTCTGGAGGATCGCCGGTGGCACGCGCGTTGTCTTGCCAGCACCTGCCGGAGCCCGCAGGACGACGGAGTTCGAATCCTGTAACGCGGCCACGATCTGCGGCAGAACAGTATCGATTGGAAGCGAATTGAGCATGATGAATACGTTGTACTTCCTTGCCGCGAGGCATGCATCATGCCAGACTGTGGCACTTGATTCTGACTTCGTTCATCAGGATATTAGCTTTCTGCCAACTTTTCGACAGCCACGCTGTTTTTATAAGGCCCTCTGCAATGAGCCAGCCCTTCGGGTCGAACCCCGATGCGTGACGCAACAGTTCCTGGCATGGGACGAAGTGGTCAGTGGCCAACGCAGCAATCAAACCTTCGGTTTTAGCTGATTTTAACTGACAGGCAACCTTTTCATGAAATCCTTGTTCTGCTCGCTCACCCTTCTCCTGGTCAGCACCATCTCATCTGCGACCGCCGACGACGCACCATTCACGAAGTGGGAAAAAGATATCGCGGCCATTGAAGCCAGGATTCAATCCGGTGAATCTCGGCAGGGAAGTATTCTCTTCGTGGGAAGTTCCAGCATTCGGTTGTGGAAACTGAATGAATCGTTTCCCGGACGAGCGACCTCAAATCACGGCTTCGGTGGTTCGCAGATGGCAGACAGCGTACATTTCTTTGAACGCATCGTGGCCCCTGTGAAGCCCGCAGTGATCGTGATCTACGCCGGTGACAACGACATCGCGCAGAAGAAGACACCGCAGACCGTCGCCGAGGACTTCGCGCAGTTCGCTGCGAAGGTGAAGGAACAGGTGCCCGATTGCCGCAGAGTCATCTATGTGGCGATCAAACCCAGTGTAAAACGCTGGGCATTGGCTGACACGATCAAAGCCACGAATCAACTCATCCGGACTCGCTGCGAAAACGATGAACGCCTGCATTTCCTGGACATCTGGACTCCGATGCTGGATGCGAACGGCCAGCCTCGGCAGGAGTTGCTGCTCGAAGACGGACTGCACATGAACGCGGACGGCTACCAAATCTGGAACCTGGCGCTGGAACCACTTCTCAAATAGCGTGCCGACAGGAATACAAGTCGGCGGAGCGATGTCGCCTCGGCTGTTGTGAACGTACCGTAGGGAAAAACGCAGAGTTTTTCACCCCAAAGGAAAATCGTCACGTCTTCACGTTGTCTTCAGGTACAGCTCGATACGATGTCCATCAATCCGGCGAATCGGGTCAGCCCGCTGGATTGTGAAACTCGTACTGACTCTGTATCGAAGTGATCCGCAATGCGTGTTCTCGTTGTCGAAGACGAACCTGATTTATTGCACACGATTGCTCAGGTCCTGCGGGAGGATGGGTATGCAATCGACGAAGCCTCCGACGGGCAGGAAGGATTGTACAAGGCGACGAGTTGGAACTACGACGCCATTGTGCTCGATCTGCTCATGCCAAAACTGACCGGCTGGCAAGTCCTGGAAAAGTTGCGAACGACGCACAAGACCCCTGTATTGATTCTGACAGCTCGTGATGGGATCAACGATCGCGTGAGAGGACTTGACGGCGGTGCGGATGATTACCTTGCTAAACCCTTTCACCTGGTCGAACTGAAGGCACGACTGCGGGCTCTCATTCGGCGTTCGGTGGGATTGGCGTCGTCACAGATTCAAGTCGGCGAGCTGACCCTTGATACCAAGGCAAAAACCGTGACTCGCGCCGAGACGCTGTTACTGCTGACACCACGTGAGTTTTCTCTGCTGGAATTGCTGGCGCTGCATCGCGGACAAGTCGTGACGCGGACTCAGATTTACGAAAAACTGTTCGACGAAAGCGATGATAGTCTGTCCAATCTGGTGGATGTCCACGTTTCGAATCTCAGACGCAAACTGGGAAAGGATTTTATCACCACGCGCCGCGGACAGGGGTATATCCTCCATGATTAGATCCATCCGTGGGCGATTGCAATGGTGGTACGGCGCAGTCTATGCGTCGTCACTTGTCGTGTTCGGCTTACTTGTGTACTGGCGAGCGGATCGTGATGTCAATGAACGCGCAACTCTGCAGGCTGTTTCGACGGCCCAGTATCTTGATGTCAGCCTGCGCGGGGTGCGGCCCGGCCCAAACCGCGACGGTGGGCCAAACCGCAATACGGGACCGATGAATCCTCCGGGTGATCGGGCGGGCGATCAATTCCGGTCAGATTTCAGTCTGGGGCCACTGCCACCAGAGTTTCAATTTCGGCCGCCCGGTGATCGAAGCCCAGGGATGGGGCGACCAGGTGAACGCGGACCAAATTTTCAGACGGGACCACCAAGACGTATGGGACCTTTGAATCTAAGCCGTCCACCAGAGCCGTATTCGCAGAATGATGAAGGGCGACCACCGATTGATCGCATGGAATTCACGGTTTGGCGACGTGATGGATCAGTGCTGGCTCGCAGCGACGGGGCTGCAACAGATCGTGCTCCGGAAATGACCATGCCGACGAGTGTTGACCATCCGCCGCGAATCATCAGAGGAAATGCTTACATCGACGCCGCAATGAAGGGGCCACACGAGACGACGATTCTTGTCCGGCGTCCATTGGAGAACGACATGGCAAACCTGCATCAATTTGGACTCCAGATTGCCGGGATGGCGGTCGGGACGCTGTTGGTTGGCATCATCGGCGGTTGGTGGATATCGGGACGCATGGTGCAGCCGATTCAGTTGATTTCCGAAACGGCAGAACAGATCTCTGCGGCGAATCTCGATCGCAGGATCGACATCAGTCGGCTCGACAAGGAACTCGTGCAACTGGCATCAGTATTGAATGGCACGTTTGAACGCCTTGAGACATCGTTCGATCGCCTGACTCAATTTACGGCCGATGCGTCACATGAATTGCGAACGCCGCTGGCGGTGATTCAATCACAAATGGAACTTGCACTATCGCAGCCGCGGTCGGTCGAGTCGTATCAACAGACGCTCGAAACATGTCTGCGGTCTTCGGAACGGATGCGATCTCTTGTCGATGGACTGCTGTTGCTGGCTCGCACCGATTCTGATCATTCAGAACTGCGACGGGAAATAATCGATCTGCGAAGCGTCGCTGAAGATGCGGTCTCGCAACTCCAGGACAAAGCGGTATTCGCAGGGATTGATCTGGAATGTGCAGCGCCGGAAATGGCTGTCAGGGTTAATGCGGATATTCGATTTCTGATACAGGTTCCAATCAACCTGATTGACAACGCAATTCAGCATACACCGCCGGGCGGAAAGATCTTTGTGGAGGTTCAAATCGAGGGCAATGCGGCCGTACTATCGATTCGTGACAATGGCGGTGGTATTGCAGCCGAGTATCTGCCGCATCTGTTCGAACGGTTCTATCGCGTCGATACAGGACGTTCTCGAAGACATGGCGGCAGTGGTCTTGGGCTGTCGATCTGCAAAAGTCTGGTTGCATCGCACGGAGGCAGCATTTCGTGTGATTCAATTGTGGGTGAAGGTTCAACGTTTCTCGTGCGACTGCCGCTAGGGGTCTGTTGATTTAATGGGGTCAGACCCCCTACTCACGGTATTCGAAGCCAAACACGTTTGGGTTTTAGCTTCGATTGCCGTCATGAAGGGGTCTGACCCCATTAAATCAACACTCTGCTTGCAGGTGGCTCGATGGACAATAATCCGGAGAATGAACATGTTTCGTTGTACCTACACTTTGGTTGTGTGTCTGTGGGCATTGTGCAGCACCATGATCATGGCGACCGATAATGTCGATCCGGGCTCGCTGAAGCATCTTGCGGGGTATTGGTATGTCAGCAATGCTGAGCCAACTGTTTACTATTACAAAGACGCCGATCGATATCTGGACCTGTTCTCGTATCATCGCCAGGACTCGAACAACGATGGGATCGACAACCTGATTGTACGGCACGATGCAACGCACATCATCCTTGACAGCCAGGGATACCCGAATCATCCGACGGCCGTGTTTCCCAATTCAGGCAATCCCAACCGCATCAAAGTTCAGAAATTTCAGTTTCGACTGCCGTTCGTACCGAAACTGAACGACCACATTACGCGAGTTCCGATGGGGCCGATCGGAATGGCATTAAATGGTGTGGTATTCTTTAATCCATTCGAAGCGGGCGGCATGAATGCAGTGGAAGGATATTCGGAAGTGTGGCTGGATTCGTGTTGCGGGCATCCCGAACAGCGCGGAGTGTATCATTATCACAAGTATCCGGTCTGCGTGAAGTCGCCGTTCCGTGACGATGGCAAACTGCATTCACCTGTGATCGGTTTTGCGTTCGACGGATTTCCCGTTTACGGTCCGTATGAAGCTGATGATGTCATGGCGCGAGACATGACGGGCGACAAAGCACTGGATGTCTGCAATGGACACTCCGATGATGTTCGGGGCTATCACTATCATGTGACTCCGGGCCGCTTTCCATATGTGCTTGGAGGCTATGCAGGAGTTCCCGATCCTGCAAACATGCGAGGTCCGCGAAGATCACAGGAAGGTGCGATCGAGGACACTACCGAAGGGGAAAGTCGTCAGCCCAAAGTCATCGCGTCTGTTCGCCCTGGAAGTGCGGTGGCGGGAAAGAAGCATTTGCTGACGATTGAACTTGCTCCTGAAAAAGCGAACCGGGCTCCGGTGCCGGACGGCAAGCCGGACTGGGTTCAGATTGGTCCCTTTGAAGCCTTGTCGATTGAACGAGAAGGTAACACTGTACGTGCGGAAATTCAGATTCCGGAGGATGCCACCGTCGGCGTTTTGATGGATTGTCATATCGAGTTTAAGTCGGCCGATCGGCCGCGGGTTGTGTTCAAGAGCAATGA
>CAZFDW010000404.1:0-3784 GCA_964517865.1 uncultured Chitinophaga sp.
CGATGGCAGCGGAGCGGTGGCGCGGAGCTGGCGAATAGTCAGTCGTTTCTGAAAGAACTCTGCCAGTTGCTGGAGTTGCCGGAACCGGAACCGACGCAGGCCGACGAATCGAAGAACTCCTACGTTTTCGAAAAGGCCGTCAGCCTGAACAATGGCGACGGGACATCGTCAACGGGGCGGGTTGACCTGTACCGGCAAAAGACTTTCGTTCTGGAATCGAAACAGGGGGCAGAACGGCGGGCGAATGAACTGGCGGAAGCCCTGGCGACTGTTACGAAACAGAAGAAACACAGGAAGGGCACCGCAGCGCGTGGAACGACGCACTGGGCGCAGGCGATGCGTTCAGCATACCAACAGGCCAAACGCTATGCGGAAGCCTTGCCGGAGTGGCCCCCGTTTCTGATTGTCTGCGATGTTGGATACTGCTTTGACGTTTACGCGGACTTCAGTTGTTCGGGCAAGAATTATGAACTGTTCCCCGACCCTCGAAGTTCTCGAATCCCGTTGCAGGATTTGACGAAGCCGGAAGTTCAGGCATTCCTGAAAGCGGTCTGGCTCGATCCTCATTCGCTCGACCCATCAAAGAAGTCTGCCAAGGTTACCCGCGAACTGGCCGACCGACTGGCGAAACTGGCGAAGAGTCTCGAAAGCAGTTCGGCCGACAAAGCGATGCAAACGGCGGACGAATCCCACCAGCGAGCCCACCAGGTGGCGCAGTTCCTGATGCGGTGTCTATTCACCATGTTTGCCGAAGACGTGGAACTGATTCCGAAAGGTTCATTTGTCGGATTGCTCCAGAGTCTGAAAGACACTCCAGGCGATTTCGTTCCGATGGTGGAATCACTCTGGCGGGACATGGACAAGGGCGGATTCAGTACGATTCTGCGAAAGAAGATTGCCCAGTTCAACGGGGGACTGTTCTCCGATTGTTCCGCGCTGCCCTTGAATCAGGATCAGTTGGAACTGTTGCTGGAAGCTGCCAAATCCAATTGGGCGGACGTGGAACCGGCGATTTTCGGAACGTTGCTGGAACGTGCGCTTGATCCCGTGGAACGCCACAAGCTGGGAGCTCACTACACGCCACGGGCATACGTGGAACGGCTGGTGATTCCGACCATCATGGAACCGTTGCGTGAAGAGTGGGACGACGTTTACGCGACGGCAACGGCGTTATACAACTCTGACAAGGTTTCCGAAGCACAAAAGAGCGTCCGGGACTTCCACGAGAAACTCTGTCACATCCGAGTTCTCGACCCTGCCTGCGGTTCCGGGAACTTCCTTTATGTTGCGCTGGAGTTGATGAAGAAACTGGAAGGCGAAGTCACCAAAGCAATGGCCGACTTTGGGGACCGTCAACAGATACTCACGACGATTGATCCCCACCAGTTCCTCGGGATTGAAGTGAACCCGCGCGCCGCGGCGATTGCGGACCTCGTGTTGTGGATTGGTTACCTTCAATGGCACATCAAAGCCCGTGGAAAGGAATCTATTGCGGAACCGATCATTCGGAGGTTTGACAACATTGAAAACCGCGATGCTGTGCTTGCGTGGGATTCGATTGAACCGGTGTTTGATAATGATGGAAACCCGGTGACACGATGGGATGGACGAACGACTAAGCCACATCCGGTGACGGGGGAAGAAGTGCCAGATGACACCGTAACGATCCAAGAATTGCAGTACGTAAATCCACGAAAGGCGGATTGGCCACAATGTGACTATCTCATAGGCAATCCGCCGTTTATCGGCAATAAGCGAATGCGAGCGGCACTTGGGAGAGAATATGTTTCTGCACTCCGCACGGCATACGATGAAGTGCCAGACTCTGTGGACTTCGTCATGTATTGGTGGGTCGCAGGCGCGCAACTCGCAATTTCACAAGCGGTCGTACGATCTGGTTTCATAACGACAAATTCGATTTCTCAGTCGTTCAACAAGCGAGTAGTACAGGATCAACTCGCAAAAGGGATCTCTCTGTGTTTTGCCGTTCAAGATCATCCTTGGGTTGATTCGTCCGTCGGGGCTCAAGTCCGAGTTGCAATGACAACGGTTATGCACGGAGATTGTGATGGCTTGCTATTGTCGCTGCCGGAGAGAACATCGTCACTGAGCGAAGAATTCGAGCAAAAGCGTGGAAAGATTTCTGCGAGTCTCACCATTGGAGCGGACACAGGTTCGGCAGTTCGTCTGAGAGCCAATGAAATGCTATGCAATCAAGGCGTAATCCCGATCGGCAAGGGATTCGTCCAGACCCGTTCGCAAGCTGATAATTGGCGGACACTGTACCAGTCGCGATCGCCTGTCTTCCCATATCGAAATGGGCGCGATATCTCTCAAGTATCCAGAGATGCGTTTATCATTGATTGTGAAGCTTTCTCACTTGCAGAATTGCAGGCGAGTTTTCCAGCGATCTACCAACATTTATTACTTAACGTAAAACCAGAACGTGATCAGAACGGCGAGAAATATCGCCGCGAAAACTGGTGGAAGTTCGGCCGAAAACACACGGACTTACGGTCGGCAAACTCAGGGCTGTCTCGATTCATTGCGACAGTCAAAACAGCTCGCCACCGTTTCTTTGTTTTCTTACCAGGTGAAATTGTAGCAGATAGTAAGTTATATGCCGTTGGCTCCGACGATGGATGGCTTTTGGGTGTCTTGTCGTCGCAAATTCATGTCGTTTGGGCCACGCAAGTCGGTGGGTGGCTTGGGGTAGGGAATGATGCGACTTACAACAATGGGGATTGCTTCGACAAATTTCCTTTTCCTGTCGCCGATGGTTCGTTCACGAAATCCATTCGTGATCAATCTGAGAAACTCGATGCACACCGAAAGCGTCAACAAGAACAGTATCCAGACCTCACAATCACAGGCATGTACAACGCCCTCGAAAAACTGCGGTCCGGCGAAGAACTGACAGCCAAGGAAAAAGTGATCCACGAAAAAGGACTTGTCAGCGTCCTGAAACAGATTCACGATGAACTGGACGCGGCGGTTTTTGATGCATACGGTTGGCCACATAATCTGACGGACGAAGAAATCCTCGAGCGACTGGTGGCATTGAACCACGAACGCGCGGAGGAAGAAAAACAGGGGCTCATTCGCTGGCTTCGTCCGGAGTTCCAGCATCCAGCCAGCGGCAAGCAAGCCGTTCAAACGGAACTCGAACTGGAAGCGGACGACGAAGAGACTGACGACGAATCTGAGTCTCCGAAAACCAAAGGCCGCAAGTCGAAAGCCAAGGCCAAAGCAAAGACCAAAGACAAGGCCCCAGAAAAAGTCGTATGGCCGAAGAAACTGCGCGAACAAATCACCATTGTCCGTCAGTCTCTGCAGGATCACAAAGGCCCCACCAGTTCCGAAGCCATCGCCAAGCGATTCAAATCTGTCAAAGCTGATGCCGTGGAAGAGTTGCTCGACACTCTGGCTTCAATTGGTCAGGCCCGACTGTTGCCCGATGGCCGTTATGCCATTTAATTGGGTGAATCGGGCGGGTTGAAATTACGAACATGAACGCGGATAGGGCAGGACTAATTACCTTGGCTGACAAGCGGTTTTCCTGAACCGTTTCCGCATTCGTTTTCTTTCAGGACATCCGGGACACAGGAACCCGGAAGCGATGGAAAACGACTGGCAACAATCTCACCGGGAATTGTATCACGAACTGAAGATTGCCAGGGACAAAGCCGGGCAGCGATTCCCCGACCGTCTGGCAGACATTGAAACAGTTTTCGCCGTTGCGGATGCACTGCGGGGAAGTCTCATCGAACTGGACGGCATCGCA
>CAZFDW010000404.1:3884-6529 GCA_964517865.1 uncultured Chitinophaga sp.
ACGGAAGTCATTCGAAACCAAAGGATTCAGTTTAGTTGTCCGCGTCGTGGCAAGGAACTCCCTGATCCTTGGAGTAAGATTTGGGATGAATACCGCTTAAAATACTCGGAGGACGAAAGGGCTTCGCCTGATACACTCCGGCACGCACACGACAGGAATTGTTCCAAATGCAAAAAGGTCTAACCGTGAACCATAGCGACTACATCGTCTACGTTGACGAAAGCGGTGATCATGGGTTGAACAAGATTGACCCTACATACCCGCTGTTTGTGCTTGCGTTCTGCATCTTTCATAAAAAGTCATACATTGAAAGCATTGTTCCGGCTTTACAGCGGTTCAAGTTTAAGCACTTCGGACACGACATGGTTGTGCTTCACGAACACGAAATCAGGAAAGCTGAAGGCCAGTTCCGAATTCTGTTCAACAAAGAACGTCGCGATGAATTCCAGTCAGATCTTTCACATATCATTGAAGCTGCAGAGTTCACTTTGACGGCTTCCGTTGTTCGCAAGGATTCGCTGAAAGGACGGATTGACGATGGAACAAATCTGTACCACGTCGCCCTGCGCCTGGGTTTGGAAAGAGTGTTTCATTTTCTTGCGTCAAACGGCCAGGACAGTCGAACGACGTTCATAGTTTTCGAAGCGCGTGGCAAGAACGAGGACAAAGATTTGGAACTCGAATTCCGGCGAGTTTGCGGCGGACAGAATACGCTGAATTCCCAACTGCCGTTCAATGTCATCATTGCAGGCAAGCAATGCAATTCGTCGGGGCTGCAACTGGCAGACCTTGTCGCCCGTCCAATCGGTCGAAAGACCCTCAAGCCAGACCAGCCGAATCGGGCTTACGACATTCTGGCGAAGAAATTCGCGGCAGACTCTGACGGCAACGGCGAAGGATTGACAATCCACCCGGCCTGAAAATGCGAAAAGCCTCGGTGTTCACCGAGGCTTAGCGCCGACCGGGAATTCCCAGTCCCTTGGGTATTAATATCGGACGAAATGAACCCGAAGTCAAGCCATCATCCGACACTTACAAAATTGTCGGAACTGTCGGACCATATGACCGAGGCTGTATCCTGTTGACACACAGTGACTTACGGTATTTTTACGGAATCTATTTCCGACAGTGAAATGTCGGACAAACTCCAGTCCATCACGCTGAGTGTATCGGTTGCTCGGCAATCTGATGATGATACCTGGAGTTAACAAATGACAAGCATTCTCGCCAGAGTCTGAGAGATTCCCCGGAGTTCCGGGAACTGGCGGAACTTATGGCCGGCATCGACCCTGAACGGCGGGGCGATGCCTTGACGACGGCAAAAGAACAGGACTTCAGCAGCGATGGCAAAGAAGAAACCACAGCGGACAACACTCCCGGACGGACTCAGGCAGGCCCTGAGGAATTCGGGAAAGACGTCCTACCAACTGAATGAAGAATCCTGAGTCGATCACGGTGTGATTCTCAGGTTCCTAAAAGGCGAGCGAGATATCAGGCTCGAGACTGCCGAGAAGCTGGCGGCGGCCGTCGGGCTTACGGTGAAAGTCCCACCAACAAAAGAAACCGAAGCGGATTGATTGAGAATTCCCCCGCAGTCTGGACAGGGAACGGACTGCCCAACAACACACGTTCAGGAGCGTGATTCAATGGCAAGTGCAGGTAAAGACTCAAAGGGCTATCGTGTTCGTTTCGTAATGCCGGACGGCACGAACAAAACGATTCGATTCTCAGGCTTCAAGAAATCGACGGTTGAAGAATTCGCCAGACACATCGCAGAACTGGTTTCGGCCAAAGCGGCCAGCAGCGCGATCGACCGGAGAACGGCGAACTGGCTGGCAGACATCGGCCAGAATGTTCACGATAAGCTGAGCAACGCGGGGCTGATCGACGCGCGGGTGTCGTCGAACCTCGGGGACTTCATTGCAGGTTACATCGAACGGCGTTCAGACGTGGAACCCGGAACCGTCACGAATTACCATCAGGTTCGCCTGAACCTTGTGGCGTTCTTCGGGTATGACAAGCCCTTGCGATCCATCACAGCGAAAGACGCGGCGGCGTTCCGAACCTGGCTGGAGAATGAGGAAGGACAGGCGGAGAACACACTTCGGCGGCGTTGCGGGCGGGCTCGCCAGTTCTTCACGGCGGCAATCAAAGCTAAACTGATCGACGAAAACTTGTTCGATGGAATGGCGGTTTCAGTTGGTGGGAGTAAAGGCAAAACCTGATTCATCACTGAAGCGGAATCTCAGAAGATTCTCAAAGCCTGTCCGGACCTGCAATGGCGGCTGATCTTTTCATTGTGCCGATATGGTGGCGTGCGTTGTCCGTCTGAAATCCTTGCGTTGACGTGGGAAAACGTCCTTTGGGATTCGTTGATGGAAACCTACCCTGCGCATGTTGTCGTGGCGTGGATCGGGCATTCTGAAACCGTGGCTCGAAAACACTATCTACAAGTGACTGACGCGAACTTCGAGAAAGCTACTGCGGAAAAAGTGGCACACTCAGTGGCACAGTCAGAGAGCGTACCGGAACGAACGAGCGACGTTGCTGGATAGTGCGCATGAAAAAAGCCAGTGTTTTACGCTGGCTTGAGCACGGGTGCGTCGTGGTACGCATCAGACAAATAACCCGACCAGGGCTCGAAC
>CAZFDW010000405.1:0-6506 GCA_964517865.1 uncultured Chitinophaga sp.
GATCGTGAGAGCGATCCGCGGCAACGCCCGGACGGCAAGGGCGAAATTTCGCCTGTCTCATTCAAACGTAAAGTCCGCGACTTAATTGAGAATCAAGACGGCGACGTTTGGAAGGAGACCAGCAAGGCAATGAGCCTTGATCCGAAACGATTTGTGATCCTCGAATCGCGCGGTCGTGACCGAAAGGCGATCAATGCGGAACTGGAAGATGGCACCTTTCGCGACAAATATTGGGATGGTCGCATTTTCGGAAACACGTTTCTCGAAGAGGGTGGGTCCGACAAGATCAAGACCGGTGTGGTGCAGTTCGGTCTGGGATTGTCGGTCGCACCAATCGACATCAGCCGCCACACCAACACGAGCAAGTCCGGAGTTCAAGAAGGCAAGGATCGCGGAATGGCACCGATGGGTTATCGGTTTGTGCCTCATGGCGTATACTGGATGCCGTTCTTTGTGAACCCCAGCGCGGCTCAGAAGTCGGGCTGCACCAAGCAAGACATCGACCTGTTGCTCAAAGTGATTCCATTCGCGTATCCGCACACTCGATCGCATGCGCGGCCGATGGTTGAGTTGCGCCATGCGTGGTACATCGAGCACAAAAACGTCTTGGGCTCGTGCTCTGACTTTGCCTTGATCGCGGCACTTACGCCGAAGAAGAAGCAAGAGGCCAACCAGCCGTCGAAGTCGTGGGAAGATTACGACGTCCCCACCGCGTTGCCGAAAGAACTGAAGGACAAGGTTGGCTTGGTGCGTGACCTCATGGACTTGTCATGACCTTCCTTGCCCACAGTGCGAAGCCGGCTCGTGGCGTCCCGGAGCAGGAATATCGAGACCACATCCAGAACGTCATTAGCGATGCGGTGGGCAACTCTGACCGTGCGGCTGTGTTCTCGAAAAAGTACGGCGACTTGTTGCGCGCTGCCGTCAGACTGGCGGCGGAATTCCACGATCTTGGGAAGCTCGACGAAACCAACCAGGAAGTGCTTCGCTCCAATGGCAGGAAAGCGCTGAATCTGAATCACGTTGATGCCGGCGTGGCCCATCTCCTGGACGGTCCCCTAGACTCGACCCGGCTGGCAGCCGCTATTGTGATCTATGCTCATCATATCGGACTGCCGGCGATGGCTGCCGAGAGTTCGCAGGTAAGAGGTCGCGAGAAGATGTTCCGCGACGAAGGTCCAATTTCCGACGGTACGCCGCTCCGAGAGCTAACTAATCGGTTATTGAACGAGTACCGACGGCGGCACCAGTCATGCGTGGCAACCCTCCCTGTGGCCAAACAACTTGACGTCAGAGTGGCTGCGCCGCCGATGCTGTTGCGAATGGCGTTGTCGTGCCTCGTCGATGCGGATCATTCCGACACCGCACGGCACTATCGTGATCCGGTCGCCAATCAGACGCCACCATTGTTGGCCGCTGAGGAGCGTTTGAAGTTGCTCGACGACTACGTGGCGCAACTCAGTCGTCATCGAAAAGATCAACGGACCCGTTTGAGAACTGAGGTATATCACCAGTGCCGCGACGCGGATTGTGTGGCTGGCTTCTTGGCGTGTGACAGTCCCGTCGGTTCGGGCAAGACGACGGCGATAATGGCTCATCTCTTGAAGGCGGCAGTCGTCAAGAAGCTGCGGCGTGTCTTCGTCGTGTTGCCGTTCACGAGCATTATCGACCAGTCGGTCGCCGTGTACCGCAAGGCGTTGGTTCACAACGACGAGGCGACCGATGAGATCGTTGTTGCGCATCACCACAGGGCCGAGTTTGATGATCCGGTCGCTCGGCAATACTCGTTTTTGTGGCATGCCCCGATTGTGGTGACGACGGCGGTGCAGTTCTTCGAGACGTTGGCGGCCCGCTGTCCTGCATCGGTTCGCAAGCTCCATCAAGTGGCCGGATCAGCGATCTTCATCGATGAAGCTCACACGGCTTTGCCCGCTCATCTTTGGCCGCAGGCTTGGAAATGGTTGCGAGAGCTGGAACGCGAATGGAATTGCCACATCGTGCTCGGTTCGGGATCGCTGCATCGCTTTTGGGAACTGCCAGACTTCGTCGATCCGCCGACCACGCTGCCACCGCTTGTGCCCGATGCCGTGCGCGACACGTCAGCCGATCATGAACAGCGTCGGGTGAGATATCACAGCCGCTCCGAGCCGCTCGACTTGGAGGGCATTGCGAAGTTCGCGAAGAAGACCGAAGGCCCGAGACTGCTGATCGTCAACACTGTGCAATCCGCTGCCGCCATCGCGCGGCATCTGGCGATGGAGTTTGGTGGCGAACACGTTGAGCATCTTTCGACAGCCCTGACTCCGTGTGATCGTGAGGCGACGTTGCAACTGGTGAAGCTACGGCTGCGGCAACCCAACCATCGCGATTGGACGCTCGTGGCCACGTCATGCGTAGAGGCTGGCGTTGATTTTTCGTTTCGCACCGGCATTCGCGAGCGGTGCAGCCTCACGAGTTTGTTGCAAATCTCTGGTCGCGTGAATCGCTCCAATGAGTATGAGCAAGCTGACGTGTGGGACATTCAACTCCGGCACGATCACTTGCTTAGGCCGCATCCGGCGTTTAAAGCGTCCGCGCGAGTCTTGGGCGAACTGTTCGTCGAGGACAAAGTCTCGCCCGACTTCTGCACGGAAGCGCTGCGTCGTGAGATCACTCAAGAAGGGATGCCAAAAAAGAAAAAAGACATCGACATTGCAGAACGAAACGCGGACTTTCCGACCGTTGAAAAACTCTTCCGAATCATCGACAGTGACACCGTGACAGCCATTGTGGATAAGGCGTTAGTTCAGCGGTTGGAGGCTTACGAAAAGATCACACGCGCTGAACTGCAATCGGCTTCTGTCCAAATCTGGCACAGCAAGGAGCAACAGTTTGGACTGGAACGGCTCGAACGAGTTCGAGGTTACGACGATCTCCGGAAATGGAAGCTGGAGTATGACAGATTCCTTGGCTACATGTCAGGTGTGCTTCCCCTGATCGATGGCGGCAACGACGGATTAATTGTCTGATTTAAAGTTAAGTCGATAGCAATTTCGGATCGATCTCATGCCAATGTTCAGCAAAGACGACCTGCATCCCCTCCGCTACCTCAACGACCTCCTGTTCTGTGAGCGGCGGGTGGCGATGCATTTGCTGGAGTAAATCTGGATCGGGAATCAGTTCACGACCGGGGGCCAAGGCGGTCATCGGAGAATCAACGGAAAAGAACATCTCAAAGAAGTCGACCAATGTTTGAATGTGCTTCTTCTTTGCCAAAAGCAGCGTTCAGGCGATTTTGCGAGGCGATCATTGGCGGAAGTCGGTACAGTATTCGGCTGGAAATCTGCCAGTGTGCGGGGTGACTTTAGATTTTTGGAGAAGCTGAAATGCCGGTTGTCAGACAGACCGTCCAGGTCATGCCAGGGCATCGAGTTGAGTTCGTTGCGCCCGAGTTGACTGACGGGGAATGGGTTGAAGTCGTCGTGCATCCCAGCAACCAGGATGTCACCGCACAAACCAATATCCTCGCTTTCATCGACTCGTTGCCCGATGGGCCGCGCGCAGCTCCGACTTGGGAGGAATACGGACGGCTGCTCAATCAGGACCGTCAGTCATGGGATCAGTGAACCTTCCCACAACCGGCGTCGTCTGTGTTGATGCCAACATCGTGATCTACACGGTTGAAAAACACCCACGGTACAGCCCAATTCTCAGGCCGCTCTGGGAATCCGTCGCTGCCGGAAAACTGGTCGTCGTCATCAGCGAACTGATTCTGCTCGAAACACTTGTTGGGCCTTATCGGTCGGGACTCAGCCAATTGGCTGCCGACTACGAAACATTTCTTTTGCTCCCCGGTATTCGGCTTGTTCCGATTTCTCCGGCAATCCTGCGAGCCGCTGCCGAAATGCGTGCCAAAGTTTCAAAACTGCGTTCTCCCGACGCAATTCATGCCGCGACCGCTTTTCAACAGACGGCCTCCTGCTTTCTAACCAACGACCTTGCTTTTCGCAATATCGCTGGATTCAACGTCATCCTCTTGGATGAAGTTATCAAGTCGCATCGGTGACGCTGCCGAACGGAGAGCTTCGATTGTCCGATTCCCCACAATACGCTGAAGACGACCTGCTTCCCCTCCGCTATCTCAACGACCTGCTGTTCTGCGAACGGCGGGTGGCGATGCATTTGCTGGAGCAGATCTGGATCGGGAATCAGTTCACGGTCGAGGGCGAGTATGCTCAC
Source organism: uncultured Chitinophaga sp. (assembly GCA_964517865.1). Taxonomy (GTDB): domain Bacteria; phylum Planctomycetota; class Planctomycetia; order Planctomycetales; family Planctomycetaceae; genus SXXK01. Next base: position 4,219 of record CAZFDW010000405.1, read on the forward strand.
CGGAAAGTCGATCGGACTGCAAACCTCAAACGCGGCGATAAACGGAACGTGACCGGCATGATGCTGGTTTCGTATCGGCTCGGCGTGACAGGCAAGGCGGATCTGGTGGAATTCCGGAGCGAGGACGTCCCGTCCGCAGTTTCCTCCACCCCATACCCCGTCGATTTCAAACGCGGAAAAAAGCGACGCTGGGACAACGACGAAGTCCAACTCTGCGCTCAGGCCTTGTGCCTGGAAGAAATGCTGAGCGTCCCTGTGCCCAAGGGTGCTATTTTCCATATCCGCAGCCAGCATCGCCGAGAAGTTGTCTTCGATGAACCTCTCCGCCAGCTCACCATCCAGACTGCTGCTCGACTGCACGAAATGGTCAGAACAAGAATCACGCCGCCCGCCGAATGGAAACCACGCTGCAAAGGCTGCTCACTGTTCGACATCTGCATGCCCAAAGCCTGGCGTCCCAGGGCCACAGCAAAGCGGTATCTCGAAGAGCTCATCCAGCCCTCCGACACAACCGCCCCGTCTGAATCCTGAACACTGCCAACTGAAAGCTCCGCCCTATGAAACAGCATCTCAATACACTGTTCGTGATGACGCAGGGTGCGTACCTGAAGAAGGACGGCGAAACCATTGTCGTTCGCGTTGAAAAGAAGGACCGCCTGCGGCTGCCGATGCTCAACGTCGGTGCTGTCGTCTGCATGGGACGTATTTCCTGCAGCCCACAGCTTCTCGGTGCGTGTGCTCAGAATGGAATTGCCGTCAGCTTCCTGACGCAGAACGGTCGCTTCCTGGCCGCCGTCAACGGATTCACTCCTGGAAATGTTCTGCTGCGACGAGAACAGTATCGACGAGCCGATGATCCAACAGCCACCGCCGCCATCGCTCGTGCCTGCATCATCGGCAAACTGGCGAACTTTCGTACTGTGCTGAGGCGCGCTGTCCGGGATCAGTCCGCGTCCGAGGCAACCGCACGCCTTGAAAAGATCGCGACACGGATCGATATGCGGCTGCGTACGCTCGAAGTCGAATTGAATGTCGACCAGTTGCGTGGTGTTGAAGGAGATGCGTCTGCTGACTACTTCGAAGTCTTCAATGATCTCATCACCAGCCAGAAACAGGATTTCATATTCACGAAACGCACACGCCGCCCGCCACTCGACAATGTCAACGCGATGTTGTCATTTCTGTATTCGATGCTCACTAACGACTTGCGAAGTGCGTGCGAGTCCGCCGGTTTAGACGCAGCCGTCGGATTTCTGCACCGGGATCGCCCTGGACGGCCGGGTCTGGCACTGGATCTGATGGAAGAACTGCGACCGGTCCTTGTGGATCGCGTTGTGCTGTCGCTCATCAATCGTCAACAGGTGAAAGCCGGAGGATTTGTTGAGGAACCCGGAGGCGGAATTCGTATGGATGAAGCGACTCGAAAAGAGTTGGTCGGTGCCTATCAGAAGCGCAAACAGGAAGAAATTACGCACCCGTTTCTGCAGGAAAAGATGACGCTGGGTCTTGTGCCGCTCATTCAGGCACGCCTGATGGCCCGGTTTCTCCGAGGCGACGCAGATGCGTATCCTCCATTTTCCTGGAAGTAACGTCGCCATCTCGCTCCGCCGAGATGAGCCCACAATTGCGGACTTCCGCATTTAAATACACTCCTCTCACCGGAACCACAGGCAATGCTGATTCTGATAACCTATGATGTCGCCACCGGCGACAAAGCCGGCCAGCGTCGTTTGCGTCAGGTTGCGAAGAAATGCCTGAATTTCGGACAGCGAGTGCAGCAGTCTGTTTTCGAGTGTTCGCTGAACAACGAGCAGTACGTGCATCTCAAGCAGCAGTTGACTGACCTGATCAACCCGGAGGAAGACAGTCTCCGCTTCTACATGCTTGGCAACGAATGGAAACACCGCGTCGAGCACATTGGCGTGAAACCGTCGCTTGATCTGGACGAGCCCTTGATTTTCTGACCGGCGTGGATTATTCAGCGGGTCTGAAATCGGTGTTGCGAACGTCCAGCACACAGCCAAACCCCGGCAGGTTCGCGACCACATCTAATGCATGTCTGGGACACAGTTTATGACGAGGCGCCCCGTCGAACCTCTCTCGATCCCCATGCCTGAAGCTGGGTTCGCGAAACCTCGCACCGTTGTCAAACGCCCACTTGCAGTTACGATGACCGCCTTTCGCCCCGCACGCGGGGCGCGGATTGAAACTGCGTTTCCAAGTCGTGGACTGTCGTCGTCGGCGCTTTCGCCCCGCACGCGGGGCGCGGATTGAAACGGAGCCTCGCG
>CAZFDW010000406.1:0-6487 GCA_964517865.1 uncultured Chitinophaga sp.
CTCTTTGTGGCCAGAAAATCGCTGACTCAAAAACAACAACTGAACGAAGAGTGCTGGCCACAAAAACTCACAAGAGTCACAAGAGGAAGAACAGCGGCAACGAGCGGAGCCGCGCTACTTGTGGCTTGCGATTGACAACTTTTCAGCCTGGGTTACGGGCGAAGCCCGCGCTGGGTGATTCCTGGTGAACAATGCAATATCTGAGTAGTTCGTTTTTCCACGGAGGGCTGACGCCCAGCCGCTCGCCTCGACTTTAAGGACGATCGAAATGCTGTCACGGATCAAACGTCTTTCCGTCGTCCTGCCTGCCGCCTTCGCCGTCACGTTGCTCGCGTGGCTTCAACCCTGTCGCGCCGATGAAAAAGTGGATGCGGCCGTCCGACAATCTCTGGACTACCTGGCTGCACTGCAAAAACGCCAGGGGTACTGGGAAGCGAATCAGGGGCAATACAGAGTTGCGATGACTGCTCTGGTCGGCACATCCATGCTGGCGGAAGGATCAACCACCACCAGCGGACGGTATTCCAAAGAGATCCGTCTGGCGGTCGATTACATCCTGTCCATGAGCCGCCCGAATGGGCTTATCGGATTTCGAGAAGATTATCATTACACCTACGGTCACGGCTTCTCGATGCTCTTCCTGAGCCAGGTCTACGGCGAAGAAGAGGACGCGCAACGCCGTGAAGAAATCCGCGAAGTCCTCACACTGGCCGTGCAATTCTGTGCAGATGCTCAGACCAGCAAAGGCGGCTGGGGATATGTGTCTGCGAAAGAAGGCAGTGATTTCGACGAAGGCTCGACGTGCATCACTCAGGTGCAGGGTCTCCGCGCCTGTCGCAATGCCGGAATCCCCGTTTCAAAGGAAATCATCGACCGCGCCAAAGTCTACATCGATGAATGCACAGATTCCGACGGCGGCGTGCAGTACAGTATTCGCGGAGGTGGCGCAAGACCACCGATCACCGCCGCTGCTCTGGCCGCGATGTTCAACGCAGGCGAATACGACACGGACCTCACGAAGCGGATGCGGGAATACTGTAAGCGGACTATCTGGCCGGACAAATCGATCGCATCCAGCAACGGCCACTGGCACTACATGCACTTCTACTTTTCGCAGGTCGTCTACCGCACGGGCGGTGATGAGTGGACAAAGTACCGCGACGAAGTGAATCGCAAACTGCTCCAGGAAATGCAGTCCGGCGGCGGCTGGGCCGACCCGCAGGTAGGTACCGTCTACGTCACATCGCTCAACTGTATCATGCTGCAGCTCGATAAAGGCTTCCTGCCGATTTATCAGCGGTAATCTGCGAATCACGGCAACGTGATCCCGCAGGCTGCGGAATCTGGGGCAATAAATCTGGGACAGTAAATTTGGCGAAGATTTCAGCTCGTTCGCAGGATCTGTGGGTGTGTTCGCCTATTCGTCAGCGTCTTCCGTGTGATATGCAACCAGACTGTTGACACGTAGAGAATTCAGACGCTGGCGAGCATTGAGGAACGCCAGTTCAATCACAAACGCGGCACCGATAACGTCTGCGTTCTGACGCTGAGCCAGTTTCATGCAGGCTTCGATAGTGCCGCCGGTTGCGAGTAAATCATCAACCAGGAGTACACGATCACCGGCCCCGATCGCGTCGCTGTGGATTTCCAGCGAGTCAGAACCGTACTCCAGATCGTAGCTGAACTTGTGTGTTGCCCACGGCAGCTTTCCCGGCTTCCGGACCGGTACAAAGCCTGCCCCCAGTTCCATCGCTAACGGGGCGCCAAATACAAAGCCACGTGCTTCGGCTGCGAGAATTGTCGTGATGCCTGCGTCGCGAAATGGTTCGGCAAGGCGACGGATGACTTCCTTCATAGCATCGGACGATTTCAGCAGCGGCGTGATGTCACGAAACATGATGCCGGGCTTTGGAAAATCCGGTACTGACCGGATGTAATCTTTGAGGTTCATGCGGCCTTCGTTTCTGACGATGTCGTTTTGTTTTTCTTCAGCTTTAGATAGTAGCGTTCCCAGAATGCGCGAACCGGTGAGGAAAACGCGAAGACGCAAAACAGCACGGGCAGCGCCATTTCGAGCAGGACAAACACCAGCACCATCGCAAACACGGTCTGCAAAATCTGTTTGCGGCTCCGACGCCCGCGAATCATCTGATTGAACACATGTGCATAGCGGATGCGCGATACCATCAGCATCGCCGCCGCCAGTGTGATCAACGGCAACAGAATGACCAGGCCCGGCAGCAGGTAGTCAGCCGCAGGTTTCGCCCATGAGACGGTTCCTTCATCGCTCAGCTGTTCCTTCAGTTCCCTCACGCCGATCGGGAACGAAGCGACCACGCCCGCTGCCGCCGGTGAAGGCAGTCCACTGAAGAAGTCATGCGAATCTTCCTCTTCGGTTTCGACATTGAATCGGGCCAGCCGCAGGATGGCGCACACCATAAACAGGACGGCAATCGCCCACAGGATTCGTGGATGATAGTTGAACGGAGCGGTGATGATCGTATCCATCAAGTGATGATCCGGATGCACGAGCTGCAGCATGATGAATGCCGGAGCGACTCCGAAGCTGATCGCATCACTCAGGCTGTCCAGCTGTGCGCCGAAGTCCGAGGTCTGGTTCGTGAGTCGTGCAGCGCTGCCGTCGAGCATGTCAAACAGCATCGCGAGGAAAATCAACTGTGCTGCTGTAATCAGTTCGACACCTTTGAAGTGATCCGGGCCGACTTTGGCGGCGATGGAGATCGCTCCAAACCCGCACGCGGCATTGCACAGCGTCAGCAGTGTCGGCAAAACGGCGAACACTTTCCGATGCCGAATTCGGCGAGGCCGAGGCGCTTGGGGTTCGGGGTCAGTGGTAGTGTCGGACATGTCGTGTCGCTCAGGTTTTAATGACAGGTCCTCCCTGCCGGGGAGGACTTTCGCCGCAAGGCGAACATCCGCTCAACGTCGGTCCGTCGCCGTCCACTTAAATCTGTTTCGGTCGCAGGTCACAGCAAGTTGCGAAGTCCTTTCCGGCAGAAAGGACCTACAAAACACAGTCCTTTCCGGCAGAAAGGACCTACAAAACACAGTCCTTTCCAGCGGAAAGGACCTACTTATGCACTGCATACGATGCCAACACACTCATGCCAGCCGTGACGTTATCGCCAGGCAGCACACGAATTTCAAGGCCTTCCTCGACTGGAAACACAAGTTCCGTCCGCGAACCCAGTTTTATCATGCCAAACTGTTCGCCACGTCCCAATTCGTCGCCCGGTTTGCTCCAGCACACGATACGTCTGGCAATCGCACCGGTAATCTGTCGCACGATCATACCGCGAAAAGGTGCATGGCTTTCTTCCAGCATAATGGCCAGTTGCTCGTTCTCCTGGGCCGACTCGGGACGCAGGGCGTTCAGATATTTGCCTGGGCGGTAGCGTAAACCGACGACGCGCCCGGCGATTGGCGCACGGTTGATATGGACATTGAAGATCGACAGGAAAATACCAATTTTCTTTGCCGGCCCGCCAATGTAGTCGTCGAATGCGATTTCCTGGATGTCTGTGATTTTGCCGTCTGCGGGAGAAACAACCAGCCCCGGCTCAGGCGGACTGATGCGTCGCGGATTGCGGAAGAACCATGCGATCAGTCCACAGATGACAGCACATGTCACGGCCAGCAGGATCGCGATGATCCTGGAAGCCCCGATGGATTGATTCGCATACCACGAAAATCCTATCGTGGCGACTGTTGCAGTGCCGCACATCAGGAACAATTCCGCCAGGCCGACGCGCGCAAACGGCAGTTTGTCTCGCCATGCGAACGGGTCATCGCGCTGATCCCAATACCAGCCGCCCTGATTGCGATAGAACTTCAGGTCGCGCGGATCAAGCACCTCGTGCGGACAGGGATTGAAATCACCTTTGCGACACGCCGCCATCCGGCTGATATATCCGCGCCGAAACGTCTTCAGCCAGCACCGCCGTACGCCACCCCAGGCTTTTTCCAGATGGATGACGACACCACTGCCAGGCTGAATGTCTTTCAACTGCGCGTCCATCGTCCACAATTCACGCGGACCTGTCCGAGCAACAGCGGTTGATGGTCGACCGGAGGAACTATGGCTTGGTGAAGATTGAGACATGTGACCGTTCAGAAAAGACAGCCCAAAAGGCCTGCACTGCGAGCGGAATGGCGCTAGCGGTCCGTCAAGGCTTGATTTTGTGGTAGGCCGGACCAAGCGGAGCGCAGTTCCGGCAATTGGCCGACCTGCCGGAACGGCGCTCCGCTTGGTCCGGCCTACAAATTCAACCCCAATTCGTTGGCTTGACAAAGTGCTAGCCACTGGTCGCTGGTTCGAAAACACTGGCAATCACAGGCGGCGAGCGCCGTGCCGCTCACTACGGCGTTATTGCTCCGCCACCGGCAGTCGCTCCTGCGGCGGCGACTGGTTGCGATGGTGTCTTAATCTCATTCGGCTTGTTGATCATCACCAGCACCATCCCAGCCGTGGCGATCAGTAGTCCGATATAGAATGACGGGCTGAGCGATTCGAATCTCTTGCCGTGTGCAAAAATCGTCACAGACACGATCGTATTGATGATCGGGGCTCCTGCAAACACCAAAGGTGCCACGATAAAGGCAGCAGTTGGTCCAGCCTCTTTCACGGCAAAGATGACGCACAGTGCCCCGGCTGCTCCGGCAATCCCTGCGAGGATGCCGAATGTGATGCTCGGCGTTGCCCAATTGAGCTTCGCCGGATCCTTTGCCGTTGGATCACCTTTGTAGAAAATGAAGAAGCTCGGGATGAGTACCGCGACCAGAAAGTAGGCAATCCCCACCATCAGGAACGCTCGAAGATTACTGCCGAACCTTGTCGTCGCATCATGCACGAGCGGAACGTAAACACCCCAGGAGAGTGCAGCCCCGGCAACAAAGGCGAGTACAGTCCACTTAATATTCATGAATTCAACTTTCGGTGCGGCACATGGATAAACGATATTGCTGACTCTGCAGATGCAATCTGCGAACCGTCAACTCCGGATTGTAGAAGTCGGACACGGTTTGGAAATCGAACGACGACGGCGATCGTCAATTCCGAGACTTAAGATACCACCGAATCGCCATTTCTGATTGCTGTGACGGGTATGCGACACTAGACTAATCAGCTTCTCACGCCATCCGGTTCCCGTTGGGGCGGTGGAGTTGCGAGGCATTGCAGAATTGAGGCAGATTGATGGTTTCCCGGCGTTTTATGCTGAATCCTTCCCGCACAGCCAAACAAGGAGCACTTATCAATTCGGGAAAGGACACACCTGAATATCAGGCAGTTGTCAACACTTTGACGATGGATGCAGCCGATATGAAAGAAATGGGGCTCGAATCCGGCGATTCGGTCATCGTCCGCACGGAATTCGGCGAAGCCATATTTCAATGCGAACCTGGAAAATGCCCGACTGGACTTTTGTTCGTACCCTACGGCCCGCCCACCTGTAAACTCATGGGTGGCAGCACTGACGGAACCGGAATGCCAACCTCGAAAGGCTGGGACGTGGATGTTGAACCGGTTCCAAAATGAACAAAGCGAAGCCGCTCTGGCTTGCCATGAATCAATAAGGCCACTGTGACGGCGGGTGAGCCCCTGGACTCCAAACCACAATAAATTTGAGGACGACATGATGACTGAAGATGGAGGTACTTCGCCCGATTTCGTCTCCGACGAATCACCGCACTTTTCTGCCGAACCGCCGCAGCAGGAATTTGCCGCATGGGAAGAAGTCGATAAAGGCCGTTTCATGCCGCGCCGTGTGCGAGGCAGCAATCCCGGTCGGGCGCTGGGTTGAACATTTCTCGTTCCTTCGTCCGGTTCGGACGAATCCGCCACAAAGCCACAGTGCAGCAACGATTAATCATTACACAGTTTAACCCGACGTCAACGGCGAGGTCTTTGTGGCTGCGATGCGTCTCGCCGTTGGCGTCGGGTTAAACTTACGACACTTCAACATCGCCTGGGGACAAACACGATGAGTCTCAACGTCATCAATAATGCCACATGTACGTTTTGCGGCTGCGTCTGCGACGACATTCAGCTTCACTTCGACGAGACGCGAATTCACGAAGCAAAAAAAGCCTGCGTCCTTGGCAAAGCGTGGTTTCTGAATCATACGGCGGACCACGATTATCCGAACGCCCTGATCGACGGACACGAAGCGACAGTGGACGAAGCCATCGAAGCTGCCGCCACGTTTCTGCATGACGCTCACATGCCGCTGATTTACGGACTGAGCAATACCACCTGTGAAGCTCAGCGAGAAGCCGTCTCACTGGCCGACAGACTGGGAGGGCTGCTCGACAGCCACACATCGCTTTGACACGGTCCCACAGAAATCGCTGCCCAGTTGGGTGGTAAAGTGACGTGTACTCTTGGCGAAGTAAAGAACCGAGCTGACTTCATTGTGTACTGGGGCGGGAATCCTGCCGAATGCCATCCAAGGCATTTCACCAAGTA
>CAZFDW010000407.1:0-6481 GCA_964517865.1 uncultured Chitinophaga sp.
CGTCCGGCAATGTTCAGCGGCATTCGGGAATTTTTCTTTGCCGAACAGGCACCGTACGGGATCGCTCTGGTTCGCATGTTTCTGCCAGCGGTCGCTCTGGTGCCGATGATTCGGCGCTTCGGGCGAGTCCGCGAATTGTTTTCGACTGATGGCGCACCGACACAGATGTTCGAACTGTTCGGACAGGGAACCCCGCTTCCGATTCTTCCTCCTTCGTTTGCCGTTGCGCTGTACGGAATCATGATCTTCGCGCTGATTTGTGGAGTGTTTGGATTTCGGACACGACTGGCGTTTCTGATCGGGGCTCCGCTGTACACGTATTTCAATTTGCTCGACGCCGTCAGTACGATGACGAAGTATTCAGTGATCGCCGCACACGTCCTGCTCATTCTGGCCGTTTCCGAATGCCATCTCGTCTGGTCCATCGACGCCGTCCTGAAACGGTGGAAAGAGGGGCGTGAAGCGTCGGCAATTCCGCCCAGGGTCCCTGTCTGGCCGGCACGCCTGATTCAGATTCTGTTCTGCTTCGTCTACTTCGGTGCGGCCATCACCAAGATTCAGACGCAGGCATTTTTCAGCGGAGAGCAACTGCGTTACTGGATGTTGAGTAACTGGAACTATGCAAATCCGGTCGGCGAATTCATGGCGACTTCGACACCGTTGCTGTTGATCAGCGGATACATTACCGTGGTATGGGAGATCTCTTTCCCATTTCTCGCGTGGAGACCCACAGGCCGCTTCTTCGCGCTCGGCGTCGGTGTGTTGTTTCACTTTATGACGTGGGTTTCACTGGGATTGTGGATTTTTCCACTGATCTGCATCAGCTGCTATCTGGCGTTCCTGATGGAGCGAGACATTGTCGCAATCCGGCGTTTTGTACATCGCCTGCGTCTGCCGACTTCGCTGTTGGGTCTGCCGCGATTTGCCATTGCACGAGCCATCGAAATGCGACCCGCAGCAATTCCGGTTTCTATGGTCTGGCTGGCACTGGCGACACTCGTGGCTGTCGGAGCTGCTGAGGCGGATTATCGGATTGATCTTTACGGTGTCCGCGCAAACAACGGCATGATGCCGCTCAGGACGCTGAATCGCGAGGTGGCCCTGGCCATGATTAACAACTCCCGACCGTTACGCGAAAAGGACAAATTCTTTTCCTTTGATATCGGCAGTCTGCTCGTTGGTGGTCAGCTCGCAAATCGCCTCACAGAATACGAATACGGCGACACCATCATTGCTCAATGCAATATTAATCCGCCGCATGAGGATCTCTGGGTCGAAGTTGCGATTGAAGATTCCGAGGCGAGGATTTTTGACAGTTCCGGCCAGTTCGTCACGCGCGATTCGTTGTGGGCCAACTTCGTGTATCAAACCGGAAACAAGATGGCTCCCGGCGACTACTGGATGATTCTCAAAAGCGCCGGAAAAGAGATTTCCCGCAGGCCCTTCAAGCTGACGGGTGATCCCGGTTCACTGCCGCCGATGGCACCGATGCTGACAAACTGAATTGTGACTGATCTCACCGGACGACAGATTGCCCGCAATCACGAGACGCGAGAGCAACCGAGCTTCGCGTCCCATCGTGAGCATGTCATGCGGCTGATTCTGCAAGCCGCAGCAGCTGTTGCGACTCGCGATTCTACCGGGCCTCAATGTGATGAATTTCCAACTATCACCTTGATCGGTGCAGGAAACTGTCAGGACATTGATCTGCCGGCGTTGGCTGCGTCGTTCAGTGAAATTCGGCTGATCGATATCGATGTCGCGGCAGTCGATGCTGCGGTATCGCAACTTGCCGCAGACGTCACCTCTCGCATTCGAATCTTTGCACCGTTCGATATTGCAGCACCGCTCATGTCGCTTTCAGTATTCGACAGTCATGACGCAGCGAGTCAGTCCGCATTGCTGGCAACACTGGAGTCGTCATCGCTGAAGAATGAGATTCCGGTTTCGAACCTTGTCGTATCGACCTGCCTGCTGAGTCAGCTTCTCGATTCAGCGTCACAAATTGCACCGCCGGAGTCGCCAATGTATCTGCCTCTCATTCAGGCCATTCGTCGCGGTCATCTGGTCAGACTGCTCAGCCTCACTGCGGCTGCCGGGCGAGCCCTGCTGATCACCGATCTTGTGTCATCTGACACGGTTTCGAACCTGGCTCAGACGTTGCCCGCAGATCTGCCGAAGCTGATGTTTAAGTGTCTTCAGTCCGGCAACTTTTTTTCGGGACTCAATCCCGCGGTCGTCCAGCACGACATCCAGCACATTCCAGGCTGCCTTCAACTCTGCGCGTCCAGCCACATTTTGCCGCCGTGGCACTGGCATCTCGGCCCGCGCACCTTCGCCGTCTACGCGGTCGAAATGGTGCGCCGCGGTTAGTGCGTCGTCAGAATTGAGGATTGGTGTTAATTCAGTAGGCCGGACCAAGCGCAGCGCCGTTCCGGCAATTGCCAGACACCTGCCGGAACGGCGCTGCGCTTGGTCCGGCCTACCCGAAAATCAAGCATTGCCGGTGCACTAATCGTCCTTCTGCGACTCCAGCACGGACAGGAATGCCTTTTGCGGAATTTCCACTTCGCCGAATTGTTTCATCCGCTTCTTACCCTCTTTCTGCTTCTGCAGCAGTTTACGCTTGCGGGTAATGTCGCCACCGTAACACTTGGCGGTCACATTCTTGCTCAAAGCGGAAATGGTTTCACGCGCGATGACTCGGGAACCGATCGCGGCCTGGATCGCGATTTCGAACTGATGCTTTGTGATCTCTTCTTTCAGGCGTTTGACCAGTGAACGCCCGCGACGGTCGGCGTTCGAACGGTGGACGATCGTGGACAGCGCATCGACACGCACGCCTTTGACGAGAATATCCATCTTGACGAGATCTGCCGCCGTGAAGCCAATGACTTCGTAGTCCATCGTGCCGTAGCCGGACGTCACGCTCTTGAGCTTGTCGTACATGTCATACACAATTTCGCTCAACGGCAGTTCGTAAACAATCTGAGCCCGATGCGGTCCAAGGTACTCGGTGCCCTTGAAAATTCCGCGTCGATCCTGACACAACTGCATAATCGTGCCGACATGCTGTGTCGGAACGATATAACTGACTTTGGCGATTGGTTCGCGGAACTCTTCGATGATGCCAGCGTCCGGAACGTCCTGTGGATTATCGATCGTCATCACCTCTCCGTCACGCTTGACGATCTGATACGTCACGTTGGGAGCAGTCTGGATCAGATCCATGTCCTGCTCTTTTTCCAGACGCTGTTGCACAATTTCCATGTGCAGCATCCCCAGAAATCCGCAGCGAAATCCAAATCCGAGTGCGTCGCTGGATTCCGGAGTGAACGAGAAACTGGAATCGTTCATCTGCAGCTTCTGCAGTTCTTCCCGCAGCGCCTCAAAGCCCGTGGCATCGAGCGGAAACATCCCACAGAAGACCATCTGCTTCGGCTTCTGATAACCCGGCAACGGCGCGTCGGCCGGATCGTGGAACAGCGTGACTGTGTCGCCCACGGTGACTCGGCTGAGTTCCTTCAAGCCTGTCAGAATGTAGCCGACCTGCCCGGGGCCAAGTTCATCACATGGTTTCATGTGAGGCCGGAACTGACCGATTTCCAGAACTTCATTGACGACGCCTTCTCGCATAAAGCGAACTTTGTCGCCTTTCCTGACGCAGCCTTCGAACACGCGGACATAAGTGATCACGCCGCGATAGTTGTCGTATTTGCTGTCAAACACCAGTGCCTTGAGCGGTTTGTCGGCGGTGCCACCTGGTGGCGGAATCCTCTTGATGATCGCTTCGAAGACGGATTCGATGTTCAGCCCGACCTTCGCGCTGACGCGAAGTGCATCTGTCGCATCCAGTCCGAGAACAGTCTCGACCTCTTCAAGGACTTCATCCACCCGAATGACCGGCAGGTCGATCTTGTTGACTACCGGAATGATTTCCAGATTCACGGCGATGGCAGCGAATGCGTTTGCGACAGTTTGAGCCTGCACGCCCTGGAACGCATCGATCAGCAACAGCGCGCCTTCACAGGCAGCGAGACTGCGGCTGACTTCGTAGTGAAAATCGACGTGACCCGGCGTGTCGATCAGATTTAATTCATATTCCTGACCGTCCTGAGTCCAGTTAATGGTAACGGAGCGAGCTTTGACTGTAATACCACGTTCGCGTTCGATGTCGAGGTCATCGAGAATCTGTTCGCGAAACTGGCGCTGCGTGATCGTACCGCTTTTCAGCAGCAACTGGTCGGCGAGCGTGCTCTTGCCATGGTCGATATGAGCAATGATGCTGAAATTGCGGATGAACTTAGGGTCCATAGTTGCACAAACAAGTGGTCAAAGGGCATGCGTGGCCTGAAGCGACCTGACGCAAAAAGGGGCATGAATGGGTCATTCGCGTGGTACTGACCAATGACTGCCGAACCCGGCGGAGCCCGCAGAAGCCGCGTATACTACGGACTTCGAAGGGGATTGGTCGAGCCCTGAGCGTGCGGATTTGCAACTCCGGAAACGAGTTCTCGCGGATATTGAGCGTATTTCGCGTAGATTGACTCTCCGAGTCGATTTGTGTTCCGATGGTGCTGCCGGTCACAGTACTCGACTCAGAGAGTCAAGCTACAGGGACGGCGGTTGAATGGCACACGACGAAAATCTCGGTATGCTGCGTTTCCCCGCCTTAAATCCGCCACACCTGACAGGCTCTTGCTTGATATGGCAACCAACAACACGCCAGTGACTCCGGATCGCCGTTCGCCCGACCAGATCATCGATCCGCCGCATTCGTTCGGTGCCATCATCAGACAGATCGGACCTGGGCTGATCATCGCCGCCAACATCGTGGGTTCCGGCGAATTGATTATGACGACGAAGACCGGGGCTCAGGCCGGAATTTCATTGCTCTGGCTGATCCTGCTGGGCTGTGTTGTCAAAGTCTTCGTCCAGCTGGAATTTGGACGATTCGCAATCAGCCACGGTGAGACCACTCTGACATCGCTCAATCGAGTCCCCGGCCCAAAGGTTTTTGGGATCAACTGGATCGTTGCATTCTGGGCGATCATGATTTCCACATCAACGGGACAACTGGGAGGGATTCTCGGTGGTGTCAGCCAGTCCATGTCAATTACGTTCCCGATCACAGGCGACTACCAGGCTGCCGTTCAGGTTCCGGGAGAGAAAGATATCATCGATCATGCAAAGTGGAAAAACGGCGCGGATCCTGCTTCGGAAAAAGACGGGAGACGTCTGCAGAGGATCGAGGAAGAACTGATTGAACTTGGTGATCGGGGAAAAATACTGCTGGAGCTGTCCATGGCAGGCAAGCCTCTCATCGATCCGCAGGGTAACAGCCTTGTCGATCCGAAAACTGTGGATGACAAGATCTGGGCGATCGTGATCGGACTGGCAACCGCCTTAATTCTGTTTGTCGGACGATACACGATGATTGAAGTCTTTTCAGTCGCACTTGTTGTGGCGTTCACATTCATCACAGTCGGCAACGTCGTTGCGCTCCAACAGACGGACTATGCAATTTCCGGAAAGGAATTTCTGCACGGCCTGAGTTTCCAGCTTCCGGACACAGGCGACTGGAAAGGGGCGCTGGTGACGGCTTTTGCCACGTTTGGCATTATCGGTGTCGGAGCCACGGAACTCATCAGCTATCCATACTGGTGCCTCGAGAAAGGATACGCGCGATCGGTCGGACCAAGGACAGCGGATGAATCATGGGTGCGCCGCGCCAAAGGATGGCTGTATGTCATGAAGTGTGATGCTTTTACATCCATGGTGATCTATACGCTGGCCACGGCAGCATTTTATCTGATGGGTGTGGCCGTGCTGCATGCGGAAGGACGCAATCCGGAAGGCATGAGAATGGTCAGCACGCTGGCTCGCAGTTACGTCCCGATCTTCGGCGAATATGCGAAGTGGTTGTTTCTGTCGGGTGCCTTTGCGGTGCTGTACTCGACATTTCTCGTCGCCAACGCCGGCAACGCACGCATGATGGCGGACTTCGCAGGAGTGGTTGGCTGGAGTTCCAGCGATGCCGACAGCCACACTCGCCGCCGCGTGGTTCGAGGAATCTCATCCTTTCTGCCGGTGCTGTGTATTGTGCTGTTCCTGCTGCTGCCGAAACCAACTTTGCTCATCACCATCGCCGGAATGACACAATGCCTGATGCTCCCGATGCTGGGATTCGCGGCCCTTTATTTTCGATTCTACGAAACCGACAAACGATTGCGTCCGGGACGTCTCTGGGATGCGGCACTATTCATTTCGACGGCGGCATTGCTCATCGCCAGTGTCTGGGGTGTGAGTACATCGATCCGGGAATTAGTCGCCTTGATTCAGAAATCGGTGGCGGCTTAGGTTTTGCTTACGGTTGAAGATGTGTTGCAGATGAGTCAAGTTTTTTGAGGGTGCCGTACGATCTTAAGGACATGTCCATATTCAACTCCGCGTTTTTCCGTTGCGAAATTTTTAACGCTGC
>CAZFDW010000408.1:0-6474 GCA_964517865.1 uncultured Chitinophaga sp.
ACCAACGCCTGTTGCCGCCAACGCGCCGAAGCGTCCATTCAAACGGTCCGTCGCTGCGCTTGAACTATCCGTCGCCTCGTTCAGCTTCGCGCCTTCAGCCGCTACGGCGGCCGTGTGCTGCTTCGATGTCAGGATTCCTTTCGCTTTGAGTCGATCGAGTTCGGCCACTACTCTGGAGTACTTGGCGGTTTTTTCTTCAGTTTGCCCGATGACAATGCCCGCCTTTTTCATGTCTGCCGTGTCTTCGTTGAGTTGGCCCTGCAGTTGCCGCAGTTTCGTCTTCAGGCCGTCCGATTCTTTGGCGATCCCTTCGAATGCTTCTTTGTACTGCTCGGCGGTGATCGTCCCTTCTTTGAGTTGTTTGGCGAGTGCGTCCGTACCGGCCTTAAGTTCCTTCTGCTTTGCCAGAATGGCCGTGAGGCCGGAAAGACGTTGTTGTGCCAACTGGTTGTCAGCCGCTCCGGCCTGCTTGCTGCTTGCCGCAAGATCGGCGATCTGTTCCCGAAGTGTGCCCGTCGCCTTGCCGACGGCCTGCAGGCCACGCACTACGTCTTTCTCGTCTGCCGACATGCTGAATGCGATATCAGACATTGAATGATTCCTTTGAAGATGATGTTTGAAAACTGATTGCCCGGCCGAAGTCTCTTCTTTGCAAGCCCATGCCAGAGAATCTGTGTGTTGGTTTTGAGTCGTGGTCAATCGTTGAGTGGCAGCAGCAGCTCCGCTGGGAAGTGCGTCCGAAGAAACTGACTCACCGACATGTGAGCCCGCAGAGCCCTTGCCCGGATTGTTCTGTATTCCGGCAAAGTGCAAACGAGCGTCGCCTTACAGGTCATCTTCAGGTCTGATTTATCCGTACTGCCTGGCGGCTTTGATTCCTCCTTACCTGTCCGCCATTTGTGTCTGTCACCCGGTTTCTGCTTGCCCCACGAATCAAAATCCGCCATGTCCTTGCGACTCCGTTCAAAGCTTGGATACGTTAGAACCCAAAGCTGCGAACTGTAGTGGGGGCGCTCGAAGGGACTAAGGACGAAATTCCATCTCCGGATTTTTAAAGGCAAATCGTCGGGCGGCTGCAAATGCGGCCAATGAGTTCCACTTCGATTGACAATTGTTCTTGTTCGCACGGAAATCTGATTCCGCCTGCTGTGTGATCTCTGCCAATTTCTGTGCCTCGACCTCTGCCGGCTTTGGTGTCTTTGGCTTCGCTGGTTCCAATGCTTCCAGTTCATCCATGCGCGAGTTCATCTCGGCCGCCAGTCGGTCAATTTCCACCTTGAGCGCAGCAGCTCCCATTGGTGGCAGTGCCGGCGTGTCGAACTGCGCGACAAGGTTGCAGAGTTCATCCACGAAGATTGCATCGGCCTGGCAAAGCCCGTGCTTGTCATAACTGAATCCGTTCCGATTAACCTTGGCCCGATTGGCAAGGTGTTTGAATGAATCCTTGATCCACGTCTGTTTTTGCTGTGACTGCTCTGCAAATGTCTGCCGTCCGTCCGCGGCATTGCGGGCTTCGGTCAATGTGATCTCGCCGGATTCGACCAGCTGCCGCGCAGACTGGCGAATGGCCGCTTCGCTCTGCGTCTCGGCGGATTTCGTATTCTGCCAGAAATTGAAAATGCTCATTGAAACTGCCTCACTCATTGGTTCAAGGGACAAAGAACACAAATGAACGCGGGGTAGACAGTTCCACCCAGCCTGGCCAACGGCCACGATCATTCAGACTGATTGGCAAGATGCCGCTGGTAAGCGGCGTACGCTTCGAATGTCGGAAACTGCGCCTGACAGCTATCCTTATCCGCCTGCCAATTCGCGAGGAATGGGCGATTTTTTTCCGCAGCTTCTGCGAGCAGGCGAGACTGCTCGGCGTCTTTTTCAGCGTGCTGATCAGACTGAACCGAATTCTTATCCATTGGTGAACTCCAACTTTAAACATCCGGGGAAAGGCAGGGCGGAACATTCCACCCCGCGCGGTACGATCGGAAACGTTCATTCAGATTTGGTGGCAGGTATGTGAACCTCGTTGATTCGCCACTGTGGCTGTTCTCGTGGCGCGTCCGGGTTTTCCGGCCTGGTCTCGAATTCTGTCAGGTCAGCGATCCATGCGAGGAAACGATGAACGAGCCCCGCTTGAATTCGTGCCACATTTCCGGCCGGCAGGTTCACATTCTCGTTGGCATTCATGGAAGTGGCGATCGTTCGCTGCTGTTGCGCTACGTTGCTCGCTTCACGAACAATGTCAACATGGCCTACCGACCACTGCAGCGCCTGGCCTGACAATCCGGTTTCCGAAAGCCGATCCGTGTACTCCGCCTGGAGTTTCCGGAGTCGTTCCTCCGCTGCCGTCGATGCCTGATTCAGTTGTTCCTGAATGCTGCCATTGATCGCAACGCGAGACTGTAAGAGTTGCACAACGGCTTTCCACAAGTCGAACTTCCGGACACGCCTGTCCTTTGCGATTTTGTCCAGGTCCTTCATGTCTGACGCCAACGGATCGAAGTCCGGTATATTTTCGAAGAACTCATCCAGCCGTTTTTGCAGCTGGTCCAGTTCCCCGTTGAACTGGTCTGCCAGTTCGATGGCCTGAGGCGATGCTGAAGGCGGAAGACTGATTCGCAGCTTTTCGATGTGCCGCAAATCTTCGTACGAAAACTTCATGTTCTGATTCCTTTTCATTGAATGTTGAGGGTAAAGAGAAAACCGCCGTTCGTGACCAACCTGCAGATTAGCCCCATCGTTGACGATCGACGGTAGAGGAATTCCGGAACTGAATCCGGATTCGCGAGTCCAGGCACAATGGCATCGCCCGTTGGGCTCGCTACGAAAGCATCCATCTGATTTCAGGGAGGTTCCTCCGGTTGTCGTTCAGTTTTCATAGTGTTTTCATTGACTTCGTTTTGGAGAGGAAGGAAGGAATAGCGATTTCAAAACCACCAAACGCGCCCAATTTCCGCCATAGGGAACCCGCGCATCGTTTCTGGCCGGGGGAAGGACCCGCGAAAATTTGCAGAATATTTCGGTCGAAATATGTCATCGTCCTTCACCCATCGCCGCCGGCCGCGGTCGAGTGCTGGTCAGATCGAAAGGACGAACGGTAACCCAGACAGTCGAACCATCCCGAAGCACGACTTCGTTCGCGTGGCGTTTCTCCTCGACGAATCCATTGTTCCGAAGCCACACTCGGCGCGGACGTTGAGAGTTGCCATCCATGGCCAGCGCTATCTGCATCTCTCGGTCTGTCGCGCCGCGTTCGCCCTGGCTCGCAAGGTACTCTGAGACTCTGACGGCCTGCGATCGCACGAACGATCGGGCAGATACTGCAGCAGCTCGGCTTGGCAGAGTACGATTGTGCATCGTCATCAGATCTGCCGACGGCATCACATCGGCGCCTGGCTGATCAGGTTCATCACAAAACAGACTTCTGGTTTTCATGACCATTTCAATCGCTCCGCTTGCATGGATCATTCACGCGCTGCCAACTGGACTCGGTCATTCTCCTGACGTTGGAGCAACATTGTCAGCGGCTTCCAAACAGAACGACATTTCAAGCCCATATCGTCGCGCGTAAATCGCTTCCGAAGATTTGTACGGGTGATCTCATCCTCTTCGGTGTTTATCAATTCACGAATCTCCGAATCCGACATGGCTTCAATTCGTCGCTTGAATTCGTCTGTCGTTTCGGCATCAGATTCAGCCACGTATATGTCGCTAGGTTCAGCCAGATGCTGAACTCTGTTTTGCCGCGGGACTGCGTCTGCGACGACCTTCGGATTTTCATTTTCCGTCAGATCTCCAATGTCCGAGACTGCGGAATTCATAGGTTTGACGATTCCTGCTGACGCCGATGGTCGCGCCCGCAGCAGTTCGCGTGCGAAATCTTCGTCAGACGTTGACAGGTCTAAGTGTTCTTCACCTGTCTTGTGTTTTCGCCAGGCTGAATAGATTACCTTGCCAAGGTGTTTTGCAGAGCGAACTCGTAGCACTTGGTGGAACAGTCCAGCCATTCGGATGCGATCCATTTCAGCATCAAGCGCGAATCGAGCATAGACAGCATCGGCAAAGTACGCCAGAAACAATTGCTGATCGAAGAGGTTGACAATGCGAGCAACGTGATTGTCCGAAATCGATCGGAACTGGGTTTGCTTGATTTCCTGCGACTCAAAAATTGACTTCTGAGAAGTGCATGCTGCATGCACTTTTTCTTGAGCATGTTCTTGAGCATGTTCTTGAGCATGCATATAGGGAGTGGTTTCATTTTTGCAAAATGTCCCCCTGACATTTTGCGCGGCTGCGCTGGCATTTTGCTTCCGCTGCGCTGGCATTTTGCGCGGCTGCGCTGGCATTTGTCCTGCGGACTCAACCAAATGTCGAAACCAATTGATCGCATTTTCAGGCATGATTCTGGCCAGGGAAAAACACCACTGAGACTTCTGGTTACCGCAACCATCGTGACCAACAATATCCGTGTGAGCGTCTCTGCATCGTCGAATCGTCCGTACGTCTACAGGGCCTGCCCATTTCGCGACCGTCTCTATTCTGGCGACCATGAGCATAAAGCCAGCATCGTCGATATCTGTCACGTGTCGTGGCTCTTGTGCGGCGGTCAGGAGCAACCCACGAAACAGGGTTCGCAGACGTTTCGGTTTCAACGTGGCGATCAGAGCATTCAGCGTTGCATTGTCGAAATCAAACGTTCTTTGCGCGTCCATGCAGCTGACTGCAGTATATTCTGGCATGACAAATGTCTGTCCGTGACAGTGTGGTGGAGAGGAGAACTCGCGCTTTGGTTTCTGGCCGGGAGACGCACCGAAGAAACGGCGATGGAAGGGCGCTCGCATGGCAGCGGCGGCGGCGGCGGTCGGGCAGATGCGGATTCGCGTGGCATCTGGACAGATGGCGGTTTTTTCAATACCATGGTTTTGGTCCGGCGGGGGCTGGAACTAATGAGGGGCTGCGAGGGTCACATCTTGCGGGCCTTCTTTTTTTGGAATTACATCAAATCGAACGGCCGTTCTGTGTGCGGCCTGTCCACAAGCGGCTTGTCTCCCTGCAGCGACTTTGAGCGATTGAGCCCGATCAACATTTTCAGGGAATCGGCATCGATCCGGAGTTGCCCGGCAAGCTCCTCGATTGTGCGGCCGGCCTTTAATGCCTCGACGCAGTCGTCGATTTCGCATTGACTGAAATGTCTCATCCCAAAGTTCTCAACGGGTTTAGGCAGCTGGCGGCATAGCTTGGAGTTCGTCGCGGGATTTCTGATCGTCCGAATTCGCAACCCCGTCCAGAAAGCTCATCAACTCAGCGCGGCGCCATCGCGGATGAACCGACACGCGGATCGGTTTCGGGAGAAGTCCCTTGCGGACGCAGTGATCGACTTGTTTTTGTGACATCTGCAGAATTTTTGAAAGGTCCACTTTCGTCAGAAGAACGAGTTCTGGCGGAATGGATTCGGATGGATGTCGTCTTTCGTGTCTGTTCGGCTGGGGTCGTCTGGAAGTCATGATCGGTTGTTGCATCGCGTAGTTTCCTTTCACTTGAGGTGTAACGGTTTCCCGTTTTGGCTGGACTCACCAAACGATTACGTGGAAAAACGAAAGCCGCCAGATGTAATCTGGCGGCTTTCCGAGCGTTGCAAAAAGATCCGAACGTTATCAACTTTCTCCGAGCTTTGTTCCGAGCTTTGACTTACTGCGGCGCTTTCTGTTGTCGCTCGATTGAAGCCATGCTTCCAATAAAGTCGCTCGCGATTTAGGATCGTTGATAGAGGTAAATTTGCCGAGTGAATTCACATCGACGGGCAAATCAAATGCTGCCGACGATATGTCGAAGTCCGGATGTAATCGGACACCGAGCCCTTTCAGTGCCGGAATCAGCGTCTTTCCGTCTACGGGGGAAGATTTTCGCAATTTCCCTAGTTCTTGCCTCAGGAATTTCTTTGGCAGATTTTCGTAGACGCATGGAACGCTGTCAGCAACTGTTGACTCGGTTACGTCGTCAAAGACACGCGGAATACCATTCCACGTGTCGATTTGTTCCAGCGTGTCACAAGGATTCGTGAACGGCACAGGAATTTCGTCGTCAGTAAATTCAGGTCGTGAATCAACGTACCGGATCCATGATTTCAGAATGAAAATTGCGTCACTGCGAATGTCGTCAAAGACTGGTTTCCGGGCTGCAATCTCATCGTCCGCAACCTGAAGTGAACGCGTCACAAAAACGAACGCAGGATGTCCCGAATGGCGTTGGTATTGGTCATCGAATTCCATGAATCTATACGGATCGCAGAAACTGAACTTAACTGAATCGACAGACCCGTCTGTTCCCTCTAACTCGATTCTGAAGCAAGCCGGATTAAACATTCTTCCCGGCTCCCAACGGGAATCAAGCGACCGGCGACCGTCAAACGCAGCTTCATAACCCTCGAATTTTTCCAGAATCTGGAAGACCACTTCACTTGGCGCAAGCCAATCTGGA
>CAZFDW010000409.1:0-6435 GCA_964517865.1 uncultured Chitinophaga sp.
GCTCGGCCATGTAGACCACGCCCATGCCGCCTTCGCCGATCTGCTGCAGCAGCTTATACGGGCCGATTTGAGTGCCGGGGCGCTCCGCAGGCGGTGGAACCAAAGTCATCGCCACCATTTCGGAGGCGTGGCCCTGTAGAAAGTTGGCGAGTTTCGGTTGTGCGTTGAGCAGAGCCTCGACCCGTAGTCTTAGACTCGCATCCTTCGCGCACGCCTCATCGAGATAGGCAACGCGATCTTCAGGCGACTGTTTTTCCAGCGCCGCAAAAAAGATCGCCTCGACTTTTGATTCCTCGATTGACATGTTGAAGAGCTCCTTTCAGTGGCTCGCTCAGGTGACAATGCGAGGAATTGCCTTCGATCCCCTCACGAGTTTCCGAATTTTTTCAAAGTTTCTCCCTCGGCATCATCGCCGCCGAGTTCGCAGTACAGCCAGACGCGTGCGTAAGTCCAGTGTCGTTCAGCAGTTGCATGCGATATCCTGAGCACGTCGGCTGCTTCAGGAATTGTCATTCCGGCAAAAAAACGGAGCTTGACCAATTCGGCTTTGAGCGGGTCCAGAGCCGCGAATCTGGTCAGAACCTCATCGAGGGCCAGCAAGTCTTCACCGGGATCTTCGGTCAGTGCACAGCCCGAATCGAGATCGACACGCTTTCGCCCACCGCCGTGTTTCGGACGCCGTTTCCGGCGAGCTGTGTCAACAAGAATCCGCCGCATCGCCTCAGCGGCCGCCGCGAAAAAATGGCCACGGGAATCCCACTGCCGGGCCTTGTCGATATCCACCAGCCGCAAATAGGCATCATGCACCAACCCTGTCGCCTGCAGTGTCTGGCCCGGTTTTTCCTGAGCCAGTTTCGCAGCCGCCAGTTTGCGAAGTTCGTTGTAGACCAACGGCAGCAGTTGCTCGGCCGCCGACGGATCACCCAATTCAATCTGGTTCAGGATGCTGGTGACGTCGGACATAGGTGGAAGCTCGGTGACTAACGAATATCTTCCTCAGTGTACGGGTTGATGTCGTTCGTTTGCAAACGGTGACAGCAATATCGCCGTCGGCAAAACAGTGCTGCGAACGCGCACTGTCCTGTCCAGCCGTGAGGCCGGCGTGCTGGCAACATTGGGTCAGGAATTCGTACACGTCTGGCGTCGGCCTCGCGTCACCAGATTCGGATGTTGTCCTATACTGCATCAGTTTCTCGCTGATCTTCGACGTCTGATCCTGAATGGCGGCACTTCACCGTTTCCGTCCACGTTTCGCTTTCTTTGCTGTCCCTTTTGGTTTCTTTCCACCTCGGTGATTCGCTGATTGCTCGGGATCTCGAGGTTTTTTGCCCGTTGGATGAACGGCATGACGATGTTCGTTGTCGGGAACCGGGCGGGCTTTTTTCTTGCTGCTGCCCGGTGAAGAATCCGCCACTCGCAGATCCAGTTGCCGACGATCAATATCCACCGCCGCAACCACGACTCGAATCGGATCGCCCAGTCGGAACTCACGGTGCGTACGACTTCCAGTCAGCCTGCGAGTCGCCTGATCGAAGATATAAAAATCATCGCTGAGAGAACTCAGAGAAATCATGCCTTCGGCCGGAATCACTACACCCTGACAGAACATTCCGAAACTTTCGACGCCCGTTATGACCGAATCCATCTCTTCACCGATACGATCCGACATGTACCGCAGCATCTTGATGCGGATCAGTTCGCGTTCAGCTTTTTCGGCACGCCGTTCTGTGATCGAGCAATGCTTGCCAAGCTGGATCAGTTCCGGAATGGGTTGCGGCGAAGGTGACCGTTTGGCTGCGATCTGGCCGATCAGTCGATGCACGGTCAGGTCCGGATATCGTCGAATCGGGCTGGTGAAGTGGCAGTAGTCTGCTTCTGCCAAGGCGTAATGTCCGGTGTCATCGGGTGAATACACGGCCTGCTGCATGCTGCGGAGCAACGCGAAATTGACCGCTCGTTGTTCTGGCTTGCCTTCGACGCTGCGAATGAGTTCCTGAATCTCTTTTCGATCCTGTGACTTCTTCAGCGTCAGCCCCAGGCCTTGACAAAACAGTTGAAAGTTTCGCATCTTGACTTCATCCGGATCTCCATGAGTACGTCGCAGGAATGGTAACCCGCGACTATCCAGCAGTCCGGCCACAGCCACATTCGCTGCCAGCATAAACTCTTCAATGATCTCATGGCTCTCGTCGTGATGTCGCTGATGGGCACCTGCGACGGCACCGTCTTTGTCAAAATCAATGGCCACTTCCGGGATGCCCATCTGGAGGGCACCGTGAGCGAACCGGCGACGGCGAAGCAGCATGGCCAGTTCAAACATGTCCTGCAACAGTTTGCGGACTTCCGGCGTTACGTTGGCGAATTCTTTCTTCGGATTGTGCAGAATCGGCATCACATCTTCATACGCAAATCTGCGAGTCACTTTGATGGCGGAATTCGCGACATCGGTGCCGACCACAGTGCCGGTTTCATCAAATTCGATGAACGCTGTTTTTGTGAATCTCACTTGTCCCTGCTGCAGACTGGCCAGACCGTTGCTGATCAGTTCCGGCAGCATCGGAATCACATGCCCTGGCAGATACACGCTGGTTCCGCGTTTCTCGGCTTCCGCATCAAGTTTGCTTCCCGGCGGCACGAAGTGAGCGACATCGGCGATGTGAACTGCCAGCTGCCAATGACCGTCCTTCGATCGTGACAGAGAAATCGCGTCATCAAAATCACGAGCATCGACAGGGTCGATCGTGATAATCGTTTCGCCGGTCAGATCCGTTCGTCCCTTGAGATTGGTTTCGTCAAAGGCATCCGCCTGGCGACGAGCGTCGTCATGAACGGTCTCGGGAAATTCGTACGGCAATCCCATACTATGGACGACCGTCATCGTGTCAATGCCGGGATCGCCGCGCTGGCCCAGAACTTCCGTGAGCACTGCTTCGCCGACCCGATTCGGAGACGGAAACCGCAACATTTCAATGACAACTTTGTCGTCTGGCTTAGCGCCCTTCGCGCCGGGGTCTCCGACGTGAATCGCAGCCCCGAAGACAGTTCCATCGACACGGACAAAGCCCTGACCACCGGATTCAAAATAGGTTCCGACAAACACGCTGGTCGCACGATCGACAACTTTTTCAATCACCCCGCAGCGCTGGCCAGTGGGACGCCGCTTCTCTGTCAGCCGCACGAGCACGTCGTCTCCTGTTTGTGCATCGCGGACATCGCGTGCGGAGACATAAATATCAGCTTCCTTCGGATCTTTTAAATCTTTCGATCGTTCGGACGGGATCACAAATGCGGCACCGCTGCTGATTTTTCGCAGCACGCCGGACACCAATCCGGACGAGCCTCGCGGTCGCAGTCGACCTTGTTTATCCTGGCGCAGCTTTCCCGCCTCAATCAGATTGGCCAGTGAATCGCGGAAGTCCCGGAGCGCCTTCTTTTTGACGTCCAGTGATCTCGCGAGAACAGCCTGAGTCACCGGTCGATAATCGGCGGCGTTCACCGCGGCCAGAACCTGGTCTTCAAATGACGTTTGTTGAGCGTCGCTCATATTTTTCCTTGTGCCCTGCCACGGCAGGTGCTGATGCAAAATCGGAAGATGGCAGAGCAACGATTGAGTCAGTAGACGCGATCACAACGTTGTGATTCGCAGATCCCGATTTTGCGATGTTGCTCGCAATGCCTGTTTGGGAGAGAGTATTGGCCGCAACGGGAGGCAAGTCCAGCATCCCGGCGAGTGCCGTCATGCATAATCGTCAGATCGACCGGCAGGCATTCCGGCGGCAGATGTGGTCCGCTGTCGCCGACAGCGGCGAGGCGAGGCGAAAACTCTCTCCCGGAGTAGACACGCTCCACTGGGGCTGGTTCGCAAAAATATGCTTAGAACCTCTGACAAAACCGGTTCAATTGCCTTTCCTCTCCGCGCACTTTATTTGTCGTTGAGCACAATTGCCTTTTATTTTTACCGCACACGGTTGGCAATGGCTCGTTTAACCGCGTGCCCAGCGGGCCGCGCTGGCTGCGTCCTGCGGCATGG
This sequence comes from uncultured Chitinophaga sp., assembly GCA_964517865.1. GTDB lineage: Bacteria > Planctomycetota > Planctomycetia > Planctomycetales > Planctomycetaceae > SXXK01. The sequence goes on from CAZFDW010000409.1 coordinate 4,031, forward strand.
ATTCCGAAGCGCGGGGCGTTGCCCACGCGGTTAAACAAATGTGCCATTCTCAACCGCGTTCGGTATTACACAGGCGGCCAACTGCCCGGACCGGAGCCCCAGCCTCCGGAAGAGCCCCGAAAACAGTTTCGATCATAGATTCCCATAGAGCGCCTCCGGATATTCGACGGAGACCAGATACAAACCGTTTGGCATGGCCGTCATTCCTGCCTTTGCACGATCCATGCTGCGGATCACGTCACTCAACGATTCCGGAGACTGTTTGCCAAGTCCTATTTCCATCAAGGTTCCCACAATGGCACGTACCATATTGTAGAGAAAGCCGTCAGCCAACACTTCGAACACGATGAGCGGAAGATCCGGTTGATCGTGCCGCTGACCGTGAATTGGAATCCAGTCGTGCGGTGATGTCCATGGCAGCCAGCAGGAAATTCGCTGCACACTCACATCCATGATCGTGCGAATGCTCGTGGATTTGTTCGGGAAGTGTTTTTCAAAGCAGCGGAAGTCATGCGTCCCCAGCAGGAAATTCGCTGCCTCAGCCATGAGATTCGCATCAAGTTGATTCTGAGATCGGTGGACGTAGCGCTTCAGGAACGGCGGACACACGTCGCCATCATGGATCACATAGCGGTAACGCTTGCGAATCGCGGAATACGTTGCATGGAACGATTTTGAAACTTCCCTGGCGGAGACAATGACGACGTCTTCCGGCAGAAAAGTCTGCAGTCCACGCCGGATTTTGGCAATCGGAATGCTGCTGTTGGTCGGGAAATTGGCGACTTGGCCCAGCGCATGGACGCCGGAATCCGTCCGTCCGGCACAGTAGACTCGTGGTCGCTCGCCCGTGAGTCGTTCGACGGCGTTCTCGACGCACTCCTGTACGGACAAACCATTCGGCTGCACCTGCCAGCCTCGGTAATTCGTCCCGTCGTAAGCAATCGTGAGCATGATATTCCGACGTGCCCACCCGAACCGTTCGCCCTTGATCGGCTCGTCGTCAATGTCGTCGTCAGAAATCGTGGAGTCGTGGTGCGTCATGTGGCCGCCGCATTACGTAGGATGGACATTCATGTCCGTCGGATGGCCACGCTACGCCATCAGCCGAGTTCGCTCCGAACACGTTCCAGCAGAGCCTTGGTGGCCTTCACGCCCGCGTACTCGTCCAGCTTGCTGCCTTCGTATTCAATGCCGACAAAGCCTGAGTATCCGGCGTCCAGGACGATCTTCATCATCTTGAAATAATCGGTATGAGTTTCATTGCCCTTGTCATCAAAGTCATGTGACTTTGCACTGACGGCTTTCGCAAACGGCATCAGTTCAGTCACGCCTTTATAACGGTCGTACTCCTCGTCCTTGCTGACTCTGAAGTTTCCGAAGTCTGGCAATGTACCGCAGTTCTTCAAATCCACCTGCTGCATCACTCCGGCCAGCCATTTGCCGTTGGACGACAAGCCACCGTGGTTTTCCACGATCACGTTCAGGCCGTGCGTCGCCCCGAATTCAGACAAGGCGCGCAACCCATCTGCCGCGCGGTACATCTGGTCTTCGTAGCTTCCGCTGCTGCCTGCGTTCACGCGGATTGAGTGGCAGCCAAGTTCTTTTGCCGCTTCAACCCATTTAAAATGATTTTCAACGGCTTCCACGCGCTTCTTAAGATTTTCATCTCCCAACTGACCTTCACCGTCAATCATGATGAGCAGCTGTTTGACGCCAAGATCCTGAGCCCGCTTGCTGAGTTCAGCCAGGTAGGATTTGTCCTGTGCTTTGTCTTTAAAGAACTGGTTGACGTACTCGACGGCGGAAATCCCGAATTCTTCTTTGGCAATCTTTGAAAAGTCGAGGTGATCCACCTTCTTGTCAAAGAGGGCTCGATGGATTGACCATTCGGCGATTGAAATCTCAAACTTTGCAGCCGGACGGAAAAGGGCCGCTGAGGCCGCTGATCCGACGGTTGCCACAGTCGCAGCAACTGCGGACGATGTCAGGAATGATCGACGTGACAAAGGGCTGTTCATACGGAATCTTTCTTCAAAGGAAAGGGTTTGAATTGAAAAACAAGGGACGAAAAACTGCAACTGGCGGAGCATATACTCCACGCGGTCATGATTGAGAGAATTGGCGAGCGGCATGCGTCAGCTTGCCGGTACAAAAACGAGGTACCGGAGGGCTTACGCCACTCCGCTCGCCGAACCCGTATCTGGCCGAGCGGATTATAGTGATCGCGGGCGTGGATCTCAATGAAGCGATATGAGAGAATGGGCGAGCGGCATGCGTTAGCTTGCCGAGCAGGACTTCGCGACCATTCGCGGTCGAAGTTACGGCCACGCAGCGTCGTGGAGCGGATGTGCGTCCCATGGCGGTTCGCCTTACGGCGAAAGTCCTTTCCGGCAGAAAGGACCTAC
>CAZFDW010000410.1:0-6400 GCA_964517865.1 uncultured Chitinophaga sp.
GAAAACCGGAGTACCCGCAAGGGTACCCAGGGTTCGAATCCCTGTCTCTCCGCTTTATCAAGCGCACGTCGCGACAAATAGGTAAGCCGCAAGGCGTGAAAGTCTGCCTGTGGCGACCTATCGTCAGTTCCACGGTCGAATGGCGGGCCAGTTTCTGCATCGCCTTTGCGGAAACTCCAGACCGACCCAGCCGAGACAAATTAGGTGTGCCGCAGAGCATGAAAGTCCGCCTGTCCGGCTTCGTTGTCTGCGTATCATCAATACTCCGAAACATGGCAGCTGGCTCAACGTCGCGGAATGCGAACTCAGCAGCCTGACCAGCCAATGCCTCGCAGGCCGACTCATGTTGCCGACCCGTGCCAGCTGATACGAAGGTTGCCGTCTTTGACTGCGTGGGGCCTTGCGTTGTTGTGGCTGTCCACGGGAGGATTGTGGAAGTTTCTGTGCGACACCTCGTGTCCTGAGGCAACGGCATCGCTCATCTCAGACTCACGAGCTGTCTTAGAAGCCTCGAAAGTTTTTTGTCCAAATCAGATGGAGTTGGCCTTTGGCGGCCGGGTGAGTTACAATTTTTGGTGCGTCACGGAGTCTCAACCGCGACCGCACTCCCGCCCCAATCGCCCGCCTGGCAGAGCTTATGAGACCATATCGTCTTTGGTCAAATCCGGTCCTTGTGATTGCATTCACCGTGCTTTCGCCAAGTGCGACTTACGGTCAGACGTCGAACGAGAATCCCTCGATTGCAGATGAGAAGACTCAGGCAGTAATCGACTACGTTCGGGACGTTCGGCCGATTCTGCGAACCAAATGTGCAACCTGCCACAACGAAGCCGAGGCTGGCGGCGGTCTGCGACTGGATGCCGCTGCAGAAATCGTGAACGGTGGCGAGAGTGGACCAGTCATCGTGCCGGGCAACAGCAGCGAGAGCCGATTGATTCAGGCCATCATGCAAACCGGCGATCTGAAGATGCCACCGCCGGACGATGCGAAGCCTCTCGAAGAAACTCAGATCGCAATCCTGCGCCGCTGGATCGACGAAGGGGCCGTCATCCCCGAAAACGAATCACGTGTCAGTCACTGGGCCTTCCAAAAACCCGTACGACCAACCGTACCTGCGGCTTCGCCGGGCGCCGGTTCGGGGAAGGAAAGTTCATCGTCGCCCGCATCAGAAACCAATCCGATCGATGCATTCATAGCACAGAGACATCAGCAGCACCGGTTGAAAGCTCTGCCTCCGGCAGCCAAACACGTGCAGCTGCGGCGGGTCTGCCTTGATTTGATCGGCCTTCCGCCGACACCCGAACAACTTCAATCGTTTCTGAACGACGATTCAGAAAATGCCTGGGAGAAGGTCGTCGATGAGCTGCTCGCCAGTCCACGCTACGGCGAACGCTGGGGGCGGCACTGGATGGATGTCTGGCGATACAGCGATTGGGATGGCTACGGCGCTGAGGTTCGTGAGAGCAAGCCGCATATCTGGCGATGGCGCGACTGGATCATTGAGTCATTGAATGATGACAAGCCGTACGATCGCATGATCATGGAAATGCTGGCCGCAGATGAAATCGCTCCGAATGACCCACAGGCCATTCGAGCCACCGGTTATCTCGTTCGCAACTGGTATCTGTTTAATCGCAATGCGTGGATCGACAACACGATCGAGCACACCGGCAAGGCCTTCATGGGCGTGACGTTGAATTGCGCTCGATGCCACGATCACATGTATGACCCGATTTCGCAAGCTGAATACTATCAGCTTCGCGCGTTCTTCGAACCTCACGATGTGCGGACCGATCGTATGCCGGGACAGAGCGATGTGACCAGGGACGGGCTGGTGCGAGTGTTCGACGCCAATGCCGGCGCTCAGACTTTGCTGTTTGTCCGGGGCGATGAGAAGAATCCTCTGAAAGACAAGCCCCTGGCACCACGAGTCCCTGCGTTCCTGGGACAGGGTGAACTCACGATCCAGCCCGTAGAGTTGCCTGCGACCGCCTATTATCCTGGGTTGCAAAGCTTCATCACAGGAGAATCGCTGAGTAGCGCGGAAGCCGAATTTCTTACAGCTTCGGCGGCTCATGCGTCAGCTCAGCAAACCATTGAGCAGGCTCAATCAGACTTGTTGGCATTTCAACAGGCAAGTGCGACTACCAAACCCGCCCCGCCGTTCCTGAAGGATGACTTCACTGCCGCTCGCTCGGACGTTTGGGTTGCTGGAGCTGGCAACTGGCAATACCAGGACGGCCATCTTTTGCAGTTGGATCCAGCCGACACGATGTGCAGCTTGAAGACGCTGCAGCCGCATCCGTCGGATTTCACAGCGAAACTGAAGTTTCGTGCAACAGGAGGGGATGTCTACAAATCCGTTGGCATGGCGTTCGATGCGACTGACGATCAAAACTTTTCGTTTGTTTACGCCAGCGCTGGCGGTTCGAAAATCCAGGTGGCCCACCGAGTCAACGGTGCCGACCAGTATCCGCCAACGGGGTCAAAAGAAATTCCGATTGAACTCAATCGCGAACACGAACTCCTGGTCACCGCGCGAGGCACTCAGTGCGAAGTGACTTTCAACGGCGAGTTGGTGTTGACCTATGCACTGCCAGGCGTGCGGCCAGTCGAGGGACGATTTCACATCTGGTCGTACGACGCCACCGCCGAATTCCTTGCACTGGATATCACCAGCAACGCAGTCCTCAGCGAAGCCGGTCTTCTGGCGTCGGTCCGGCAAGCTGAGTTCGCGGCAAGGATGGCAGAAAAGAAACATCTTGTCGCATCGGCCGCCTTGGATTTTGCGAAAGCTCGAATTGCCGCTGATCAGGCCAACTATTCTCAACCTCCCGCAGTCAATGCAAAGGACATCTCGCTGGCAGCCGGCAAGGCGGAACGAACGCTGGCTCTTCTCCAGGAAGATCTCAAGTTGCTGACAGCGCAACAATCACTGCTGCATGCGAAAGCCGCTTTGCCCGCTGAAGGATCTCCGGTCGATGAAGCAAAGCAGAAAGCCGTTACCGATGCTGAGGCGGCCGTGGTCGCGGCGAAGACCGCGGTCGAAACCGCACAGAAAGCCGCAACGGAACCGTTCGAAGCCTATACGCGGTTCACGACAGTTTATCCCGCAACCAGTACCGGCCGGCGATCGGCGCTGGCTCGATGGATCGCGAGTCGCGACAACCCGCTTACGGCGCGCGTGGCCGTGAATCACATCTGGCTGCGGCATTTTCATGAGCCGCTGGTGCAGTCCGTTTTTGATTTTGGAATGAACGGAAAGCCGGCGATGCATCCAGAACTGCTGGACTGGCTGGCGTGCGAATTAATGGATCATGGCTGGAAGATGAAACCGCTGCATCGCCTGATCCTGACCAGCGACGCTTATCGACGAGCATCATCACCACCCGGCGACCAGCGGGCACCGGCATCCAGCAACACTGCAACAGATCCGGAAAATCGTCAGCTCTGGCGACAGAACAGTTACCGGATGGAGGCGGAGGCCGTTCGAGATGCCACGCTGCATGTGGCTGGCAAGCTGGACACCACGATGTTTGGCCCGGACATCGATCCGAATGTCGGCCTGACCCTCGGCCGTCGCAGCATCTATTTTCGAAACTCGAAAGAGAAGAAGATGACGTTCCTGGCCGCGTTTGACAGCCCCAACCCGGTCGAATGTTATCAGCGGCCGGAGAGCATTTCGCCACAGCAGTCGCTGGCCATGAGCAACAGTCCGTTGACTTTGGCACAAAGCCGCAATTTGGCAGCGAAACTCAGTGAACAGCTGACAACTGCGCTCAAGGAAGATGCATCGCAGCAATTCGTGACTCGAGCTTTTCAACGGGTGCTCAATCGGGAGCCGACTGCCGCAGAAGCGACCGAATGCATCGCATTCCTGCAGCAGCAATCCGATCAATTTACCGCCGCCACACCTCTGACAGCATTTCCCGGAAGCGCTGACGCCTCGGTCAAACCTTCCGCCGATGCTACTCAGCGAGCCCGCGAGAATCTGATCCACGTGCTTTTCAATCACAACGATTTTGTCACCGTTCGATAAGGATTCCGTCGAACGCCACAACGAATTCATCCCGATTCAATCGGATCATTTATGTACGCTCAACACAATTTCGCGTCGCAATCGCCGTTCACCACAAGAGCTTCCCGGCGCGGCTTTCTCTGCGACATCGGTATGGGATTCACCGGCCTGGCACTGGGGTCCCTGCTTTTTCGTGACGGGATCCTGCGTGCTGACGAATTGACGCAGACACAACCTGCGATCGGGTCAGCACATATCCGGCCCAAAGCGAAAAGTGTCATCTGGATCTTCCTGGTCGGCGGCATGTCACAGATGGAATCCTTCGACCCGAAGCCGGCACTCAACAAATACGCAGGCATGTCGGTGGATGAAACACCGTTCAAGCACATTCTCGATTCGCCATACCTGAAGAAGAACCTTCGGGAGTTTGTCCCAGGGCTGCATCACCCTCATCCGAAACTGTTCCCGATGCAGATTGGCCATCAGCGACGTGGTGACAGCGGCCTCGATATCAGTGACTGGTGGCCGCATCTGGGCAGTGTCATTGACGATGTGGCGATTGTGCGTTCGATGTGGACCACGGACAACAATCATGGCGCACAATTGCAGTTTCATACCGGTCGTCACGCGCTGGAGGGACAGTTTCCGACGATTGGGTCCTGGGTGCATTATGGGCTCGGATCACTGAACGACGACCTGCCGAGTTTCTGTGTAATCGGAACTCCCATTGCCGATTGCTGCGGTGGACTTGGAGCTCATGGCGCCAATTATCTGGGCCCGGAACACGCCGGGATTCAGTTGAACGTCGATCCGAACAGTCCCTTACCGTTCGCAACTCCGGGGTCAGACGTTTACCGGGAAGAACAGCGGAGTCAGTTTCAGTTGCTCGGGCGGCTGAATCAGTTGTCCGCCATCGAATACCCCGAAGACCCAGCGCTGAAAGCTCGCATTAAATCGTATGAATTGGCGTTTCGCATGCAGTCTGCATTGCCCAATGTCATCAGTTTTACGGCCGAGACGGCGGAAACTCAGGCAATGTACGGCCTGTCTCAGGATCCGACGCGAACGTTTGGTCAGCAGTGTCTGGTCGCTCGTCGGCTGGTGGAATCAGGCGTTCGGTTCGTGCAGTTGTTCCACGGCAGCAACGGCGGCGCGGGAGCCTGGGATGCACATGGTGGCTTAAAAAGTAATCACTCCACCTTGTGTGGTCAGGTCGATCAGCCCATCGCCGCGCTCCTGAAGGACCTGAAGCAGCGTGGTCTTCTGGATGAGACGCTGGTGGTGATTGGCACGGAGTTCGGCCGCACGCCGGGTTTCCAGAACTCTGACGGACGTGATCATCATCCGTATGGCTTCTCCGTGGCACTCGCCGGCGGCGGAGTGAAGGGCGGGTTCGCTCACGGAGCGACCGATGAAATCGGTTTTCATGCCGTCGAAGACCGACACTATGTCACCGATTTGCACGCAACCGTGCTGCATCAGCTGGGCCTCGACTCGCGACGCCTGGAAATTCCTGGACGAAAGCGGCTGGAACTTGATCACGGCACCCCGATTCATGCGATCCTGTAATCAACCGTATGTTCGCGTCGAAATAGGCGGAGCGACTGTTTCCTGATATAGACCCAATCACCAATTGCCTGCATCCCCTGGCTTTTTCCGGATCGTTTAAACAATTTAAGTATGTCTGCGATATCTGGAACGATCGCGGCGCGGGAATCATGGCGGATTTGGCACGAATGCAGAAGCGCGCCCCCGAGCGAATTACCGACATGCGGCAAGCGTTTGATGACAACGAAGTGAACGCCGTGGTCATTGCGACCCCGGAACACTGGCATGCGTTGGCCACGGTTCGAGCTTGTCAGGCAGGCAAGGATGTATACGTCGTTGGGGCCATCCAGAGTACTCACAGTGGTCGAAGAGAGGCACAGAACGCTCGAATCAACGTCGCTCCCGGAGAAGATGGCCTACGTCCGACAAGTCGGTTTCGCGCTCGCGGACTTGTCGTGGTCCGCATGGGCGTTGTGGCGAATGGCAGTCTTCTTCTCGTCCATTCCAGAAGCTCCAGATACTCCGGCAAAGAAAGATGCTGCCCCGGTTGGATGCACACCGAGTTGTCGCCCGTTCCCGCACTTTGTTTCGCTTCGGTTCCAGTTGCACGGGAGCCAGCAAGCCGGCTTTCTCGCAGTGCTGGATCCGGTCGGCGGGTCTGTCCCACAAAGGAACCCGCGTCTGACGCAGCGATTCACACAGTGCACGACCTGGAATTCCGAATTCGACAACACTTCCCGCCGATTCATACGTGCCATGATTCATCTCCCGTGTGTCATCAAGACTCTTGACAGACCCAGTGATCGTCGCCACATTCCTGCCAGTCAATACACG
>CAZFDW010000411.1:0-6389 GCA_964517865.1 uncultured Chitinophaga sp.
CGGCACAGAAAAAACTGTCGTCTTCCGGCCGTGGGGCACGTTTTTAACGTGCCCGGCACGATGGAATCGTGCCCCACTTATTTCTGTCTCAGTCGTAAGTCCTATGGCGTCGTCACGTTACTGTACATATAAAAACTCATTGCTGTTCAGGATGACGCGACAAAACGACGCCAGCCCGTGTTCATTCACAAAGCCGCTTGCCAGTTGAACTTCCTGTTCATCCGCTTCACGGCCATACGCCACCAGATAGACCAATTTGACTTGCGCCGCCGTTGTCTGACCGGCTTCCCGCTGCATTCGATCAGCAAAATCATCTGCCAAAGTAAAAACCAGCGCGTTGTTCATCAGAGCCAACGCCTGCAGCGGCGTGGTTGTCGCGGCTCGCTTGGGTGTTGTGACTGACGGATCGGGACAGTCGAACGTATCGAGAAACGGATTGCGACCTCCGCGCGGCGAAAATCGATAGATCGTGCGACGGAGGGCTTCCGGTCCGGTTTCATTAACCGTTTCGTAAAAGTTGCTGCCTTTAAATTGAAAATGCCGTACGTCGCGATATCCCACACCACCGATGGCTGAATTCAGCTGACCGGTGGCGACCAGCACCGCATCGCGTATCTCTTCCGCTTCAAGCCGCTGTGGTGTCCTGCGCCACAACAACCGATTGTCGGCATCAATCAGTGAGGCGGCAGCATTGTGCGCGGATGCCTGTCGGTAAGTTGCGGATGTGACCATCCGGCGGTGCATTGGTTTCAGGCGAAAGCCTCCGTTGCGAAATTCCTGAGCAAGCCAGTCGAGCAGATCCGGATGGCTGGGCTGGCCTCCGTTGAATCCAAAATCACTGGGTGTCGTGACCATTCCCTGTCCAAAATGATATTGCCACAGCCGGTTCACCATCACGCGCGCGAACAGTGGGTTGTCAGAATGTGTCACCCATTCGGCAAGTTTCAGGCGACGATCAGCATCACTGGCATTCACAGCCAATCCAAAATCCGGTGATCTTCCGCTCACGGCACTCAGTCCCGCCGGCGAAACCTCATCGGCCGGACTACCGACGTCCCCGCGATTCAGGACGCGCGTGATTCCGGGGCTATTTGAAACGCATGTATAAAGTGTTTGCAGTTGCAAACTTTTCAGGCCATCTTTTTCAGCCTGCAACGTCGCAAGGTTGGAGTTCAACAGTTCGTGATGTGCTCGTTGCTCTGGAGACAGGCGTGCCAGCATCTGCACGCTGGACACATAATTCCGATCCGCGACACCCGCTGATGCGGCGACTTCGTCTGCAGTCAGCGCACGGTTGTAAACCTGAGCCCGCTGGATCCGACCGGCGAGCATTCGATTACCTCCGACAGGACTGTGCCGCAAGCCGAATATGATCTGAAACTGTCCCGCTGCGAACGACTGTAAGTCACCAGGTCGATATGACGTGCCGTACGGCACACCGTCACGATAGCCAATGATTGTGCCGTCTTTCTGATAGACGATCGCAAAATGCACGGCGCGTGCATTTGCGTCAGCTTCGTCGGTGCCGTTGAAAGGCATCGTGCGCACAAACCCGTTGCTGCCAGCCATCCACTTTCGGGGCTCACGCTCGCCAAAGACGATTGCATCGAACGTCGTTCCGTCCAGCGTCTGCACGCTGATCACACCACCGCCGCTCTGGTCCAGGTGATCAAGCTGCACCCATGCTTCGAGCGTCTTTTCGTGCAGATCGATCATGCACGGTTGAGTCGCGACCCAAGCGTCTTTGCCATCCAGAACAAGGCAGCCATCTTCAATCTTCGCGCTGCCGTGCGCGGTGGCATTGAGTGATCCGACACTGTCTTCGAAGTCGCCGTCGAATTCCCAGGTGGCCAGAGCCTGAGGTGGTTCCGGAGGTGCTGCCGCGCCATTCTCGCGTTCTGCCAGAATCAGACTGCGGGCGGATTGTTCAAGCGCGTCGCGTGCGGTGCGGATTTTTGAAAGTCCAGACTCGATGTCTGCCAGACGTTGCTGTTGCTCCGCCGACAATTCCACCTGGACACTTCGTTCGCCATGCGTCACACCGGTCAAAGTCGCCGCGAGCTGGTAGTATTCCTTTTGCGAAATCGGGTCGAACTTATGATCGTGGCAGCGAGCGCAATTTGCAGTCAGGCCGAGGAATGTCTGACCGACGATGCCGACCAGATCTTCGATTTCATCCTGAGCCATCGACATTCGCATCTTGTCGTTGGCAGGCAGTGTGGTGTTGTGCGGACCGGCGACAAGGAATCCGGTTGCCGTGATTGCGCTGAAATTGTCCGGCTGCAGGATGTCACCCGCCAGTTGCATGCGGACAAATTCGTCATACGGCATGTCCTGATTGAGCGCATCGATCACCCAATTACGATACGGCCATGCGTTGTCGCGCGGTTGATCGTATTCAAAGCCGTTGCTTTCACCGAAACGCACGATGTCCAGCCAGTGCCGGGCCCAGCGTTCGCCATAATGCGGTGACGCAAGCAAACGATCCACCAGATTTGCCCAGGCATGCTCCGAGGTGTCGGTCAGATATGCATTGATCTCATCCGGCGTTGGCGGAAGACCCAACAGATCGAATGACAGACGGCGAATGAGCGTACGTTTGTCCGCTTCAATGGACGGTGTCAGTCCGGCCTCATTAAGCTTAGCATGGACGAAGGCGTCGATGGGATTCGATGCCCGGTCGGGACGAGTCGTCGTCGGAGGCTGGGGATTGTTGAGCGGCTGTAAAGACCACCAGTCCGATCCTGCGCGGGCATCGGTGGAATAGCGAAACGGATCAATCGTTTCTGTGCCCCAGTTCGCTCCGTCCGCGATCCATGCCTTGAATCGAGCCTTTTCAGCAGCAGACAGCGGCTTCTTCGGTGGCATCTGATCAGAATCGATATTTTGCCATAACAAGCTCTCTGCAAGGCTCCCCGACTTGATTGCGATGCCGGATTCACCCCCGGCCATTGCGGTTGTGCGGGAAGACAGATCCAGCTTTCCTTTCGGTTCATTCCCACTGTGACACGTCAAACACCGTTGCGCAATCAACGGTGCGATGTGGTGATCGAAATCCTGCAGAGCGACCTCATCCGCAGCGATCTCTCCTGCAAGGGCAACGCACACAAGCAGCGCGCAGAGAGCCAAATTGGCGTAAGCTCTCCGCTCGCGAAATCTGTCGATATACAAAGCTGAAGGCTGACCCCACCGGTGTTTTCGGGTCTGACTTTCGACTGAACATGAACATCGCATCCAACTGGCCTTTCCGTCGAATCACGGAAGCGGTAGACAAAGTGTTGAATGCGAATTCTAAGCTCCTGATTGCGTTCTGCCGAATGTGATCGGCGACAATTTTCCGGCCAGAATTAAATAAGCGTAGCTAAGTCGAGCCCCGCTGGACCCGGGTCGGGATCCAGCGAGGTGCTTACGTATTCACAATCTGAACGATTGGACGACGGGTCAGTTTTTGGGAACTTCTTCGCCGGACGCTGCACCGCCATCTGCGGCTGGTTTGTCGGCATCTGGTTTCGCCTCGCCTTTTTCCTCTTTTTCTGATTCCACTGCAGCCTTCTTTGCTTCTGCAGCTTCCTGTTTTAGTTTTTCCAACTCCTGTTGGCCGGCCTTTGCGGCTTCTTCAGCAGAGATCTTTGCAGCCGTCATGTCAGTCAGTTTTTGTTCCAGTTCCGCTTGACCTGTTTTGAGGCTGTCGCGTTCTTCGACGGTCTTTCTCAGGTCAACTTGAACAGCCTTGAGAGACTCTTCGGACTTTGTTCCGCTTTCCCGAAGGCTGGCGATCTGTTCAATGCACTGCTTGTGAGCGGCTTCGGCCTTATCGGCACGTTCTTTCTGAGTGACAACGGTTTGACGTTCGGACTCCAATTGCTGTGTCAGTGCCGCAATCTGGCTTTCAAGTTCGGTCTTCAGTTTTGCAGCATCAGCCTGAACAGTTTCGATATTCGTCGTTACTGTCGCCAGTTCCGCCTGAACGCCCTTAAGTTGAATCTCCATGTCGTCGGCATCTTCAGCGCGGCTGAGCGCTTCGGTGTACGGCATCATTTCGCGGAATGTGCCGTCCTTGGCCTTGTACCAGCAGGTGGATCCGCAGGTCCTGCCACCACCCGTTGTCTGGCAATTGCCAATCCGGGTTGCGCTGCAGTTCGAATACGCAGTGAAACGGCCGGAACGATGAGCAGCTTCGGCCACCATTCCGCCAGCGGAAATCACGGTAAGAAGAACCAATAGTTTTTTCATGTCAGTGCTCTGATTTCTTTTGAGGGGGAGAGGCGAGAATCGATGCCGCGCGACCACGATGCCATCGAGCCATCTGTAAAACTTCGCTCAAACGTCCTCTTTTGACAACACTTTTTCAAGTCCGCAGACCGAAGTCGTCAGGCCACGTGTTGAAAAAACCGATTCTGCGCTGTGTACGGAGACCTTTTCACAAAGTTTCCCCAAGAGAGAGAACAATGTGACTCAGATTTGCTTTGCGTGTCCCCGGGCAGGATTTTTCCAGACCCAGACGTCTTCTTCACGGAGGCGAAGGTAGCTGTTGTAGCGGTCTGGCGAAATGAGTTCCTGAGCAACCGCTTCCTTTACGCCGCAGCTGTCTTCATGGGTATGCGTACAATCCTGAAATCGGCAGCCGGAAATGAAGGGGCGGAATTCGATGTAATAGCCATCGACTTCGTCCAGCGAAATATCCCACAGCTCAAACTGCCGAATCCCGGGTGTATCGCACACCCAGCCGCCAAAAGTCAACGGTACCAGTCGAGCGCGGCGCGTGGTGTGAGTTCCCTTGCGAGTCCAGTCACCGACGTCTGCTGTCTGCAGACCGAGTTCCTTATCGACGCAATTCAGCAGCGATGACTTCCCGACTCCGCTTTGGCCACTCACGGCGGTCTGGCGATTCTTGAGCAGATGCCGAAGCTGATCGATTCCGCGTCCGTCGATCGCACAGGTCAGAACGACATTGTAGCCAATCCGCCCGTAGGTTCGAACATGATGCAGAAGCTTACCGGGATCGACGAGGTCGATCTTGTTAATACAGATGATTGGTTCGATATTGAGACGTTCTGCGCTCACCAGGAATCGATCGATGAGCTGCGGCTTGAAGTCCGGATCGGCGGCGGTTCCGACGATAAGCACCTGATCAATATTTGCTACCAGAATATGTTCGCGCCGCTGACTGCCACGTGACAGCAGGCCGTGACGTGGTTCAACTCGTTCGATGACGCCCTGGCTGGCATCACCTTCCTGTCGAAACAGCACTCGATCACCGGTGACAACGACGTTGCGTGCATCGCGGGCCATTGATTTCAGTACGCCGCGCACAGAACATGCGAATTCCTGCTGGTCGGCATCGTCTCGCACCATAATGTGCAGACCGATAAAGCTCGTAACACGTCCGCGCCTCAGACCTTTTTCATCGACGACACGCAGCAGTTGATTTCCCTGCGACGAAATGCCAACCAGCGTTCTGCGTCGAGACAGATCACCACGACCTGTGACACGTTCAGAATAATTGACGTCGGCTGCGGACTCCTGATCGTTCAGCAGTTCGTCGGTCAGATTCTGTTGCCGGGTGCGCACCTGTTTATTGCGGCGCAGATCAACTCGGACTTTTGAACCGTGCTGCGAGCGATGATGCTTTCGTCCTTTGTCTGCCATTCAGTTTGCCTGCACGACAATCTGATTATCCACCTTGCGGATACCAGGTTGGAGACGCATCAGATTGGCGGCGAGGCGGCGTGTTTCTATGCTGGGTGCGGAACCGGTAAGTACCACAAGGCCATTTGAATTCAGAGAGACTTCGATATCTGCCAGTTCCGGACGAATGGGCGAAAAGCGACTCAGCGATGCAATGTTGGCGTCTGCCAGGCGTCCGGAAACCTGGGCCTGTGAAGCGGTTGGAAAGGTGAAACCGACTCGCAGAGTTGTTCTGACCTCACGGGCCGTTCCGGATTGCTGAGATGTACTTTGTTGCGACTGATTGTTCTGGATTGCCTGAAACTGGCGATTGGTAGCCTGCTGGTTACCAGCCTGACTGGTACCGCCAACGAATCCTGTGGTTGCGCTCGAGCCGATAAAAGTGTCGGTTGCGTTGGATGTTGCGGTCGATTCGCCCGGCACGACTCCAGCGAAGTTACTGTCCCCTGACAACCCGCTGCCGCTATCTTGTGCAGGCGAATCTACAATTGGCGGGGCCTCATCAGCACGAGCGGTGGATGCCAGTGAGATGAGCACAATCGCCGTGGCAAGGATTCTGAAAAATGTCGTCATGATCATTAATCGATTCTCAATGGTCAGTCGAGGTACTCACGGAAGCATCACATTAAACTGTCAGGACGTTTGCGGTCGCCGTTGAATCGCTGCAATTACAGACAGTATCGCAAAATCAGGTCTGTTTT
>CAZFDW010000412.1:0-6387 GCA_964517865.1 uncultured Chitinophaga sp.
TATTTTTTTCCGGGGTTTAAACTTCGCCATGGGCTGATCAATGCGGCCCGACGGGGAGTGAAAGTGGTCCTGCTGCTGCAGGGAAAAGTGGAGAACTTTGTCGAACACCACGCACGGCGAGCGATCTATGGCAATCTCCTTGCTGCGGGAATTGAAATCCACGAATACCAAAAAAGTTATCTCCACGCCAAAGTGGCTGTGATTGATGGACATTGGGCAACCGTGGGATCGTCAAACATCGATCCATTCAGCCTGCTGCTTTCCTACGAAGCAAACCTCGTTGTTGACGACAACGTTTTTGGTTCGGCCCTGGCAGAAAGCCTGAAAGTCAGCGTAACATCGGATAGTCAGCAGATTCTGGAGGCCAGCTGGAAGCAGCAGCCGATAGCCATTCGATTCGTCAGCTGGCTTTGTTATGGGCTGCTGCGTCTGATGACGGAAATCAGCGGTTACGACTCAGAAAACAGCCGGACCCATGACCTGACTGACTTTAAGGATCCGTAACAGCCGCTTATCATCACACAGTTTCGTATGCAAATCGCTCGTGATCGTACTCTGTGGGATATTGTTACTATACTGAGAACACGATGACCGGACTATTTCTCTCTGACCTGCACTTGTTCAGCCGCCGTTCGATTGGTCAGCGGCACTGGGATCAAAACACAGATGCGATTGCTGCAGCAGCGTCGATCGTTTTGGGCGGAGACATGTTTGATTTCCGATGGAGTCAGCTCGGAAGTCTCGATGCTACGCTTGATGCTGCTGCCGCATGGCTGGAAAAAGCGATCGCACTAAATCCGTCGGCATCGTGGGTGTATCTACTCGGAAACCACGATTGCCATCCCCGAATGCAGGCTCTGTTGTCGTCCATCAGTGACAGGTATTCCAAATTTGACTGGAGCCCTACGTTCTGGCGAATCGGCAGCAATGTTTTTCTGCATGGGGATGTGCTGGATGGGATCAGGCATATCGGCGGTCTGGAGAGTTACCGAGCTCGTTTCCACGACGAGAATGCCAAAGGGCAGTTGAGTAATCTGCTGTATTCGGCCGTCGTTCAGACTCGATTGCATGGTCTCGTTCCGCGAGTGCGGCATACGCGACAGCAGACGTGTCGCACACTGCTTGAATATCTGAAGGGATGCGAGACAGCTCTGCTTCCCGAAGTGCAAAACATCTTTTTTGGACACACGCATGTTCCGATGCTGGGTTACCGATTTGACCGCTTCAACTTTCACAACGCCGGTTCGGGAATTCGGTATTCGACCTTCACGCCCGCCTCGTTCGACGTTCCGTAGGTGGCGAGATGCGCACTGCGGAAACGTTTCTCAGTGGATGTCTACTGCCGATCTGATCTTTGCCGTCATTACGATTCTGTTGCTCCTCTACTGGCTGACGAAGGCGTCATCGATGCATTCCACGAAGGCGATGCCGCTCGCGGCGGTAATTGCTTATGGAATCCGACTGCTCCGGTGGTCAGAACGACACTTGAAGTAAAACTTTTCTTGCCTGCTCCGGTCCGACACGCTGCTGCAGCATCAATCTGATCCGCGGCATCCCTCAAATCTCATCCCGACGGGACGTCAAAATGACGACACCAATCGGGTGAACTTCGCCGCACGAACGCCATGCGGTCGATGTGACCGGAGCAGTTTGCGATCATGCGAAAATTGGCTCCGGTCGGTCTCACCGAAGCTGGTTCGCATATCCCGTCGCCAGGTCTGGCGGGTCGGAATGAACCATCGACCGTTCCCACAAATCTAACTCAGAACACGCCCACCTCTGCGGTTTGGGCTGGCGCCGATGCGGGCTTAGGATGCGATTATCGCCGCGCTCAGCGGAGTCGCGTCTGAGATCTGTTCGACTGCGCCACATGATGAATTTCCACCTGCCGAGTGAATCAAATTGATGTCGCGTCAGTCGGACGGTCAGACGCGAGTCAAAAATTGAAGTCTGGAGGCGCTGATTCGGCATTGTCTGGCCCAACGACCGTGCAACGATTACGATGTGCCAGATGTCCGACGTCACCCACATCCTGTCGCAAATCGAATCTGGTGATCCGTTGGCAGCCGAGCAACTGTTACCGCTTGTGTATGACGAACTGCGAAAGCTGGCGGCTGCGAGGTTGGCACAGGAAAAGCCGGGACAGACACTGCAGGCCACAGCGCTGGTGCACGAGGCCTATTTGCGATTGGTGGGAAACGAAACGGAACGGACCTACCGAGACCGCAGCCATTTCTTTGCCTCGGCGGCTACCGCCATGCGCCGCATCCTGATCGATAACGCCCGCGCAAAACAGTCCGACAAACGGGGTGGCGTCCGTCACAGACAACCGCTCGAAGATGTCGCAGCTCCGTTGCCAGATGATGACCTGCTGGCCCTGCACGAGGCTCTCGACCAACTTGCGGCCGAGGATCCGCTGAAAGCGCAACTCGTGGAACTGCGCTACTTTGCGGGGCTGACTGGTAATCAGGCAGCTGACGTACTGGGAATTTCTCCCAGCGTGGCGGATCGTCACTGGGTCTTTGCCAGGGCCTGGCTGCAAATTAAGGTTCGCGGAATGACCTGATCCAAAGTTACTTAAAATTCCGTGGTGCTGACGGCCTCGTTTTCTCGCTTATCACTTATAAGGGCCGTTCCGGCCCCGGAGAATGTCCATGAAAGAAGAAAAACTATTTCACCAAGTCTTGGAACTGGCCGCAGATCAGCGAGCCGCCTACCTCGACGCCGTTTGCGGGGCCGACGTCGAACTGCGCGAGCGCGTCGAATCTCTCTTGCGAGCTCAGGCAAACCCCGGAAGCTTTCTCCAGTCGCCAGCCTTCGGCGTAGGCCATTCGCCCACAATCGACCAATCCCCCGTTGAACGGCCTGGCACTCAACTCGGCCCCTACAAACTGTTGCAGCAGATCGGCGAGGGGGGGATGGGCACGGTCTTCATGGCGGAACAACACGAGCCGGTCAAACGGCGAGTGGCGCTCAAAGTCATCAAGCTCGGGATGGACACGCGACAGGTCATCGCCCGTTTTGAGGCGGAGCGGCAAGCACTGACCCTGATGGATCATCCGAATATCGCCAAAGTCCTCGATGCGGGAACGACGGATTCCGGCCGTCCGTACTTTGTGATGGAGTTGGTCCAAGGCCAGCCGATCACCGAGTACTGTGATGAGCACCGTCTTACCCCACGCCAACGTCTGGAGCTGTTGATTCCGGTCTGCCAGGCGATTCAACATGCGCATCAAAAGGGCATCATCCACCGCGACATCAAGCCGACGAACATCCTCGTCGCCGAATACGACGAGCATCCGGTTCCCAAGGTGATCGACTTCGGCGTCGCCAAGGCGACCAGCCAGACGCTGACCGAGAAGACGATGTTCACGGGCCTGGGCCAGATTGTGGGGACGCTCGAATACATGAGCCCCGAGCAGGCCAAGGTCAACCAACTCGACATCGACACCCGCAGTGACATCTATTCGCTGGGAGTGCTGCTCTACGAACTGCTCACTGGCAGCACCCCGTTTAACCGAAAGCGTCTCCAATCCGCTGCATTTGACGAAATGCTGCGGATCATTCGCGAGGAGGAGCCACCTAAACCCAGCACGCGGCTCTCTGACTCCCACGACTCCCTTCCCTCCATCTCCGCCCAGCGGCAAACCGAGCCAGCCAAACTGACGAAGCTCATCCGCGGCGAGCTGGACTGGATCGTGATGAAGGCTCTCGAGAAAGACCGAAGCCGTCGCTACGAAACGGCCAATGGCTTCGCCCAGGACGTGCAGCGCTACCTGGCCGATGAGCCGGTGCTGGCGTGTCCGCCGTCGGCCGCGTACCGGCTGCGGAAGTTCGCGCGGCGGAACCGCCTCAAGCTGGTTGCCGGTGCTGTGCTGACGCTGGCATTGCTGGTCGCGATCGGCGTCGTCGGCTGGGCGGTACGCGATCGGGCAGCACAACAGGCCGACGTCGAACGCGCTCAGACTGAGCGGTTGGCACGTACGTCATCGACCGTGCAACCAATCCTCGCGGAAACCGACCGGCTAATGGCGGTTCAAAAGTGGCCCGAGGCGCTGGCGATGGTCCGCCGCGCCGGAGCGACGGTGTCGGTAGGCGAGGCTGATGAGGCGACCGTGCAAAAGGCCCGCGGGCTGCTGAAGGATCTTGAGTTCATCGACCGGCTTGAGGAAACCCACATGCAGCATGGAGCGATGGTTGAGGGGCAGTTCGACTACGCTGACACGGACCGGAAGTATGCCGGGGTCTACCGGGACTATGGAGTGGACGTCGATGAGCTTGCGGTCGAGACGTCGATTGAACGCCTCAAAGTCCGCCCGGCACTCGCCATCCCGCTGGCGGCCGCGCTGGACCAGTGGAGAGACGTCCGATCCAAAATTTCCGAACAGCATGCGGCCGGCTGTGGGCGGCTGGTGGCCGTCGCGCGCGGCGTCGATCCGGAACCGCTGCGGGACCAAATCCGGTCCATCGAGGGGCAGCCTGCCTCCAAGGGTGAGGAACTCCACCGGTTGGCCAGGTCAATCAACATTCGGGCGCACCACCCGGCCACTCTTGTCAGTCTGGCCGCTATTCTGGTCCGAACGAAGGACTCGGAATTCGCTCTCCGGCTTCAGAAGGACGCCGTCTCCGTCTACCCGGGGGATTTCTGGCTGAATTTCGAGCTGGCCAGGGCACTGAGTCTGCAAAAAGACTACGAAGGGGCCGTTCGGTACTACACCGCGGCCGTGGCCATTCGTCCGGCTTCGGCCGCCGCCCACAACAACCTCGGCCTTGCTCTTGGCGACCTGAACAGGCTGGACGAGGCCGTGACCTGTTTGTGGAAGGCCATCGAACTCGACCCGCAGCTCGTCCATGCCTACCAAAACCTCGCCGAAACCCTACGTCAGCAGAGGAAACTGGATCAGGCCCTTGTCGTCATTCGCAAGGCCATCGAACTCGACCCGAACCACGCCAGAGCTCGTTACTGCCTCGGCCACATCCTGCACGAAAAGAAGCAACATGACGAGGCCATCGTTGCGTACCGCAAGACCATCGAACTCGATCCCAAAGATGCGAATGCGCACAACGGCCTCGGAGCAATCCTCTGCGACATCACGCAGGACTATGACGCAGCCCTGGCCAGCTTTCTCCAGGCCATTGCGCTCAAGCCCGATCATGTGCAAGCCTGGGCGAACCGCGGCAATGCCCATGCGCGACTGAAGCAACATGACGAGGCCATCGCGGCTTACCGCAAAGCCATCGATCTCGTTCCGAAATATGCCAGCGCCTACAACGGGATCGGCCTCTCCTTGCAGACCCAGGGGAAGATAGACGAGGCTCTCGGTGCCTTTCGCAAGGCCATTGAAGTCAGCCCGAACCATTTCAGCGCTCACGTGAACCTCGTCCGTGGCCTGAAGGCCCGCGGGAAAACGGTCGACGCCATCGCCGCGTCCGAAGAGATGATCCGCCTGCTGCCGAAGAGTGCTCCCGCCGCCAACGATTTCGCCTGGCTCCTGGCCACCGGCCCGGACCCGAAGCTTCGCGATGCACCGCGGGCGGTCGAATTGGCCAAGAAGGCCGTGGAACTGGCTCCGATGATTCCCGCCTTCGGGAGAACGCTGGGAGTAGCCCAATACCGGGCGGGGAATTGGGAGGAGGCCGTCGCGGCCCTGGAAAAGTCGATGGAACTCGGCAAGGGCGGCAACAGCTATGACTGGTTCTTCCTGGCCATGGCCCATTGGCAGCTCGGCGACAAAGGCGCGGCCCATACCTGGTACACGCGGGCCGCTGCGGGGACGGATAAGTTCCAACCCAGGAATGACGAACTTCGCAGGTTCCAGGCAGAGGCGGCGGAGTTGATCGGCGATCCTCACGGGCGCTAAGAACCAGCAGACTCTCGACATTCGGGACGTATGGGACGCGGACGGCGATGGCGAACTGGATATCTACGCCTTCGGCACAAGCCATCGGGAAGTCTTTGCAGGGTGAACTTTCGGAACAATGCGATGGCAGGTTCGGCGAATGGTTCAGCACGGCTGATCGGCATTGGGTCTTTGCCAGGGCCAGTCGGCAAACCAATATTCGCAGAATTACGTGAGCCGACGTTTTTTGAAAATTTCTTGGTGCTAACAGCCTCGACATCTCGCTTATCTCTTGTGAGGGCCCTTCCGGCCCACGGAAGTCCTCACCGGCCGACGCCGGCAGGCTGGTGCCTGCCGTTCGCAGCACGGGCGCTCGGTCTGCGCGCCCACAGTTGCCGCTTCCCAACAATCGCAGACCCTAGGAGCTTCTCATGAACCGTTTCTTTTCTCTGCGTCCGTTCGCCTTGGTGCTTGCGGCCGTCAGCGTCCTCACTCTGTCCGCCCCCGCGCAGGCCGGCGAACGCCCGCACATCTCGCGTGGGTCAGC
>CAZFDW010000413.1:0-6384 GCA_964517865.1 uncultured Chitinophaga sp.
GGTTTGCGGCGTATGGGCAATTGGGTACCCAAAACACGGCTCGGACTCGCATTGGGCATCCTGCGAGAATCTCTAATTCAGTGCTGGCATAGCCTCTTCCCTGGGCGATTGCATCGGACACCGTTCAATACACGCCTCGATCTCTCCAGCCGCATGCTCATTGAACGCAATGATCGTGACATATTTCAAAGCACACCCAGGATGCTGTGGGCGCATCTTGCCGGAATGAATCGTGCGGAAGTACTGCCGCCTTCACCACGTCTGGCCGCGAGTTGTGCCGCTCATGCGGCGATTATGTCGATGCTGGGGTGGCAACGACGCTCTGTCCGATATGGCGTTCGATCGCTGGCATTGGCCAAAGAGTTTAATGACCTGATGGGAATCGGATATTGCCACACGTATTGCGGTATCGGTTTCTATGCGGCGGCTGCCTATGAGGGAGGGCTGGCATGCCTGACAGAGGCAATTGACGCTCTCGGGAAAGCGGGTGATCTCTGGAAACTCCATTTGGCCCGCTTTCATCTGGGATCCTGCCATTTCGGTTTGGGAAATCTCACCGAAGCGGTGTCCGAGGCACGCGGGACGTTCGCCTCCAGCACTCGCCTGGGGGACTCGCGAACGCTCTGCTCGAGTTACCTCTGGGCGCGGGCGACTCGCGGCAACTTCCCGTTTGAGGAGCTGAAGAGTTGCTATCCCTGCCGCCCTGACGATGTCATGTCTACCGTTCACGGCATCATGGCTGAGGGGCACTGGCACCGGTTCCACGGCCGGACGGCAGAGTCACTGCAGATGTTTGAAGAGGCCGGAGTACAGATCCGCAAGAGTCTGTGCGTGAACTCCCACATGATCGTGGCGCTGCCGGAGCTGGCGACCGCGCTGCGATTGCACGCTGACGTTGTGGAATCCAGCAATCCGCAGGAATCCGAACGACTCCGCCGCCGCGCGTACCGCTTGGCCAAATGGGGAGCACGGATCATGCGGCTGTTCCCCGCCGCCTACCCGATGACGCTGCGTGAGCTCAGCCAGATTCTCATGGTCAAAGGGAAACTGCACAAAGCACTCAAGGTTGCCGACAAGAGTTGTGCCGTCGCCGAAAGCCAAAAGGCAAAGTTCGAACACGCCCAGTCCCTGCTCGTACGAGGAAAGATCGCGAAGCAGCTGGGTCGCCCCGAGGCCGACGAGCAAATCAAGACCGCCGAAGCTGCTCTGGATGCGATGGAAAACGCGATTCCACCGACCGCCAAAGGTCACCAGCAAACGCCGGGTGCGAGCATGAATGCGTGACTCTTGCGAACAATCTTTGTACTACTAACGTTCAAAGTCTTCCAAGGTTGAGACCCAGGGCCTCAAGGATCTGTGCCCGCAGTTGAAGATACGCGGCTGTGTCGGGTTCCCGTGGACGCTGGAGTGTGACTGGGAGGATCAAGCTCAACGTCGCGGGGCGACGACTCAGCACGAAGACGCGGTCTGCCAATTGCAAGGCTTCGTCAACATCGTGCGTGACGAACAGAACGGTTTTGCGTTGATCCCGCCAGATGCGCAACAGATCGGAACGCATCTTCAGGCGAGTGAAGTAATCGAGGGCACCGAACGGCTCATCCATATACAGGATCTCGGGATCGGCAGCCAGGGCGCGGGCAATTTCCACACGTTGAAGCATTCCTCCCGACAGTTCATGAGGCCAGGCATATTCAAATCCAGTAAGACCGACCATATCGATGTAGCGGTGGACAATCCGTGCGCGGTCCGCGTGGCTCTTGTGGGCAAGTCCAAAACCAACGTTATCCTGCACCGTCAACCACGGGAATACTCCGCCTTCCTGAAATATGAAGATGCGGCGCGGATCCTGCCCCTGAACCAATTCGCCATTCACCAGCACTTGACCGCGCGAGGCTCGCAGAAAGCCGCCGACGACATTGAGCAGTGTTGTCTTGCCACAACCCGAAGGTCCGACAAAACAGACGAACTCACTCTTTCGAATCTCCAGATCGATCCCTTCTAAGACCGAAATATCCTCTCCGGGGCGAGGTCCGGGGAATGTCATCCATAAGTCGCAAACAGCAACGGCGATCGGTTCTGCGTTGTGCATCTCCGAACCAACGTGCGGTTTGGTGCCAGACTGGGGCAGTTCAGTCATGCCGCGTTCCATAGGCCCACCTGACTCCCTGAAACCGCTCTGTCTGTCGCATCAGCAAGTCCAGCAACCAGCCAATGCATCCAATGACAACCATGCCCGCGACAACGAGGTCATATCGCCTGCCCGCGTTTCGCGCGTCGATAATCAGGTATCCTAAACCAGAATTGACGGCGATCATTTCAGCAGCCACAACGACCAGCCAGGCGATTCCCAGGGCGATCCGCAGACCGGTGATGACTTGAGGAAGGGTGGCAGGCAGGATTACGCGCAAGAAGAGTTGCGGCCCTGACAGGCCAAAGTTTTGAGCGGCCCGCAGATGGACCGATTTGATGCCTTTGACGGCTGCCATTGCCGATACAGTGACTGGGAAAACGCTCGCGAGAAAAATGAGAAACACAGGGGCGGCGTCTGAGATCCCAAACCAAAGAATTGCCAGTGGGATCCAGGCGATCGGTGAGATCGGCCTTAGCCCTTGAATCAACGGGTTGAAGGCTTCTGCAGCGTGTCGAAACCACCCCAGCAGCAGCCCAAAGGGCACGCCAACGAGCACCGCCAGCGTGAAGCCCAAGGTGACGCGAAACAACGATGCAACAATGTATTTGACGAGCAGTCCCTTCCGTCCCAATTCCACCAGACCCCACCAGACATCGATTGGTTTGGGAAACAGGTGGCTACCCGATACCCGTACCGCTGTATCCCAGGCGAACAGTAAGATTACGGCGACCACGAGCGGCAGAACAACGGCCGAGGACACCGATGGCCTGGGAGGAGAAGCGGTTGCCAATCGCGATGCTGCGGACTTCATTGTTTGACCTCAAAGAGGTACGGCGGAATTGTCGCGTCGTCCGGGACGAACGAACTGTCTGCATAGTCTTCGAAACGAGCTGTCCCCGCGAGAATATTTGATTCCAGGCCAAGTGCTTCGATCTCTTCAAAGTCTTTGCGACGGAGTGCCAGATTGGTGTACTTCACGCGGTCGGGAGGTTTGCTAAGCACGAACCGCAGGAGTTGCGGGTCCTGGTTGTAATAGCTCTTGCCAATGAATTCCGCTGCGTGCATGCGATGGTCCATCGTCTGATCGAGCCATTTGCCGCTGCGTGCGATACCATCCACGAGTTTCTGCACCTCGGCGCGATGGTCGCGAATCGTATTTTCGTTAACCGCGAGCACGCACGATATGAACTCGGGCCAAACATCCTTTGTTAAAAACAGAATGCGTCCGTATCCGTCCATTTCAGTCTGAGCCATGAAAGGTTCCCCCGAGATGATGGCATCGACAGCTCTGACGTGAAGCGCCGCAGGCATATCCGGCGGAGGCATCTCTAACAGCGTTACGTCACCGATACTTATCCCGCGTTCCTTGAGCGCCCGAAACACAATTAATCTTTGGTTTGAGAAGCGATTTGGGACGGCGATCTTTTTGCCTCGCAGATCTTCAATACGTCGGATGTCAGAATCGTGATGCACCATCATCGTTGTGCCATCGCGATGTCCCAGGTAAACGATCTTAATTGGAACTCCCTGCTCTCGCAGAGCGATCGCCATGGGAGCAAGAATGAAAGTGGCTTCCAGACGCCCAGCCAAAAACGATTCTTTCAGCTCTGGCCAGCTGCTGAATCGAATGGGCTTAAAAATCCCATCTCCCGTCGAATTTTCATTGATGAAGTGAGTAACGGGACAGGTCAAATGGCAGGTGACAGGCAAGAACCCGACGTTAAACCTGGGGCCGAGGTGGCCCCGTGTATCTGGCCGCGACTCAAACGCACCGAGGTTCAGCCACATATGCAAACAGGTAATTGTTGCGAGCCATCCGACCACGGCGAGTGATACTTTCATCCGGTCGGCCATGGGTGAGACATCCTCGATTTACCACTGATGTAAGACGACCTGTAGACGCCGAGACGAAGTCTCCAGACGGGGAGTTGAGTTTAGGCGGCACAGACGAAATTCGTGTTCGCAGGCCTGTTCGCCCAAAGCTCGTCGCTCGCGGACGTATCCCCGAAACAAGCACTGCATAAGACGCTAGCAACACCGACAGTCGCCGTCACCCGTAATAGGTCCCAAATCGTGAAGTTCCGGCGAAGTGTTGCGAAAAGCGAGGCAGGAATATGACGGGCAGCAATATAAGTCGCAGTTGCTTTTGACCACAGTTAAACTTGGCGCGAGCTTTGCCTGCAGCCCAGGTCTCAGGATGCGGCGTTAAGAACCATTGGTCTCCTGAACGATCGTTTCTGTCTTCAATCGCCTGTCCGGAATTCGCCTGTCCAGCTCGAGACCACTTCCCGCTGGATTCAAAATCGCATGTCGTGCTCAGTGAGATTCGCCACAGCCACACGATTCGCGGCGTTTACATCCCCCGAATTTGACCGTCGCACCGACGACTATCATGTCGGCAGCAGTCGAACTCTGGATGGAAGTTCCGGGGACCGCTCCGGTGGGCAGTACGATCGGACCACTGATCGAATTCTCGAAGGCATGCGTGTAGGCCAGTGACAGCGAGAATGCATCGGTCACCTGATACGACGCTCCAGCGGACAACATATGCTGTATCGTGAGCGGTGATGCAACGTTGACTGCGGTCTGACTATCGGGGATCGGGTTCTCGCTCCAGCTATAACCAACTCGCGTAGACATCGCCTCAGTCAACTGGTACTGCGCACCCAGTGCAAGGGCAAAGATGCTTTGGTAGCCGAGGCCTTGCAGTGCTCCAGAAGGAGCGAAGCCGGAATCGCCTAAGCCAGCAGTGTTATCGAAGTCGAGATACCGCAAGTCCGCAGCCAGCAACAGGCGATCGATGCCCTTCCAGGATGTCCCCACCGAAATGATAGCAGGCAGATTCAAATTGAAATCGGCGGTGCGAGGCTGGCCGAGTTCGTTGCTTGTATTGAAACGGTACGACTGGAACCATTGTGGACTCTTGTAAGCGGAACCAAAACCCCAGTCGCCAGCCTTGTAATAAGCCCCTAAGTTGAAGCCGGCGCCCCACGCATTCCGAGAATGCATACCGGGTGGATAGGTCGCGAACCCATCGTCGTTAGCGTCGTCCGGCGCCGCAATGACCGCTGGATCGATTTGCAGCGTGCCGATATCAAGCAGCGGGCTGATGGACACGGAGAGCTGATCATTCACGTCATAGACCAGGGCCGGAGCGATTTGCAAAGCCTGGTATTGTGAGAAGATTGGTCCAAAGCCCAGCCCATTCGGCGCTGGTGCGGTCAGTACAGGATTTGTGTTGCTTCCTGCGTAGTTCAGGCCAAAGCCAGCGACTGCGAAGATTCCCATGCCGTAGGTGAACGGCGACTCTTCCGGCCGAAATGACAATGCCATTGTCGGCAGTGCGAAAACCGCGTCTTCGTTTTCTGTTCGGCCAGCCATATTGACCGGAGGAAATCCCGGGCCGAACGTATTCGCAGGAACGCTGGACGAGAGGCTCGTCTGCGGGAACAGAAGCTCGGCACCTATGTCAAGTTGCGGGCCGTCCAGTCCCGAGAGCGTGGCTGGGTTCCAAAGCAACGCACCGCTCGCGGACAGCGGCGCTGCCGTCGATGCGCCGCCCATGGAACGGTTGATTGGCCCAGTCGCCGAAAGCACTGGCCCGAATTGCGCCACCGCCGGTGTTGCCGCAACCCCGAGTATCAAGCCGGCAAAGAGGAAAATCTTTACACCAAGAGTGCTCTTTTCTGAGTTTAGCATCGAATTTCCCCTGAGGACGAGTTGTACCGATTCTCAGAGAGTTATCGACTGTGGCGACCGTAAGGATTGAAACGGATTAGTCGCGGAACGGCTTGGTGCTGGTATTCTGTGGACCGCCTGAAGAAACTGCCCAGCCGGAAAAGTCCAACAGCTAATTTTGGAACAGTACGTCACCTCGAGTGCGGAAGGGGCGGTCCATTGTGGGTTGTCGATGGGTCGCCCCGAGGCCGACGAGCAAATCAAGACCGCCGAAGCTGCCCTGGAGATAATGGAAAACGCGATTCCGGCGGAGGCCAAAGGTCTTGGACACATGTCGTCAGGGGCGGCGGCCAGACCATGACGCCGCCTCTTCCGTACGCCATAGTTTAACCGCGTGCCCACCATGCCGCGCTGTGAAGGATTTTCCCGAGGAAAATCATGCGATTCAACCCGGAACGGGTTCCACAACAAAGCCTGGGGTCGCCGCATTGCGGCGCACCCCAGGTACTGGAACCAAAAACGGCATTGCTGTTGTAAGAACCCGTCCAGGAACAAGATCGTGTTAATCAGCCGGA
>CAZFDW010000414.1:0-6382 GCA_964517865.1 uncultured Chitinophaga sp.
GGGTTAGCCTACCACTCGTGGAAAAAGGTCTTGGCAGATTCGGCATCGGGATACGTCCAGAAGCAGCGAAAGTAATCCTTGAGGCCCCCACGCCCGCGAAGTCCGAAGTTGCTACATTCTCAAGGCCGAAAACTCGGCATTCCGCGCTTTGACCGTTTCCACTCAAGAAAACGCTCGAGTTTGCTTCTGCGCGCCGGTAGATTATGGACACCTACAAAGTCACTGACAAACCAATCAAACGTGTGGAAGGACCTGCCATGTCGATGAGTTGGGACGCTTACCTCAATGTGCCAAGTGCGGCAGAGCAGTATTCAGAGTGCTCTCGGAATTGTCGGAATGCCTTCCATCGGCAGCGAGAGAACATTGAGCGAGTTTTTACGAAGACCTCTCCTCGCGCCGTCGCATGTCTCGGTGCGGGGGTCTTGAACGACATTCCCTATGGGACATTCATTGCGGCAGGGGCGACCGTTCACCTGGTCGATTGGTTGCCGGGTTCTGTCGACACGGGGATCAAGCTCTCGATTATCACGACCGGCGAAGATGGCCAGCCAAATTGTGCATATTGCAACCCGGCGATCCCCTGTCCGGAACGATACTGCCGTCACTTCTACGATCCCACGGGGCAAGCAGTAGAACGTGTCTGCGACCACTATGTGCCGAGTACGGACTTGCCGCTCCATTGTGCCGCATTCGAGCGTTTCGATCTGCCCTCGGCACACTATGCCGACGTGACGGCGGGCTATGCAAACGACTTTGCCAATGCGGTTAGCATGGATTGTGACCGCATCGGCTCGTGGAATGAGGCGTTCACTTTCGCCTGCGCTCTTGCCGACCGTATCAGGCATCAACGACAACCGCTGGATATTCCGGATGACGGCGTCCAGATGGTGACTTCGTCATTGGTCGTGTCTCAGTTCGAGCACGAGCCATACGGGTACTTCGCTCAGCTGGTCGCCTCGCGAATCGGGTTGCCGACTCCCGCTGAGGAGAATGGTCTGCTTCCGCGAATGGAAGATCTTCGGACGATGTTGCTGAGCGACCAGATCGAGCGACACTGTGAAGAGATTGATCGCATTCTCGCGCCCGGCGGTCGGTGCTACCTCTCATCCGAAATGTTTCACTGGCTTCCAGAAAAGGAGCAATGGTTCATGGTTGAGGGCACATCGAAGTTGCTGGAGGTGATTGGCCGCCATTTCAACTTCAATTTCAGCATTGTCCCTGAAATGGAATCCCTTTCCCGCTTCGAAATGCGAAACGGCGTTTCGCTGGTCTGTTCGTTTGTTCTCGAATCGAGGAAAGAGATCGCGTATGATCGCTGATTCTTCCCCGGTTTGACTGTTAATCCGTCCAGTGGATTACGAAACGCCCGTCGGCAGCAGCTTGTAACTGTGGTCGCCGGGTTGTTTCGTTTTTGGCCAATGAAGTTGCGTGACAATATGAATCAGGAAATCAATGTCATCGTCGTGAAGCGTGGTCGGGATCGTTTTTTCTATCTTCGCTACAAATGCCCGATCACGGGTGAGAAGATCGAGAAGAGCAGCGGTGAGACCACTGAGAAAGAGGCGCGTAAACGTGCAGGTGAGTGGCAAGCTGAATTGCAGTCTGGTGGCGGAAAGTCGTCGTCTGCAAAGTGGCAGGACTTCCGGATGCGATACGAGGATGGAAAAGTCTTCGGACTAAGGCCAGCGACACAGGACAAGATATCGTCCATGTTCAACGTCGTAGAAGACATGATGAAGCCTGACAACCTGCGGCGGATCACGCCGCAATGGTTGACGACGTTGCAGCGGCGACTATTGGATAGCGGGCGTGAACCAGCAACGGTACAAAGCATTTGCCGGCATCTGAAGGCCGCGCTTAACTGGGCAAAAGAGCAGAACATCATTCATCAGGTGCCGAAGTTCCCCAGGCTGAACAAAGTCAGGACCGTGAAGCAGATGAAGGGGCGTCCGATCACTGCCGAAGAATTTGAGCGGATGATTCAGGCAGTCGAAAGGACATTGAAACCACGACAGCATGAGTCCGTAAGGTTTTTGCTCAATGGTCTCTGGTTGTCCGGCCTGAGGCTCGGAGAGGCTCTCAGTTTGACGTGGGATCAGTGGGCCGAAGGTATCCGGGTCGATATGTCCGGCAAGTACGTGATGCTTCTGATTCCCTTGGAAGGTGAGAAGGGTGGCCAGGACCGCGTTTACCCAGTCACTCCGGACTTTGCCAAGATGCTGCGATCCGTCCCACCAGCGGAGAGAACCGGCCTGGTGTTCAAGCCGATTCTTTACCGGGGCGTCTGTCACCGTGTCGATACGGTTTCAAAGGCGATCACGCTGTTGGGAGAAGCGGCCAACATCAAAGTTGATGCAAAGAAAGGGAAACCCGTCTGGGCGTCCGCACACGACCTCCAGCGAGCCTTTGGGTTCCGTTGGTCACGTAAGGTGACTTCGATGGTTCTGAAGGAACTGATGCGGCATTCCAGCGTGACGACCACGGAGAAGTTCTACGTGGGAATCAACGCCGATGAAACGGCGGCACTGCTGGCAGGACTGGAACCGCAAGAATCGCCTGAGGTGGTAGCTGAGGTGGTAGTTGACGAAAAAGGGGTTCCTGATCACTCGGAAACCCATGAAAATCAATGGGGCCGCAGGGACTTGAACCCTGAACCAACGGATTATGAGTCCGCTGCTCTAACCGATTGAGCTACGGCCCCGCATTGATAGACTGCATTTCGGATTTTGTGACGACGACCGACACGACTACCGAAATGAGGTTCATCAGATATGACACTGCACTTTAGGCAAAGAATTCATGGCCGTTTGCAATTGATATTCTCAGAAACACCGAGGCTTACGACAATGATTTAGAGGATACGAAGTTTCTGACGCACTGAAGGAGTCAAGGATGGCCAAGGGTAAGAAATAATCGAAGCGTCCGCAAGCGAAGTACAAGCCAAAGAGTCGTTCATCGCAGCATGACAAGCGAAAGCGACTCGACACACCGAATCCTCGGCGGAAGAAGAGCGAGAAGGCGAAGGTGCCGCTCACCGGTAAGATGGCCGTTCTGGTCACGTCGCTGACTGGCATGCTGGAACCGGACGACTCGTCGGCGACGCTGACCTTCGTCCCGCTTGATTTATTTCGGCAATTGGTAAAGTTGTGTTAAAGCACGTGAGGAACTATACTTTGAAGGGATAAGTCGCTGGATTGAGGATCCGGTGCCTCAAACGGCGTGGGGGTACAATTTCCCGCTTTCGCAGCCTTCTGTCTGTCGGCATTGGCAGGGTCTGGAAAAGGGGTCTCACCATGATTTCGGCGTTGAAGAACCAGATCGCTTTCTTCCGTCAGTTTCGGCAGCAGTTTGAAACAACCGGTGCGATTGCGCCGAGCAGCCGGTTTCTCGCGAGGTCTATGACCAGCTACCTCGCCTCGCGCGATCCTGCAATTCCTGTGCGAGTCCTCGAAATCGGGCCGGGCACAGGTCCTGTGACAGACAGTATCGTGCGGCTCCTGCGACCTCACGATGTATTCGATCTGGTGGAACTCAATGCAGAATTCGTGCGAATTCTGCATCAGCGATTTGAGTCTGAACCTGCATGGAGGAGTGCGAAGACACAATCGACAATTCACCAACTCCCGGTGCAGGAATTTGAGACGTCGGCTCCATACGATTTCGTGATCTCCGGATTGCCTCTCAATAACTTCCCGGCAGAACTTGTAGCGTCGATTACTGCGGCTTACTTTCGGTTACTCAAGCCCTGCGGCGTGCTGAGTTATTTTGAATACATGTACGTGCGGCCGATTCGCATGGTCGTCACGCGCGGTGCCGAACGCATCCGGATCACTGCCATCGATACCACGCTGCAAAAACATTGCGATCGCTGCCGCATCCGCCGTGACAGCATCTGGCTGAACACTCCGCCCGCCTGGGTTCAGCATCTCCGCGGTTTGGAATGAGCCGTGAGTGAATCACCCCGGAACGATGCTTTGCATCAACGTCTGACCACTTCATTAAAGCATCTTGAGTCAATTCATCAGCGGCGAATGCGACGATGCGTGGAAGCAGTCAGCACGACGGAGTGTCTCGTCGATGGTCAGCGCTGCCTTGGTTTTGCGACGAATGATTATCTGGGGCTCACGCGGCATCCGGGAGTTGTGGCTGCGTTCGCAGACGCGGCTACGCAGGCTGGTGCGGGTGCGAGCGGATTGATTGCAGGGCGGTCGCGATACCATGTTCGTCTGGAAGAGGCCCTCGCGGAGTTTGAGGGTACGGAATCCGCGTTGTTGTTTCCGTCGGGCTTCGCGGCAAACGTCGGGACGCTCGCGTCGCTCATCGGACCGCGGGACGCGGTCTTCTGTGATCGCGAAAATCACGCCAGTGTCATTGATGGCTGCCGCGCAAGTGCCGGGAAATTTTTCGTTTACGATCGTGCGGAACTCGATCGATTCGGTGAATCAATTCAACGTCGTCGTAACGACTATGACGCTGTATTCATCGTCACCGACACCGTCTTCAGTATGGATGGAACGCTGGCTGACCTGCCTCAGTTGTGCGACATTGCTGACTGCGTCTGTGCGACAGTCGTTGTGGATGAAGCACATGGAACGGGAGTATTCGGAGCGACGGGTCGTGGTGTGTGCGAGTTGCAGCATGTGGGAGACCGCATTTCGGTGAAGATCGGAACGCTCAGCAAGGCAATCGGCGGCCTCGGAGGCTTTGTAGCAGGCTCAACAACACTTTGCGAATGGCTGTGGAACACGGCACGCAGTCAGTTCTTTTCGACCGCTCTTCCGCCGGCCGTTTGCGCGGCGGCTACGGCGGCAGTGCAGGTGATCATGCGCGAACCGGAGCGACGCAGGACACTTGCCGCACGGTCAATGTTTGCTCGTCAATTGCTGCACGAAGCGGAGCTCGATGTGATCACTGCTCCACCCGACAGTCCCATCATCGCCGTGCTGCTCCGCGATGATGAACTGGCTGTGCGAGTCAGCCGACAGCTTACGAAAAACGGATACTTCATTCCCGCCGTTCGCCCACCGACGGTTGCCATCGGGACGTCGCGTCTGCGAATGTCGCTGTGCTGTGATCATTCCGAAGAACAAATCCGATCCGCAGTGTATCAGCTTCGAGATGTTGTTCATTCCGAGCGGCGATGATACTGGAATGAAGGTGCCGGTCGGCGTAATCTCCGGCACCTGCGCTCTGACTCTCTGAGCCGCCCAACTCGACTCGGAGAGTCAAGCTACGCATGCCTTCCTCTGAACCCATCACCCACCTGCTCACGCCGGAACAAGTAGATCCGGAACTGCGTCAACGCGCTGCTCAACGCGAAGGGTTTGAGGACGAGTACCCGTTTGAGTCGCACTGGTTCGAAGTGGACGGGCATGTGCAGCATTACATCGACGAAGGCGAGGGGTCTGTACTGCTGATGGTCCACGGCAATCCCACATGGAGCTTTGCGTGGCGACGACTTATTAAAGACCTGAGCCACGATTATCGTGTCGTCGCGGTTGATCATCTGGGCTGCGGATTTTCTGAAAAGCCTCAGGATCGCCGTGTCTACACGCTGCATGAACATATTCAGCGCCTCGCGTCACTCGTCAGGCTCCTTGGTCTGCAGCAGATCACGTTATTCGCCCACGATTGGGGCGGTGCCATCGGCATGGGCTGTGCCGGGCGATTGGCCGATAGATTCCAACGCTTCGTGTTGATGAATACCGGAGCGTTTCGCAGTCAGGCCATTCCGTTCCGAATCGCCCTCTGCCGCATCCCGGTGCTCGGAACATTAGGAGATCGCGGCCTCAACCTGTTCGCGCGGGCTGCACTGACGATGGCTGTCGAAAAGCCCCTCAGCCCTGCGGCACGCGCCGGCTTTATCGCACCGTATGATTCATGGTCAAATCGCATCGCCGTGCATGAGTTCGTGCAGGATATCCCACTTGGCCCATCTCATCGCAGCCACGCGACATTGATGGAGGTCGAACTGTCTCTGGAACAATTCCGCGATCACCCGATGCAACTCGTCTGGGGCATGAAAGACTGGTGCTTCACGCCCCGTGATTTCCTGAGCGAATTCTGCCGCCGCTTTCCGAACGCTCATTCGCTGGAACTCCCACGCGCCGGCCATTACGTATTTGAGGACGCTCCGGTAGAGCTCCTGAAACAGGTTCGCATTTTCCTTGAGGGTTGATGGTGCCTGGTAATTGTTCATACAATCCGGCAGATTCAGCCGAAACCATCATGACAGTTTATACTGTACGCGGTTGGCATCGGCATTTTTAATCGCGTGCCCAGCGGTCTGCGATTGTTCTATTTGAGATTTCGTATTTGAGATTTGAAATTTGAAATACGAAGCGCGGGGCGTTGCCCACGCGGTTAAGCTTTTGTGCCCTCC
>CAZFDW010000415.1:0-1340 GCA_964517865.1 uncultured Chitinophaga sp.
GCGACGGGTGTACGGTACACCCGTCGCTCCGCCGACGGGATTTTGCAGCGTTAGAGATTTCGCAACGGCAAAACGAGGAATTGAATATCGACAAGTCCTTACGCCACACCGCTCGCCGACAGAGTGATACGACTCAAAGTGAGGCCAGAGGATTTTCCTTGCAGGCGAGCGGCAATGCGACGGGCGCGTTGAGTCGATGCGATTCAAAGATCGCCAGAACCATTTCAATGGCACCGCGCGCATGATGCATTGAGCACTTAGGCGGGCGATCCTGTTCAATGGACTCGATCAGGTCTCTTGCGGCAGCCGGGTTGCCACCTTCATAGCCGCTGACGGTAATCGGTTCTGGCTGGTCGATGCCCGCTGAGGTGATGGTTTTCCATGCACCTGCATCCTGCGACAGACCCCAGCGCGGGTCTTTCAGCAGAAACGCCGGATTGGCATACCCGGATGTATGATCAATCATGCCTTTGCTGCCCATGATGCGGATGCCGAATCGATTCGGACTCCCGCCGGCACCTTTCTGTGAAGAAAAATACCCGGCGATGCCGTTTTGAAAATGATACATCGCATTGACGCGGTCGCCAGCCAGCGGACCAAGTCCTTCATTTCCCGGCTGCACATGCTCGCGCGCCACGCGCTGGCCTTTCTGGTGCAATGTTGCGAAGCAGGACGCTGGCTCGCCGCCGAAAGCGCGCATCAGATCCAGCACATGCGTTCCGAGAACCCACAAATCTTCCGCCCCGCCCCGCGCATCTTCTTTTCCTCGTGCGCGAATTTCCAGGACATCGCCGATCTCACCCGCCTGAATTAATTTGCGTATCACTTCCAGTTGCGGTGAGTACCGGCTGATGTGAGCCACTGCCAGCTTCAAGTGTCGCATTTCACAAGCCTGAATCATCTCATCGGCTTCGCCCAACGTCCGGCAGAAAGGCTTCTCCATATACATATGGCAGCCGAACTCCGCACAGGCGAGGACCATATCGCGGTGCTGATCAGTCCATCTCGGGCAAACGGCGACGATCTGTGGCCGTTCTTTGTCGAGCATCTGCCGATAGTCAGCATATGCTCGTGCAGCACCTGTTCGAGCGACGGCTTTTTGCAGACCAACAGCATCCTGATCGGCAACTGCCACGACTTCGCAGTCGTCAAACTTCTGCCAGACGGCGTCCAGCCCATGACCATAGTCTCCGCGTCCAGTACTACCGATGATTGCGACTTTGTATTTGGCCATGTCGGTGATCACCTCAAATCCGAAATCCGAAATCCGAAAACTGAAATCCGAAAACTGAATCAAACATTCTTCGGAACAGCCCAGTGTCCGTCGCGATATTGGCGGC
>CAZFDW010000415.1:1440-6373 GCA_964517865.1 uncultured Chitinophaga sp.
AAACTGAATCAAACATTCTTCGGAACAGCCCAGTGTCCGTCGCGATATTGGCGGCGAACCATCGCATTGGACGCCTCGCTGTTAGTGATCGTTTCCGTCGTTGGGTCAAATTCCAGAATCTGCCGCGTGCGTGCCGCAATATTGGCCAGATGCACGATCGTTGCCGAAAGCCGACCGGCATCAACAGATGCATTCATGGTGACTGCCGGGTCACGGATCGCATCGAAAAAGTTCTGATGATGCGCCGCAAGATCCGCCGAACCAGTTTGCTCAGCCAGCAGCTTGCCGCGGGGTCCGTAGATTTTCCAGCCAACGGAGTGACCGAGGATCAGCACGCCCTCGGTGCCGTAGAATGCCGCTCCGTTTTCGTAACCTTCCTGAACGTATGGTGACCAGATTCGCTGTTCAAAAATCATTTGTTTGCATCGCCCGGACTTGTCCGCGAAAGGATATTCGCAGATCGCATACTGAGTGTCTGGAAACTGCTGGTCATCATCGAAGTAGTTTTTCTGACCGAAGCACGTCACGCGGCTCGGATGAGTTTCAACCCCCAGCCCCCACAGCGCGACGTCGATGTCGTGAACGCCGTCATTTCCGATATCGCCACAACCAAAGTCATACCACCAGCGCCAGACGCCGTGAAGGAGATTCGGACGCCATGGGACGACGGGTGCCGGACCAAGCCATGTATCAAAATCCAGTGGCTTCGGAGGTGTTCCCGGCTGCGTTTTCCCAATCGAACCACGGCGCTGACTGTTCCATGCTTTCGCGATGAGCACTTCACCGATTTCGCCGTTGCGGATGTGGTCGAGTCCTTCTTTCACACAGGCTGTGCTGCGACTTTGAGTCCCCACCTGCAGTCGCTTTCCGCTGCGTTCAACGGCCTCCGCCAGCAGTCGTCCTTCGCGGATGTTATGGCAGCAGGGCTTTTCGACATAAACGTGTTTGCCGGCGTCGAGTGCCAGAATTGCCGCCGGAGTGTGCCAATGATCGGGCGTCGCAATGAACACCGCATCGACCGCCGCATCAGAAAGAATCTTGCGTAGATCACCAGTCGACTGCGGCGTCTTGCCCGAGCCATCCTCAACGATCTTCGCAGCGGCAGCGAGCCTTTCAGCATCGACATCACAGACCCATGTCAACTGCACATCACGGCGCTGTGAAAGCACTTTGAGATGATTTGTCCCCATGCCCCCGCAGCCGATAAAGCCGATGCGAATCGGTTGCTCATCCGGGATCACGGCATGCAGACCCGGTGATGATGTCAGTATTGCGGCCGCAGCGGCGGCGCTTGTCTTCAGGAACTCACGTCGAGGCGGGATCATGGGAAGGCTCCGGCTGGATTGAGGGGCAGGAGTTGCCGAGGGTAGCGTTCAACATGCCTGCTCGTCAACCAATCAGCGTTTTTCAGCTTGGCGCGTGAAGTCACAGATTTCGGTAGGTCCTCCTTGCCGAGGAGGACTTCGCGGCTTGCCGCGACCAGACGAGGTGGAAAGCAGGGCCACGCAGCGACTGCGGGCGGTGTCACTGCAGAAGCTGCCGGGCTGCTTTCAACTTTCGGCGTGGACACTGCCTGAGCGAACCCGATGGAGACTGAATGGCTCCAGAAGATGGTGAGCAGAATTATGCGGTTCATGTTGAAGTCTCGATTTGGGATGGACAGAAGTGTGACGGGTTTTGTCTGCCGAGTGGAATTGTAACCAGGAAGCCGAGCGGTTGCGCTGACGCCCAGTCCAACGCCAGATCATGGCGGTGCTCATCTCGTTCCGGGGCTCCAGCCCTGGAACGCACTGGTTTGGAGGCTCCAGCCTCCTTCGATTCAAGCATGAGGCTGGAGCCTCCGGGCAGTGTGTTTCGAGGCTGGAGCCTCGGAACAAGAAAAGGGACGCCTCGGAACAAGAAAAGCATGAGGCTGGAGCCTCCGGGCAGTGTGTTTCGAGGCTGGAGCCTCGGAGCAAGAAAAGGGACGCCTCGGAACAAGAAAGAAGACACGGAGGGCTGACGCCCAGCCGCTCGCCTTTATGGCGGAGCTTCCTGCCGAA
The DNA here is from genome assembly GCA_964517865.1 of uncultured Chitinophaga sp. GTDB lineage: Bacteria > Planctomycetota > Planctomycetia > Planctomycetales > Planctomycetaceae > SXXK01. Next base: position 3,483 of record CAZFDW010000415.1, read on the forward strand.
GCTTTTTTGCATTCTTGCTCCACTGATCGAAATCATTTCGCGGCGGAGACATTCTTCGTTCGCCAGCGTCCCAGTCTGTTTCTGGATTTGCTCCAGCCTGATGTTGGTGTTGCGTCGCCGAATCAAAGTTACCCATGTCTCCGACGCGGGACTCGATCGCTGATGATTCCTGTTGCGATTGATCACTCAATTTCCACAAACCCACGACACCAGGAAACGCCACCGCCGCAATGCTCGCCCACATCTGAAATCGTCGCGGTTTGACACACGCAGCACACTCAGCGGGCAGAGACACCGTCCCCGGCTGCTGGACGTGAGCCAAACACCCTTCCAGCAACTGAGCGACCTCAAGCCGGGCAGGAACTCACGCACAAAAAGAATAGAATCCGAAAAGTATCCCCTGGACAATGCTTAACCCAACGCCGAAGCCACCGGTGTCTTTGAAAAGCACTCCGGCGAGAGCATTGAGGAAAAAACGTACGCCTTCGGCTTGCCGTTAAACGACTCAGCGATCCGGCTAACGATTACCGACTCGGCCCGTGGCAGCGTTCGCGGAGTTGTGCGATCTTCTGCTCCAGCGTCTCATGCGGGTTGCAGCCATGGTGGTGGGCTTCTTCCACGGAAAGAAAGATCGATGGGTAGGTTTCGAGGACTGACAGACCACCGCACACAGCGGCCCATTGACGCACAACGTTGTGCGATGGGGGGCCTTTTTGCGGATCGTATTCCTCGTGCGTCGTCGGAAGCAACGACAGTCGGTGATTCATGGCGTTCGGCGTATTTCGAACGGCGGGATCAATGATTTTTCCGTTGTCGGCCGGGAGGAGGGACTTTCCGCAAGCCATTTTAATAACTGGCGACTCCCCTCGCTTGCCAGGTCGATGAGCGGGAAGCTCCACGGTGTCGTCAATTTCCTTCAGGCGTTTCCTGTCGCGATGAAACGCACGATCGCTCATCAGTGCGTGGCCGTTGATCCATGTGAAGCCGTCGTCCGGAAATTTCTGGCCATGGTCGATGGCGACGAACGGAGTTGCGCCGAGCGAACTGTTCGCAAACTGCTGCAAAGTGACCAGCATTCGGTCAACGCCGTGCCGCTGACCACGCCCATGCGCGAGGCGGCCAATCAGGTGATAAAGGACGTCGGTCGAGACTCTCGTACCCACGACAAGGTGGCGAAGGCTGAGCAGATCCAGAGATTCCTTCACGATCGATGCCGTTGATACCAGCACGTTCGGGCCTGCGTCCGGCGAATCAAACCAGATCTGCAGCGCTTCGCGATCTTCTTCGCCTCCATGGAAGGGTCTGACCACAGCGGCAATGCCGAGTTCCTTGTAAGCGGATCGTAATCGTTCAACAACCGTGTCAACGAGGCGACCATGGACGACCACGAGCGTGTTCACATCGTACGGTTGTGAAATTCCAAGTTCCTGAAAGGCCGGCAGGGGTTGAAAATAAGACGTCAACAGTTGCTGCAACGATTCTTCGGTTTCGGCCGGAAAGTGGTCCTCGTCAGCCGACGGGAAAATTTTCACGCCGAGATCGGGCAAGATGCCCCTGCGGATGGACTCGGGAAAGCTGTGGACCGGAGAACGGCAATCCCAGTTCTTCCCATACCACTGCGAACCAGCTGCAAACACAAGCGGGATGTGTCGTGCTCCTGCGGAGAGCACGGGTTCCTGAAACGCCACCGGCTGCCGCCGCTGAGCCTCATCGCACAGGATGACTTCGATGTGCCGATGCAGTTCTTCCCGGTAGCGTTCAATCTGCTGAACACTCGTAAATACCGAAGCTGGTTCGAGGATCACATGAGCTTCACCACGAGACGCCGTACTGATCCCAACGCTTTCTCGCGCGAACAGAGGATAGTCGGGCGGAATTGCAAACGCCGCATCACCGGTGTGCGAGACCATTTGACCGTCGGCATTCGGGATTGGCGGAAACGTCAGCAGTTCCGTAGTTCCCGACGGACCTCGCACTGCGATGGCGACCGACGCCAGCACTTTGACGACATGCGACAGCATGGCCTCGTCAGACGATTCAATCTCCAATTGTGCCGACTGCAGGTAGCCTGCGATGACCTGCCGTGCGGCGTCTTCCGTCGAAGGTCGTTGAGCAAACAACCTTGTCCATACCGGGCCGGGAAAGTACTTCTTCATGAACTCGCCATTCATCCGGCAAAGTGCCAGGCGGCGGCGATTGATGTCCTTGTCGGTTGCCTCATACGGCGGAGCACGCAGGACACGGCGTTGTGCCATCCCCTTACCGCGGACTTTGTCGGCGATGTGATAGGGTTTCGCTGTGCAGTAGGCGACCTTCCCCGTCATCAGGCCCCGTGTCTGCAGCCGGATGCAGGCCTGCATGAGCACGCCCAGAGTCAGTGTTTTTCCGGTGCCAGGTGCTCCCTGAATGAAGAATGAGGTGGGTGATTCCACTCCGTTTGTCAGCGACGCCGTCACCCAGATCAGGTGCGCAAATTGATGGTCGTGCAGCGTCTTGTGATTGACCTGATTCCCGTCCTGACTGATCTCCCGCAGAAGCGTCCAGAGTTCACAGGCCAGATGGCGATGAAACTCAGGTGCTTTGGCAAACCGCTGTGACACAAATTCCGCTGCCGACGCAGGGGGATACTGGCTTTGCGGATTCTGCTCCGGCGGGAATACGTCCACCAGAAAACGAGTCAGAGTTCGATACAGCGTGGTGAACGACGGACTCGGTTCGCAGGTGCTGCCGGAGCCCTTCAGGATGTTCATTGCAGGTCGCACAGTAGGGGTGCTTCCTCAGATGGATGGCGGGGGGATCAAGAGGCGGGGGAACGTGCTCTGTCATGCTTTCATTGATGGGTTGTGTGCCACTGGCTTTGCCAGTGCTCCCCATTTGCAGGAAGCACTGGC
>CAZFDW010000416.1:0-6343 GCA_964517865.1 uncultured Chitinophaga sp.
ACTTGTGGGGGCCGAAAAAGTGCAGAATCGCTGGTTCGGGAAACCGGCGGCGCAGCTCTGTAAGCAGACTGTGTCCGGATTTGACAGCACCCGCGAGATCTGGACGATTTCGTCGCCTGCTACAACCAAAAGGACCGCAACCACCGCAAAGAGTCCGAACGATTCGAATCCTTCAGCTACGATGAGCTGACGAAACGCGACAAAATGAACTTGGATATTTTCTGGCTGAAAGACGACGCCCTCGAAGAATCTGCCCACCTCCCTGCCCCTGAAATCATCGCCGCCGACCTGGAAGTCGCTCTCGAACAATTCGCGACGATCGCGGAGGACTTGAAGTAAAGCCCCCGACTGCCGGTGAAAGTTCGAACAATACAGTGATCTCTGGCTTGATTGTCCAGTAGTAGCGATAGAGACGGCGGAAGAGAGCCAGGCCGGAATCGTGACAGGCAACGTCCAGCAAGCGATCCAGTGTCTGCTCAAATGGCCAATGTGTCGCGAATCTTTGTTGAGACTAAATACTCAGCTACTGGTTCTTGCTGTTTCGCCATCTGCAGATGCAGTTGACCGAGTTGCGTGGCCAAACCTTTGATCGATTCAAGAAACAGTTCGTATTTTATGGCCGCTCCTCCTGCTGGCTGCGTTCTTCCGCAATGCGAAGCGTGTTTTCCAGTTCTCGCCGCAGTTCTTCTTTGTTCGGCAAGTACAGTTGATATTTCTGGACGAATAGCTGGCTGTTCATTTCGTAAGTCGCATACTCGACCAGCAACTCGTCTTTCTCGCGGCTCAATATGATACCAATCGGCGGGTTGTCGCCTTCGGAGTTTTCCTCAGCAGCGAAGTACCCCAGATACATGTTCATCTGACCGATGTCGTGGTGCTGCACTTCATCCAGCTTCAGGTCGATCAGCACAAAACAACGCAGGATCCGGTGGTAAAAGACCAGATCGACGCGATAGTGTTTGTTGTCGAGTGTGATGCGGTACTGACGCCCGACAAACGTAAACCCTTTGCCAAGTTCCAGTAGAAACGGCTGCAGGTGATCGCACAGCAAGGACTCCAGATCCGTTTCGGAGATGAGGTGAGGTTCCGGAATCTTAAGGAACTCAAAGATGTAGGGTTCGCGAAACAGGTCGGTGGGCTCGGCAATCAACTGACCCTGTGATGCCAGTTTGAGGATCGCCTCTCTGTCTTTTCCAACGGCAATTCGCAGAAACAGGGCGGATTTCTTCTGTCGCACCATTTCACGGACGGTCCATTTCTCACGAATCGATTGCTGCTCATAAAAGCTGCGTTCCAGAGGGTCGTCAATCTTCAGGAGTTCGACAAAATGCGACCAACTCAAAAGGTGCGACGCTGTCGCACCTTTTGGATATGCAAGGTAGAACTGCCGAATACGAATGATTCCGCTACGATTAAACCCCTTGCCATGACGCAACATCAGATCATGGCTCAAGCGTTTAAGCAGGCCGGTTCCATATTCCGCTCGGGCCTTGCCTCCCTGCTCAAACTCCACGATATGCTGACCAATTCGCCAGTTGGTTGCCGTCAGATGCTCATTGACGGCCTGATACGCTCGCCGTTGGCCATCAACGTAGGTATCCGAAATCTGCTTCAGCAGGTGCTGATACTGGGGATCTTCGGACGGATCGATCAGCTCGCGCGATGTGCTCATTGCGATGGCTCCCTGATCAACTTTACGATGCGATCGGTGACGCCGTTCACTTCGGCGTCGATTTCCACCACACCGTCCACTCGCCGCAAAACGGCGCGCGACAGAATCTCTTCGCCAAAATCCGATTGCTGGCAATCGCCACGCAGCCGATCGACCAAGGACCAAATAAAAGCTGGAAGATTGGTTTGACGCATGAGATTCCTGATTCCGCAGATGCGTTCGTATTGAACGCTCTTGTCTGGTCACTTTACAGGAACCTGGGAATCTCGCAAGACGCTTGAAGATGATCAGAATATTAGTTACTACAGCGAGGTTGATGCGGATTTATTTATCCTGTGACCGAGCGACCTGACTGTTTCGCCCAGATGTTCTGCGACTATATTTGCAGGCGTTCAGGTGGCCCGTCCGTCTGGAAGCCACGCGCGAAACGTTCTCGCGTTGGGCGAAATTGCAGTCGTCCCGAAATGCTGACAATCTCAAAGAAAACAAACTGCTGCCGGTCGTTCTGACAAAGATACTTTGCGACGCACTCGGATACTCAAGCCCGGCTGATGATGGGGAACGATACTCCATTTTTCGCGAACAACATGATCACGATGCTGGTGAGTATGTCGATGCGACCTTTGGGGACTTCCGAGCCGATGTAAAACGGTTCGTAGTCGCTCTCGAAGGGAAAGGCCCAACAAGACCCACTTGATCGGCCCTATTCAGGCCGGAGAATATCGACCGTTCCGCAAGCGTTGACCTGCCCGGTCTTTACGTCTCAACCTTGGAATAAACCGGGAGACTACCGTAACTGGCGGAGAATTCAGCACTTACGTCGAGCGTGGCGTACCCGGTGACTTCGAAATAACGGGGCGATTGTTGTGACAGAATGTGATGGAATCGGAATCTGGAACTGCGGTGAGATAAACTCACATGGCAGCAAGGCGAATTCGGGAGAATCTCCAAACGCGAAAGTGGACGTCCTGATGCAATCAGAGAAACTTGCTTGGTTGAGCTATGCTGTCGCCAGCAGCTCGCGAGTCTCCCGGCGAGCGCGGTAGCGGCGGGACGTGTCCTGCGAACGATGCTCGTCAATTTGCGATGGCTGACCGGCGACTACGCTGAACAGCCTGCCGAAGTCCTTCACCAGACGACACCAGATCTCCGCCGAGATGCCAAGCCGATCAAACAACGGAACAAATTCGTTCGGTGTCGCACCTTGTCTGTCCGCTCGAGTCTGGCGAGCCGTCCAGTCCAGCAGGCTCAGATAATCCGCCATCGACATCGGAAGAAATCCCTTGTTGCTGCACCGAGTTCCTTGCTTGTTCACACATGGACCGATCGTGCTCGAACCGCCACGCAGCTCTACCGGAGCCAGATGACGACTGCTCCGTCGAGTACGCTCTGAGGCCGCAACAGTGTTGCCCGTGTCGCCGACCCGGGACGCCTGCCGTCCGTCACTTTGCTCCGTCGCATGGCGAGCCTCCATGGCGCCACAACGCTTTTGAGCCGAAGTAAAATCACTGTCTTCGATCGTCTCCGCCATCGCCGCTCGAATCGGATTCAGATCCACATACGCCGCACACGCCAGAATCGCCGTCTCATCCAGAAGTCGCACTGCCCGATATCGTGCCTGCCAAAACTTGCCGAGTTCCCCGTCTTCTTTATTCGCCCGTTGAGCAATATTCTGACTCAACAACCGCATCCACCATGAAATATCACTCAGGCGACTGCGAAGCACTTCCAACTTCGCTCTGTCGTTCCGAATGTGGTTGAGTTCAAATTCTGACGGCTCTTCGGGCTTGCCGTTCTGGTCGCGTCGCTCAGGACACTACATCAGCCACCGCCGAGCGACCTCAGTATCGTTCCATTCCGCGACAACACAGGACGTGACCTCAACACCAGATGGAAATGGTTGCTCAGAATCGCCTGGCACAGGAGATCAATCCCAAAGTGCCGAGCCTGATGAATCGACTGCTCGTCGATCCAGGTTTTTCGATGATCAAAATTCTTGCCGCTGAACGGATCATCCCCCAAGAGAAAGCAGCGGCGAACCGTGCGGTTCATCACATGCACAATGGCAATCTCATCCGCTGCAAACACCCTCAACACGAGCCAACCGAGCCATGCGTCACCTCATCTCCAACAGCAAACAGACTGAAACAGACGGCAGAAGTTTACAAAACCAAATCGGCCTGTCATACAAAGTGCTGTGTCCCCAGAGTGTTTGCGTCCCAGAGTGTCTGCGCATCACTCAGGAGCTGCCCGGCCATGTCTGGTTCCTCCATGAATCAGCAAAACCAAGACATTCCTGGAAATCCGGAAACTCGCCAGGATCGGTTTTGACCTGACGCTCCTAGTCGTGCTCAACGACGACACGAAAGCCGAGTCTGCCGTAAACCTCCGATGGACCGCGTGCCGGGGACGCAGCCTGGCTTATAGCTCGTCTTGACCAACCCGTCGGAAGATATCCACTAGGCAACACGGCAAAATACTTTGAACGATGAAAAAGACCATCGTAAGCGTGCTCTAAACCGCCTCGCCTAACCTTCGAATCCCGCGACCCTGGCTCCGCAGGACCTTGGGGGTTTACTTTCGCGGATTGAGTGTAGTACTCCGCGGAATACCAATCGGAGCAGCACTCATCCATATAGCCTACCAGATCGCAGACCCCCTCCGGAGTTGCCCCTTCCGGGAAGCTGCCGACGGCGATTCTTCTCGGCTTAGTCATTTCCCAGCCGCGCCAACGCCAAGTTCGCTGGTCGATTCGATCGGGCTTATCACCCCATGGATACTTGCGACCTTCCTTTCCGCGGCAGGCAAACTCCCATTCTGCTTCAGTTGGCAGTCGGCACGACTTCGCACTGACTCTTGACAACCATCGACAATATCGATCGGCAAGCATCCATGTCTCACATCCACAAGCATCCTCAGAACAATCCTTGACGCAACTCCACACTCCATGTTCTTCCGAGATGCTTCTGCGCTCGGGACGCAGTCGGCCTGAGACATATTCTTTGCTGGACACATGATCTCCATTCAGAAAAAGCACAAACTGCTCATTCGTTACAGGTGTGCGGCCTATATGGAATGGACTCAATTCAACCAAATGCTCGTGCTTCGCATCTTGTTTTTCCGCAGATTTGGACCCCATCACAAACTCGCCACCCTGTAGCAATATGAAGTGGCCAAGGGCCGGCCCAAGCACTTCCGTTCCCTGCGGAAGCTCAGATCGTGCGGGTGTTTCCAGACGATTGTTCTCGTCGTCCGCATTCCCATTCGAAGTAGAGATGAAACTGTTGCCGACAATCACAGCGAATAAAATGTGCAAAAGATTCCTCATTGTAACTCCTTGCTGGGAGAGTGGATTTTCAACCAGAGGGCATTCACTCTAGCCAATCAGATCACTGGCTCCTGCCCATTCCCTTTGCAAAAAAGGCCGTACGGGCGTTCGGTACCAGGTCCTTCGTTCAGTGGAGGACGATCTTCGTCTTTTCCGCCCAAGTTCTCCTCACACATGGCCTCACAATCGCCTTCGGGACGTTCCAATCCAAGATTCAGTCCTAATTCATTATCTACAAAGTCGCTGTCTTGCCATGCGCTCCTGCAGATTCCAAACAGGCACGCACACGTCGGACCAATCTGGGTGATTAATGCCAGACATAAGGCAAGTTGGTAACTCTCAGTATAGACACCAATACCGCGGGAGGTACCGATCGGGTCAGAACAGTTCTGAGCGATCATACAGTGAGCGTAACAATGGCCAAATGCTGGTGCCCATCCCTCACGATGCATACGGACATCGGCGGCATGCTCCTGAATTAAGCCGCAGGCAAGCCCCCGTGGTTGTGGCGGTGGTAAAAATGAGGGGGCAAGCGAACTGGGTTTGGAGAGAGCGAGATGTGAAAATGGTTGGCTAGTAGCCGATGGGCGATTGCCATCGCGAAATCGTTGTACTGGACTCTCACCTGAGGGATCAACAAACACTACTGGTGAGTTTTTCGCGTAAAGATAGGGCTGCAAGGCGGCCAAGTGACCGAGGGGGTCTTTGGAATTCCACCTTGCCACGGTCGGCTGATGCATCCTCGCTCTGACATACACCAGCCCTGTGCTTGCATCCTGATAGTACCCATACCGTCCCACCCATCGAAATGGATTCACCGTCGATCCGCTGCTGGTGATCGGGTTGCCCCATGCGTCGAGCAGGTACATGTCGGTCGTTGTTTGCCCGCTGTCGGTCAGGGCACGGGTGGTGCCGAGAGCATCAGCGTGCAGCCAGTGCGAAGTGCTGCTGCGGCGCTGGCTCACCACCGAGCCGTATTGTTGCGGCTCGTTCGTGTAGACCGCCTGCACGGCATTGGCACCATCCAGCTCCGATAGATACGCATCGATCGGGGAGTCCCACACAAACTTGGTGCTGGTGGCCCCCTGCTGCGAGATGACTCGGCGATTGTCACCGTTATACGACATGGTCACCGGCGAACCAGTCGGCAGTCGATACTGCGTCGGCTGGTTTTCGTAGTTCCATGTGGTGGTCGTCCGATTGCCGGTCGGCGGCTGTTCAATCCGCTGATTGCCGGTCGCATCGTAGACGAAGGACGTGCGACCAGCGACTGCCTGTCCATAGCGAAGCTGATTCGCGACATCGTAGGCGTACGTTGTACGGACGGTATCGACGTTCTTCAG
>CAZFDW010000417.1:0-6322 GCA_964517865.1 uncultured Chitinophaga sp.
AATGACTGATCCAAAGCCCTCAACAAATGACATCCTCGCGAAGATTCGTGCCAAAGCTGCAGCGGCTTCGGCTTCGGAATCTGCTGCGGAACCTGAAGCACCGCCAGCGTTGTCTGCCGAATCTGCTCCTGCGGAAAGCGCCGCCCCTGTGGCAGCTCCGAAGAGCACCGCTGACATCATGGCTGCGGCTCGTGCCAAAGCGAAGCCTGCCGTTGATGCCAATCCTGCCGCAGCGAAGCCCGGCAGCACTGCTGATATTTTAGCGGCGGCCAAAAAGGCCGCCGGAGCTGCTCCGGCTGCTGGTGCCGCTCCCAAAAGCCCGGCGGACATCATGGCCTCGATCCGCGCCAAGGCAGGTGCGGCTCCTGCCGCATCAACGCCGGCAGGCGGTTCAGCTGCCGCGTCTGTAACTCCGGCAGCGAAAATCGACCCGTTGAAGGCCGCTGGTTTATCAGCGGCTGATATGATCAGGGCTGCTCGAACCAAAACAGACGTAACATCGACGGTGGCAGCACTGCCGAAGGTTGCGTTGCCATCGAAGCCGCTGCCCGGTAAAGCGACTGCAGTGAAAGCCACTGCAGAAATTGGCCGACGAAGTATGCTGGCGGTTGTGGTCAGTACAGTCTGCACCTGGGTTGTGCTTGCCTGGACTTCGATGATTGCGGCATCGGTTGTCAGTCTACTGGCTACGGCTCGCTTTATGATGCCCAACGTGCTGGTTGAGCCACCAACAAAATTCAAGATTGGCCCGCCGAACGACTATGCTCCGGGGACTGTGTCCACCAAGTGGCAGGCTCAATTCAATATCTGGGTCGTGAACGCCGAAGTGGATGGGGCTCCGGTGATTTACGCATTGAGCACCGTTTGTACGCATCTGGGTTGTACTCCAAACTGGCTCGAAGGCGAGCAGAAATTCAAGTGTCCATGTCACGGCTCAGGCTTTTACAAGAGCGGCGTGAATTTTGAAGGTCCAGCGCCTCGTCCGCTTGAGCGAGTTGGTCTGCGATTGGCGGAAGACGGAATGCTGGAAGTTGACAAGAGCGTCAAGTTTCAGCGAGAGCTTGGTCAGTGGGCCAACTCATCGTCTTTTGTAGGCGTGACTTAGGGTGCGTTTCGTGCTGTTGTCCTAATCTTAATCTTACTCTTAATCATAATCGGTTCGCCGTCCTGGTCGAATGGCAGGAACCGAGTAAGATTAAGAGTAGGATTAAGATTATGAGGCGAGCGTCAATGAGGCCGGGATAGCGAACTTCGGTTTGTGAGTGTCGTTTTTAGAGGGTCTACAAGGTGTCTGTCGGCGACTACATTCGTAACTCACAGATCTGGAAAAGTGTTTTTCGGCATCCCGCCCCTACGGATCGACGTAATCGCGTCGTGGTGATGCTGACCAACTTTTTCCTGCATCTGCATCCGGTGTCGATCAAGCAACAGGGAATCGCGCTGTCCTACACATGGTGTATGGGTGGTATCACGTTTTTCCTGTTCCTTGTGGAAACCATTACTGGCGTGTTGCTGATGTTCTACTATCGGCCAACGCTGGAATGGGCGTTTTACGATATCCAGGCTTTGCGCGATGTGCAGACTCTGGGGATCATGCGTGAAATTCATCGCTGGGCTGCTCATGCGATGGTCATCACCGTCTGGCTGCACATGTATCGTGTGTTCCTGACGGGAAGTTACAAACCGCCGCGTGAGTTCAACTGGGTGATAGGTGTATTGCTACTGGTGCTCACGTTGTTGTTGTCGTTTACGGGATATCTGCTTCCGTGGGACCAGTTGGCAATCTGGGCTATTACTGTCGGTTCCAACATGGCCAAAGCGACGCCTGGTTTGGGAACGGAAGGTCCAGGATTTCAGTTATTCAATACCAGCGGCTATGAGTTGATCACAAACGCTTCCGACGCGAAGTTCCTGTTACTCGGTGGGCGATTCGTAGGCGAAGCAACGTTGAATCGCTTCTACATTCTGCATTGCGTGGCGATTCCACTGGTGGTGAGCGGTTTGATCGCGATCCACTTCTGGCGTGTTCGCAAAGACGGCGGTATCAGTCAGCCGTTGTAGGGCAATCCTAAAAGGGGTCTGACCCTTTGCGGACGAGTTGATTGTGTTGATAGATTTGTCTCGCCGGAGAGGGTCAGACCCCTTTTTGGGATATCCATCCTGTTTCTTAACTGGTGTTTTCTTCGCCGGGTTTAGTCAATGTTGAATCCACATCCCGATCTGACAGCCAGCGTTCTGATCGGCCTTGGCTGGTACTATCTGATTCTCTTCGGCATGAATCTGCTGTGGACAGTCCGCAGTTACAAACATGACGGCGAATTCAGCAATGGCGTGCCAAAGGCGGCGTTTTGGGCCGTCGTGACTTCGGTGTTACTGATGACATCGGCTTACCATTTTACGTATCCGCCGGACGGATTCCTGATCTTCATGCCGCTGTGGTTCAAGAACTTTTTTAATGCCTACTTCTCCAATCCGGTTTTGTATTTCTTTCTGTCCGTCGGCGGGCTGGTGTTCATGATCGCGGCTCGCGAATGGTGGATTAAGCCGACTGTGGCTTGGGTGTTGCTGAATCTGTCTCTGCTGTTTATGGGCCTGAGTCTGACCGACTATGACTTTCGGCAGATCGTCGGCAAGCCTGACAATGTGCCGATTGTGGCGATGCTCTTTATTGTGGCGTTCTTCACGTGGATCTACTTCACGCGGGCGGTCGATAACGACCGACGAATCGCTGAAGGTCGGCCTCTCTTCGAGCAGGAGGATAACGAAAAAGTACTTGTGTGGCCGGATCTGGTTTACACAGAACTGATCTGCATGGTGGTTCTGACCGCCGTGCTGATTTTCTGGGGGATCGCGTTACAGGCTCCGCTGGAAGAGCCAGCATCGTCGATGAAAACGCCGAATCCTTCGAAGGCTCCCTGGTACTTTCTGGGTCTGCAGGAAATGCTGGTGTATTTCGATCCCTGGTTAGCAGGCGTGGTATTGCCGAGCATCATCCTCGGCGGCTTGATGGCTGTGCCTTACATCGACTTCAACAAGTTGGGGAATGGGTACTATTCGTTCAAGCAACGATCCTTTGCGGTGACGACATTCCTTTTCGGATTTCTGCCGTTGTGGGTGGCGTTGATCGTTTTGGGAACGTTTCTACGAGGTCCGAACTGGAACTTCTTCGGAATCTACGAGTACTGGGATGTCCACAAGGTGGAAGCGGCTACAAATAAGAATCTCAGTCAGTTCTTCTGGGAGAATCTTGGAGGCATCCCGAAAGGTTCAGGAGCACTGGAAATTCTTTTGCGTGAATCGCCGGGAATTCTGTTGGTGCTCGGGTATTTCTTTGCTCTGCCACCGTTACTGGGACTGACAGTACTGAGAACTTATTTCGCACGCATGGGTGTCATTCGATTCCTGGTGTTTTCGAATCTCATCCTGTGGATGGCGATTCTTCCGATCAAGATGCTGCTGCGGTGGTCATTCGCATTGAAGTATATCGTCGGAATTCCAGAGTACTTTTTCAACATCTGACGCAGGCGGTTCGCCAGCGTCAGGTTTCCCTTGATTGTTAACTACTGAGGACGGGCAGAAGCCCAGCCAAAGTCATGCCAGCAAATGATACTTATTCGTGGAATCAGAAGACGCTGAACATCGTCTTTGCGCTCAGCAGCGTCGTGATGTTGTTGTCTGTGATTCTGATGATGCAGAAGGATCAGGACGACGAATGGCGTCCAATTCAGCGCAAGAACTTCGCGTTGGAAGCCAAACTCCGTGAAGTCGAATTGACCGCAATTGAGAGCGACGACTTTAAGAAAAGGAAAGCTGATCTCCAGAAGGATATCGATGCCGCCGCTGTGGCTCTCGAAAAGACGAAGGCTGAAGAAAAAAACGCGGAGCTGTTCTCTTTGTTCGACACACAGCAGCGAGAAGTGGATCGCCTGAGTGAAGTGCTCAAATCCCTGAACGGTCTGCGGGATGAAGCCCGTGCAAAGTTTGACCTTGCCGTCAGCGTCGGGCTTCCTGAAGAAGCAACCAGTCAGAAGATGTCTGCTTTCACAGCTCGTCAGCTTCTTTGCGATGAAACTCAGGCGCTGCTGGACACGGCAAATGCCGCCCTCGCTAAGACGGTCGCCGAAACAAAGCTGATCACAAAGGAGCATGACGAACTCGTTGCAGAAAAAGAGAAGTTAACAAAGGACGAGGCTCGTGTGCAGGCTGCGTTGGAAAAGATTCAACCAACAGATTGGCGTTCCAGTATTAAGCGTTCTCTGATGGAAATGCCCATCATTGACGGTTTCAACTCGCATTTGAAGATCGTTCAGGACTGGATGCCGAATCTGCGGCAGACATTGGGCATGGCAAAGATTGCTCGTTTTGATCGATGCCGGACGTGTCACCAGAATATCGACAAGACGGCCACCGGCGGCTTCCCGGCGTTTCCCGAAGGCCATCCTTCAGATGAAGACGTCGCCACCTGGGTTAACGAAAGCAAGTTTCCTCAGCCGTATGCCACGCATTCCAACACAGAACTCTTCTGCACAGCTTCAAGCCCTCATCCGGTTGAGAAATTCGGTTGCACGATTTGTCATGATGGTCAGGGTTCCGGCACAAGTTTCGGCAACGCAGAGCATACCCCTGACAATCCGCATCTGGCCGATGTGTGGCATGAAGATTATGGCTATCACGCCAATCACTTCTGGGAGTACCCGATGCAGCCGACCCGCTTTGCGGAATCAACCTGTATCAAATGCCATCATGGGATGACGGAACTCGGAGTGAATCCCAAATTCGGCGCGTCTGCTCCGAAGGCGTTCAAAGGTTATCAGCTGATCCAGAAGTATGGCTGCTTCGGTTGCCATGAGATTCATGGCCAGGATGCTGGCGTCGCCATCGGACCGGATCTGCGAATCGAACCTCAAACCGCTGAAGAAATCGCTCGAATCGCATCTGATCCGACTCAGGTGGCAGGAAAATTCCGAAAAGTCGGGCCAAGCCTGCGGCACATCGCGTCGAAAACCACGTCCGCATGGATTCAATACTGGACTGAGATCCCTTCGCGTTATCGACCAACGACAAAGATGCCTCAGTTCTTCAATCAATCCGAACACCTTTCTGAGGCTGATGCGGCTCACACAAAGACACTCGAAACTGTTGAGCTGGCGGGTATCGCACACGTGCTTTTGGGGAGTTCTCAACCGATTGATCTGCTTAAACCAGTCGACGGATACGCCGCAGATTCAGAACGTGGCAAGAAGTTGTTTACGGAGCGAGGTTGTCTCGCCTGCCACCAGCACGGTGCAGTGCCAGGGACCACGGCTGACTTCGGGCCGAATATCAGCGACATCCATCAGAAGGTGAAACGAAACCCGGACAATCCCGCCTTCAGCGACTGGCTCTACACATGGATTCGTGAACCGCAGCGTTATCACGCTCGTACGAAGATGCCGAATCTGTTTCTCGATGTCTACATGGATGTGGATGGTGCCACTCCGATCGACCCGGCCGCAGACATCACGGCGTTTTTGCTGAGTCAGGGCGCGCCGGGCGACTTTCCTGTGAACGAAGTCGATACCGTTGAGTTGGATAACTTGGTCAGCTTGTTTCTGCGGAAAGGTCGTTTCAGCAAGGAAAAAGCAGAAGAGATTGTCAAATCCCGTGCCTTCGACATGAAGAAGGCCGACGTCGTGGGCGATGAGGCGGCTCTGGCAACTGAGGACGGTTCCCCGATTACCGACGCAGCAGAATGGCACAATCGCAAGCTGGAATTCGTCGGTCGGAAAACAATCAGTCGTTATGGATGCTATGCATGTCACGACATGCCTGGTTTTGAAACGGCTCGCCCCATCGGAGTGGCCCTGCAGGACTGGGGCCGCAAAGATACGAGCAAACTCGGCTTCGAGCACGTCGAAGAATTCCTGCATCACAAGGGCGAACCAGCTGACGGCAAGTTTTCATCGACGCTGGAAAGAGTCGAAGAGGCCACATCGGCAATGTCGGCTGGGCAGGACAAGAGCGGCGATATGACTCCGCAGGAAGTCGATCGGGAAATGACGACGGCATTCTTCTTTGACAGCCTGCAGCATCATGGACGACCTGGATTCATCTGGCAGAAACTTCGTGGTCCTCGGACATATGATTTCGAAAAGACAGAAACAAAAGGTTACGACGAACGCCTGAGGATGCCGAAGTTTCCGTTGAAAGAAGACGAGATCGAGGCCATTGCAACTTTTGTGCTGGGCTTGATCGCCGAACCACCGGCACCTCAATACATTTACACACCTGATGAACGGGCAAAGAATCGTCTGGAAGGCGAATTCCTGCTGGCGAAGTACAA
>CAZFDW010000418.1:0-6318 GCA_964517865.1 uncultured Chitinophaga sp.
GGTCGCGCTGCTTGGCGATGAGCCGGTCCAGCCCGCCCAGCAGCCCATCCACATCGCTCAACGCCGTTGCGATGGCGCGTTGTTCGGGCGGATGTGGAACGCCGACGATGATTGGATAACTTCAGCAAGGTGTCACGACATGGACGAGCAGGGACGCTCAACATTTTCCGAGGATCAGAACGCCCTGCCGATCCGCTTTGTGTATCGCTCGACAGCGATTGGGCAGCGAACCCCTTGTCGCGCTGTATGAATCGGTCGTCAAACCGTCGCGGCATCCTGGATCGGATCGTGGAGTACACGCTGGACGACCCTCAGCGAACCGGGCACAAAGTGATTCACCGGCTGATGACAAACCTGCTGGAGGCTGACGAATTTCCGGCGATGGAACTGATCATGGAGTACCACGAACGCTGGGAGGAAGGAGACAGTCCTCGAGCGGTGTGGCTGCCAACCCATCGGTACCCCAGCGATGTGCGCCAACAACGCGGAATCTCAATGTGCCGGCAAGCTGACACATGCCGCTCGCCTTAGAGTTCTTCCCCGCGCCACACGACTTTGGACTTGCTCATCAAATCGTGTAATGCCTTCTTATCGGCCCTGAAGAAGCAGAGCAGGAATCCAAGATAAAAAGTCAGGAACGTCACAAACGCCGAGCCGGCTCGACCAAATGCCTGCTGACGGGTCATGGGCATGTTATCATCCCGCAGTGCCATCAATCCGATGCTGGCTTTTCCCAGAGTCGCGCGCGACGCACCAGCTTCCATCGATGCGAAATAGAATCCCGTCAGCATCAGTGAAGCGATGATTTGTACGCCCAATTGCAGAAAAGCGGCTGCGCCCCAGCCGTAGAAGCTGAACAGCAAACCAAAGAGTGTGCCGATGAATATGCCCACCAGTCCCAGCAGAGTCACGATGACGAGGTCGATCATAAACGCAAGGAAACGTGGCCCAAAGCCTGCAGTTTCCAGATCCGGAAACTCGTTCACCAGAGACAGATCCGGTTTGAAATAGACACCATACAGTCCGACCACACGCATCATGAACACTGCGGGAAACGACATCAGGCCGCAGATGATGAAGAACACAAGGAAGCAGAACGTGAAGACCAGTGGCATCTGGTAAAACAAGAATTGAAAGTTTCCTTCCCCCATATCCATGATGTTGGCTTTTGTCCAAACCAGAAATGCGGCTTCCTGCGTCATCAGCCATGCAATAATCTGGCGGCCTGCCACAATCATTGTGATGACCACACCCAGCGGGACCAGAAAGACCATAAACAGGTTGAGCATAAAGATGTACATGGACGGCCCGAAGGTTTTGAAGAAATCCCTTGCCATCCACCACAACAACCATCCGCGATAATGGTAATTCTGAGTCATGTGAATCACAGCGGCTGGCAGCACCAGCAGCGGAATCAACATGAGTACGGCAGTGACGATGCCGGAGGCAATGTGTTGGTTCAAGAGTCCCAGGACTCCCGAAATCCACAGGAATGGCATTAAGAGAACCGTAGGCCAGACGTAAAAACGAAAGCCGATCGTCAGATTGCCGAAGAAGTCCATGGGGAATCGCTTGATGCGTTTTTCACCGGACATTGTCAGTTTTGTGATCGTGATCGCCAGTGTCCAGGCCCAGCCACCGAAACCCAGTTGAAACACGACCGTCAGAAAAATCCAGAATGCAGACGGTGGTTCGAACCACGGCTGCACGTGTGGCGCATTCAGTTTGATGACACTCCCGGCCACTGTGTAGTAGGTCCCGTCATAGACGGCCTTTGACCCCTTTTCTTTCGGCACAGTCAGCGTCAGGACGTTACCGTCGATTTTAATGTTAGTCTTGTCTGCATCGGCACTCGCTTGAAGTTCGGCTGTCCGTACCCTGACGTAATAGCCTAATGAGTAGAGACACGTCAGCGACATGGATAACGTCATCGACCAGATCATCGCCGTGCGAACACCATAACCCCAGTGTTTCTTCAGAAACTTCCAGCCGTTGCTCCAGATGGCTCCGTAAAATTCTTCCGGTGGTGGTCCCTTGCGTTCGTACCGGATCCGCTGCCGTTCGCTCAACGCGCCAGTGGCGATCGTCACACCACACTTCGGACATTCGACAGCATCAAGATCGACCGGTCGCGCACATCCGGGACACACTCTGCGTTTGGTGTCTTCCGCGCTCCGCAGATCAAGATTTTCAAGCGCATCACGAGGCGTGCTTTGAGCATCTTCCTCGCGCGACGGGCGGGTCCTGGCAGCAGGACGATGACCATTCGGCACAGGTACGCGGACTCGTTCTCCGCACTGCTTGCACTTAACGATTTTCCCTGCTGCCTGATCGGACACATTCAGAACTGTTTCGCAGGCCTTGCAGCGAACTTTAATGGGCATGAGCTATCTCGTGAAATCTCGGGACGCGGACGAAGCGTATCAGCAGACCGAAATCTAACAGACCCGCAGGCTTTAAAAAAGGGGTCAGGAACCAATAGCCAAATGGCCCAAGGGGTGCTCTGCACTATTGGTTCCTGACCCCTTTTTTAAAGTCAGGAACCAATAGCCAAATGGCCCACAGGGTGCTCCGCACTATTCGTTCCTGACCCCTTTTTTAAAGCGGCTTTGCCTTCTGAGACGGGAATGTTCCGTCTCCACGGATTCAATGGACTACTCGAATCGCACGTCAAACGGCAGAATCATCAGCACCGGTTCACCGGCGATCTGCCGCAGCACGGAGAAATGTCGCAGTGCCGGACGAGCGGATTCCGGCAGCAATGCAGCCAATTCTACCAATGGCTGCCTGGCCGAATTTGCCTGCCCCATGAGCATTTCCAGAGGACTTTGAGCCTTCGGCAGGTCTTCCAGTTCCAGTTTACCAGCTTCATCGCCAACCAGCTTCCGCGTGTAAGCGACAGCATCTGCCAGCGTACCAAGCTGATCCACCAGACCAATCTCCTTCGCCTGACGACCCGTATAGACGCGACCGCGGGCCAATGCTTCCAGAGCCGCATATTCCATGTGTCGCCCCGCAGCCGCCTTTTGAGTGAACTGTTCATAGACGGTGTTGAGCATCTGCTGCATCGCATCGCGTTCAGAATCTGAAAATGCCGCAACAGAACTCATCACACCGCTGTTCCTGCCGCGCTGAATCACGGATGTCGTGACACCGAACTTTTTCATCAGACCATCCAGTGCGATCTTCCCGCCCAGGACCCCGATGGAGCCGGTCAACGTGCCAGGTTCCGCAAAGATCGCATCCGCGCCCATCGAAATGTAGTAGCCGCCGCTGGCTGCGGTATCGCCCATGCTGGCTACGACGGGTTTGTTCGTTGCCTCGAGCGCCCGCCAGATCAGATCACTCGCCAGCGCGCTGCCGCCCGGACTATCGACGCGCAGGAGAATTGCCTTGACGTTTTCGTCCTTGCCGATTTTTTCGATCAACGGCACGATCCTGTCGGAGCTGATCGAGGCTTCTGAAAACAAACTCATCGGACTGTCGCCGGAAACAATGGCACCTTCCAGCCGCAGAACAGCGATCCGTGGATTAGAGCTGGAGCTCTGCGATGAGCCGCCGGAGAGCAACTCCATGAGCGAAAATAAATCGAGCTCCGTGTTGGGTTTCTTTTTGCGGTAGTCGTCTCGAATTCGCACGCTGAGCGATTTGTCACCGTTGGCAATCAAGCCACTTACCTGGTCATGGTAAGCGACCTCATCGATCAGCCCCAGCTCCTTCGCGCGTGCGGTCGAAAGCAGACCTTCGTCGATAATGGCTTTGACTTTTTCTTCTGACAGTTTTCTCGCCGCAGCAATCTGGCTGACCATTACTGCGTAATAGTCGTCGAGAATCTCTTCCATCTCCTGACGAAACTCGGGACTCATTTCTGACCGCGTATATGGTTCTGCTGCCGACTTAAATGCGCCGACACGCAGCATGTCAGCCTTGACGTCGAACATTTCGAACAGATTTTTGTAGAACATCACTTCGGCCCGCAGTCCGGTCAGCATCAGCGTGCCGGATTCGGGCATCAGGACTTTGTCGCACGCCGCCGCGAGAAGATAGTCTTTGTTTCCGCCATCGTTCATCCTTGCCCAGATCGGTTTGCCGGCTGCCTTGACTTCTGCAATCGCCGACTGCAGTTCATTCAGTCGAGCCCAGCCGATCTCGACGCCATCAATATGCAGAATCACGCCTTTGATCGATTTGTCGCGGGCCGCCTGATGCAGTCGGTCCATGCACGTTGACAGGCCTTCGACAAGATCTCCGAACAGTCCCGGCATCTGCTGGTGCTCCGGATATGATCCGGAAAGTTTGATCTCCGCCCAGTCGACCCGCGTCCTGCGGTCGGCGTTCTTCTGTTCAGCGGCGTCCTTCTCGTTTTCAGCGCCGGGCTTCGACTCGGTCGGTTTGGATTCATCGGCAAACGCTGCATACGGAATCGTGAACACGGTACACGCCAGTGTGAAAATAAACGATTTGATCATTGCTTGTCCTTTGCGAAGTTCAGGCTCCGGGCCTTGTTTGTTCGGCAAACTCATGGGAAAATACAGTGTCGTCAACTGCGTCCGAAATGTCATCTTCAACCGGGCAGGGAATCGAATGTTTTTACACTCCGCTTTTTTTGCACTTTTCATCGGCGTTCCCAGCCTGCCGACTCAGATCGGGGCGGTCCTTCTGCGGACGGACATTTTGAAATTCAATCAGAGACCGATAGACTGGCACTCAGCTTCACCACACACACTCGAAGAATGCATGATTTAAAGCGTAAAGAGTGCTGATGGTCGCTGATTGTGCGGCCATCACTGCCTGGACAGAATTGAGGCTGCAGCATTGATAAACATGCGGCGAGTTTTGGTCCAGCCTTTGGAGATCAAATTGATGTCAGCGGTTTCTACACGTCAGTATGTGCTGGCAGTCGCGTTATTAATTGCGATGGCAGGGGTATTCCTCAGCGTCACTTTTCGGCCAAGGGTTTTGCATACGGAAGTACCCGATCTGAAAACAGTGGCCGCAGCCGTAATGTTCTATCACGCCAGCATCCGCTCAATGGAGGGACGGTTTGATTCAAAGACGACTGCAGCGCCACAGTTGCCGGCGCGAAAGGTTGAAGTTCTGATACAAGAACACTCGCGCAATTCCGTTGTGTTCCGCACGGATATTGTTCACGGCTGGACGCACCTTGACGAGATGCGTTCATTCGTTTATCCAGGGCTTTCCGCGACGCAACGATTCGTCGTTCATGATACCTCGTCTTTCGATGGTCAAAAACTATATACCCTCCATCATACACTGGTTGAATCACCGGTTCCGGCTCATGTTCCACCCAATGTGCCCCATACATTGAGTAGCATGGGAGGATCTGATCCAACGCATAGTAACTTTGGGCCGTGGAACTTTGCCGGACTTCGCCTGAGTGATGTGCCACAGGAAAGTCTGGCATCTCTGTTTCAGAGCAATCTCGTAACGATTGACGGAGAAGAGTCCGTCGATGGTGTCAAGTGTATTGTGATCAGCGTCAATACTGATGCCAGAGCGGGCGCGCTCAGGATGTGGTTGGATCCGCATCACGATTACTTGCCACGCAAACAACTGTACGTATCGCCAAGTGGTAATGCGGAGTCTGTACGAACACTGGTCGTTAAAAGATTTGAACAGTACGGCGATGGAAGCGGCAAACTCCGATGGTTTCCGAAGGAGGTGGTCGTGCATACTGCCTTCGGCGATTGGTCGGTTGAATTGGCGGAGCTTCGGCTCAACGTCGAGTACGCTCAGGAGCAGTTTGCGATTGTTCCGGAGACGCTGCCACCGGGAATAGAGGTACATGATTCCAAAGGCGTCTGGGTTACCGGTGGAAGAGATGATGTTTACAGGGAACTAAAAGAGTTGATGGCAGCACAGGACCGGATCATGGAAGAGCGGATGCGAGACAGCGGGAGTGAAAGTTCCACTGTGGGATCGACAGAAGACGCTGATTCCGCAGGCCTCGAGCCGTGATTGCGACATGCAGCCCTGCGACCGAAAGCGATTGACGTTTCCTGAGTCTACCGGATTCTATGTGCCGTAGTTCCCGGCGTCTTTTCGTTTAACGGCGAGCCGTAGGCGCAGGCGGACCAACAAGGGCAGAATTCGCCTACGGCTCGCCGTTAAACGATTTCAACATTAAAATCGCCTTGAGTTTCACATAGAATCCATTAGGCTCAGGAAGTTTCAGCCACCACATTTGCCCTATCGCTGAATCAGTTTTCCTGCGGGGGCGCAACAGGTCTTCAGGAACGCAACGACTTCCTCCGCGTAAAGCCGATTCTGATTGAACAGTGCGTGCTGCTGTTCGGC
>CAZFDW010000419.1:0-1483 GCA_964517865.1 uncultured Chitinophaga sp.
CGGGAGAAATCGGCGTCCAGTCCTTTGTCGAAGGACGCATGCAGTGTCAAAGCCGCAGACAGGTCGAATTTCGCCTGGTCCGCCTCTGTCAGAATCTGCTTCGTCTCGTCTGCACCGATATCTCGCACGAAGATGTTTCGCCAGCGGATTTCGCCACCGTGCGTCTGCAGCATGATGGGACCTTTGGTCGGAAGTGGCAGTTGACGGTCCCAGAAATTTTCCATCACCGCGCCGTCCACAACAAGCGATTCGTTCAGCCAGACCCATGTGCGTGCTCCGATCTGACGAATTCGAAACTGGTTCCACTCACCGAACGGTTTGTCGGCAATCACCAGTGGATCGCGACCGGCTGTGCCCGGAGTATTGTTAAACAGGCCGCCCGAACCCAGGTGCGGTTTCCGCGTGGGACTCTTCGGATCAAAGACCTGATTTTCGTCCCAGATCTGTACCTGGGGCGTACCGCGCAGATAGATGCCGCTGTCAGCTTTGGCGACGGTTTTGTATTCAATCAGGAATTCGATGTCACCGAATTCTTCTTCGGTTGTCGCATACGGTCCGTGACCATCGTTGACGAGTTCTCCGTTCTCAACGGTCCAGTTCTTCGAGAATTCGGCACGCTGGGCCTTGAGATTCGCTTCCCTTTCTTCACCGACGAGCTTCGCGACGTTGTGCGGATTCAATCCATACCAGCCGTCAAGGACTTTGCCGTTGAAGATGGCCCGAAAACCTTCAGGCGGTTTGGCATTGTCTGCGCGCATAATGGCTGCCAGATACTTTGCCGTTTCATCGGCGATCACGTTGTAGCCGGCGAGGTTGGGATGTCGGTCGCTGTACCAGTCAGGCAAATTGCCGAGGATTGCATCAAGTTCGTTGTCCATGACGACAACACTTGGCCCCTGGACAAACGGCTTCACGAGTTCGTGATATTTTTCGGGCACTTTCTCCAGGGGATACCGGCGGTAGTTGAGCATGTTCGGTCCGTTTATCAGTTCCGCAGCATAGCGTGGATAGATGTCGAAGACCGCCAGGTTTTCCTTTTCCGCGACCTGTCGCACCAGGTCGTTGATTTCTTTGCTGTGCTCCTGGTTTGCATACGGAATGACGGTCACGGGAATCAGCAAAGCCCGCGGATGATCTTTCCGCAGGCGATCGATGAGCTCGTGAAAGTGCTTTGGAAATTCTTCGGTGAAGTTCTCGACTCGCGCTCGATCGTTCAAGCCATAGCGGATGAAGATATAGTCGAGACCCGGCAGTTTCGCAGCATCGCGATCATAACGCCCGGAATCAATCAGCCTGCGAATATACTCGCCGCTAAGGCCGGAGTTGATCACATGGCACGGCGGCAGATCTTTTTCGGCAGCCAGTAACTGCTCCAGAACGTTTTCGAGATGTGGTCCCGGAGGTTTGATCAGTCGCGGAATACTGCCTTCCGTCGTACTGTCTCCGAGCAGCAGGATCTGAATCTTGCCTTCATGCTCAGCGA
>CAZFDW010000419.1:1583-6290 GCA_964517865.1 uncultured Chitinophaga sp.
AATTTCATGTGTTCCTCTTGAACCTGCCGTGAAATGCAGCGAGCATTAAGCATCTTGCTGTTCCTTCCAACGTGTTCCTTCCCCAAATTCCCCGCCGCAGGTTGCTTTACGACCGACTTCCCGGAGTTGTCCCTATGAGCACGGCTGTCTTGAACACCGGATGTCGTGAGTTTCGGAATTCGTTGCGACACACAAATCGTCGCGGATTTCTGCATGCCGGAATGTTGGGCACGGTCGGGCTGACTTTGTCGGATTTGTTTCGTTTGAAGGCCGAGGCCGCTCCTTCGCCAGTGACGAAATCGTCTGCTTCCTCGGTGATTATTCTCTGGATGCGAGGCGGGCCGAGTCAGCATGAGACATGGGACCCGAAACCGGAAGCACCGGTGGAATATCGAGGCTATTTTGGCGCGATGTCCACCAAAGTGCCGGGTATTCAGATCTGTGACATGCTGCCTCAGTCGGCAGCGATCATGGACAAGTGGTCGATCATTCGCAGTCTGAATCACACCGATGCCGGGCATTCGACAGGCGATCAGTTGTGTTTCACCGGATATCCCAGCGTGGGAACTCCCGACGTCAATTCACGCCCGAGTTGCGGGGCCATCGTCGCGCGCCAGTTGGGACAGCGTATTCCGCTTTAATCGAAGACCTGGATCAACGAGGTCTGCTGGAAACAACCATGGTACTCGCCTGGGGCGAATTTGGAAGAACTCCGAAAGTGAATGCCACTGGTGGCCGCGATCATTATCCGAATGTGTTCAATGCGGCCATCGCGGGCGGCGGCATTCAGGGGGGGCGAGTCGTCGGGGAGTCCGATTCGAAAGGGGCTTTGCCGCTCAGAAATCCGAAATCACCACAGGACGTACTCGCCACAGTTTATCGTCATCTTGGAGTCGATACCGGCATCTCATACCCCGACCACAGTGGTCGCCCGATTCCCGTGCTTCCGTTTGGTGATCCTGTTTCAGAACTGTTCTGAAACACAGAACCAGTCCCACCCTACGTTCAATAAATCCGGTCCTCATTCTGAACCTGTCTGAAAATCGTTTGCAGAAAGTCTGGTCAAAAGCATGAAGAACAGTAACTGCACAGGCCCTCTGCGGCGACGAACATTCATGCGGATTGGCACGCTGGCGCTCGGCGGCTTGACTCTTCCGCAGCTGCTGTCGCGGCGGGCACAGGCTGGCGCCACAAGCGAACCCGACACGACCGTCATCCTGTTCTGGATGTGGGGAGGCCCCAGCCAGTTTGAAACATGGGACATGAAGCCAGACGCTCCTGCGGAGTTTCGTGGCCCGCTCAAGCCAATTCCGACAACGGTCCCCGGAATGGACATCTGCGAGTACATGCCGAAGCAGGCTCAGCGCGCCGAACGTTTTTCACTCATTCGATCCCTGCATCATGAGATGTCGGCCCACAACGACGGAAGCATCGAAGTTCTGACGGGGAAGACACCAACGGTCCCGGATCCAACATCACAGGCACGTTCCGAACATCCGGACTTCGGGATGATTGCGAGCTGGCAACGCGGACTGCGCGTGGACGGTATGCCCCAATATGTCGGGTTGCAGAAGGCTCCGTTCATGACGACTCCCGGGTACCTGGGAGTCAGCCATCGCGCATTCGAAACCGGCGATCCGTCGAAGCCTGGCTTTGCACCAGGCGACCTGACACTCGCAACCGGCATCGATAACAATCGACTGGATCATCGCCGGTCACTGGTGCGACAGTTTGATACGTTGCGTTCCGATCTGGATCTGCTGCATTCTCTCGGTGGCGTCGATCAATTCCGATCTGCAGCATTCACCATGCTGACCAGTCATAAAGTCGTCGATGCGTTCGACATCGCCAGAGAATCTGCGGATGTGAGAGACCGTTACGGTCGCCATCGCTGGGGTCAGAGCTGCCTGCTGGCGCGGCGACTGGCAGAAGCCGGGACGGCAGTCATCAATATCGACGCAACCGCTCCGAATGACACGACAAAGCACTTCAGCTGGGATGACCATGCCGGCGCGTTTCATCTGGACCATGCTCAGCGTGAAAGACTGCCGCAGATGGATCAGGCACTCTGCGCCCTGATCGATGATTTGTACGAACGCGGCATGGATCGAAAAGTCATGCTGATCGCCTGCGGAGAATTCGGCCGAACGCCGCGAGTGACCCATGCTCCGAAGAACTTTTCTGACCAGATCGGACTCGGACGCGATCACTGGCCCCATGCGTTCAGCGCACTGATCTCCGGTGGCGGACTGCGGATGGGACAGGTTGTCGGGGAGACAAATGCGAAAGGGGAATATCCGATCCGCGATCGAGTCACACCGCAGGATCTGCTGGCGACGGTCTACGCTCATCTGGGGATCGATTATACACAGGTCGTGAAAGATCCTTCAGGCCGCCCGATCACCATCCTGCCGCACGGATCGCCCATCGCTCAACTCATTTAAAGTTGATTACATACGCTTTGGAGAGACACACCCATGCCGCGACTGGATCCTGACATCCTGACAGATTTTGCGACGTCGATCTTTGAAGCCAGTGAGTTGCCTCCTGATGTGGCCCGCCAGGTCGCAGAGTCGCTCGTGCTGGCGAACCTGTCGGGGCATGATTCGCACGGCGTGATTCGCATTATTGAATACGTCGCATGGACAAAACGCGGTTGGGTGAATCCTTATGGACAACTGACGGTCGTCCGCGAACAGCCGTGTATCCTGATCCTCGACGGAGACTTTGGATTTGGCCAGGTGATTGGTCGCCGAGCGATGGAGTTGGGAATCGTAAAAGCGAAGACTGACGGCGCTTGCATTCTGTCGCTGCGACGGTCAGGCCATTTGGGACGCATCGGCGAGTTCATGGAACAGGCTGCCAGCGCAGGACTTGTCTGCTTTGCATTGACAAATACTCACGGAAGCGGAGTCCTGGTGGCTCCACATGGAGGTTGTGAACGACGGCTGTCGGCAAACCCGGTCGGCGGTGCAGCTCCACGGCCGAATGGACCTCCGATCATGATGGATATTTCGACATCCACAATCGCTGAGGGAAAGATCAAGGTGGCTCGCAGTTGCGGTGATTCGTTGCCCCCGGGACTGTTTATCAATGGCAACGGTGAAGCATCGACAAGTCCCGAAGAATATTACGCCAGTCCGCCGGGAGCCATCCTTCCGATGGCCGGTCACAAAGGGTTCGCCCTGTCCATGCTGTGCGAAGTCTTTGCAGGAGCAATGACCGGTGCAGGCTGCAGCAAGGACGGTGTGGAACGCATTGCCAACGGATTCATGGCATTTCTACTCGATCCAGCTGCATTTGCAGGCAAGGAACTTGTCAGCAGCGAACTCGGAAATCTCGCCGAGTGGGTTAAGTCCAGTCGACTTCAGGACGGCTGTGACAGTATCCAGTTGCCCGGCGAGCCGGAAGCTGCCGCAAGAGAACAACGCAGCCGGTCAGGGATCGACGTTGACGACAGAACGTGGCAGAAAATCTGTGAGATTGCCGCCGCTGTCAATGTTGCGATCCCGGTCATCGAAGCTCTCAGAAACGATACTCCATGACCGCATTCAGATATCGGCAGCTTTTGCCGTTTTAGCCCTGCGTGCTGCACGTCGGACTATCAAATGTAGCCCAGGATACAATTGACGCTGCGGATGAATGCCCTGAAATGCCGTTCGAATTGATGGCTCAATTGCGTTCACGTTCAGGCGTTCAATCAAGATGACACTCCCCATGCTTGCGTACATCCTTCTGCGTTCGCGATTTTTGTGGTGCTTCACTTCCGCCATTGTTTTCGGAGTATCGACGACGGAAGCACGCGGCCAAGGCGTCCAGTATCAGCGAGATCCGGGCAATCTGAACAATTCACTATTCTCAGAGCCGTCCTCGATTCTGGGTTCTCCCACATTGCTGAGTTGGTACTCCGCGCCGCAAAGCGACTCATCCGAACCGCTCGGGCCGATTACGACGGATCGCCCTGACTTCACTGAAGCCAGTTCGACGGTGGGGGCTAATGTCGCGCAGGTGGAAATGGGCTACACATTTACACACGACGATGACAGTGTTGCCACTGGATCTCATTCAACTCCGGAGGCACTGTTTCGTATTGGAACTTCCATCAACTGGCTGGAACTGCGACTCGCCGCAAACCTGCTGCAGGAGGACATTGGCCCTGTTTCGAATAGCGGTGCCGAAGATTTGTATCTTGGGGCAAAACTTGGGCTGACACTTCAGGACGGAATGTTGCCCGAAATGGCGCTCGTGCCGCAGATGACAGTCCCGACAGGCGGAAGTGCTTTTACAAACGATCAGGTGCTGCCCGGTGTCAACTGGCTCTACGGCTGGGATCTCACGGACTGCCTGACGACCGCTGGGAGTACGCAAGTCAATCGTGCGGTGGATTCCGGGACCGGCACGGGCTACACCGAATGGGCTCAATCATGGACTGTAGGCTATTCGCTGCACGATCGAGTTGGCATGTATACCGAATGGTTTGCGTTGATGCCAGACAATGCGGAGACCGCTCAAGTGGAACACTATGGTAACGGTGGATTCACGTTTCTATTGAACGACGATATTCAATGGGACATCCGCGCTGGAGTTGGACTCAATGATGCCGCCGATGACTACTTTCTCGGCACCGGCTTGTCGATCCGTTTTCGCAAACTTTGACACTGGACTTCGCCGATCAACACCGGTCATTCGACTTCACTTCCGGGCTCG
>CAZFDW010000420.1:0-6271 GCA_964517865.1 uncultured Chitinophaga sp.
CCCCAGGGAACGAACAGTAACAGCGTCACGAAATACAGCGATGTCATCGCGCTGCCGACCATGGTCGTCGACTTGAGCTGAAACAGAATACCGGTCGCCAGCAATGCCACGCTGATGAACAGGAATCCAAATTCATTGACCGGATAGAACACGTTGTGGCCGCGATCAATCCATGTCGCAATCGCCAGCGGCACGCTCGCCAGAATTGCGCCAAACATCAGACTCATGCTCACCAGATCCGATTGCTGATCCTGTTCTTTGTACCAGCCGTAGTGACCGATGCCCAGCAGGATGAGTCCGATCATCACGGCGAGCAGTTCTACCTGCTGCCACGGATTCAGATCAATCAGCTTATGAATGGCCAGCAGGAGCACCACGGCCTGTCCGACAGTCGTCACCACATACCAGCGACGACCGGCAGGATGCTGCGTGATCAGAATTGCCAACGCGCTGATCCCGAGCATCACGATGCTGAAGCCGACGAATTCCCAGTGGATCACGCCTTCACCGCTGCCAAGTGACATCTCTTCACTCGCAATGCGGCTGAGCCCGTAGAAGATCGACGCGATAAACGACAGGCTGAGGACTCCGTTTGCCGACTGAAATAGTGCTTCAGCAAGCGGAGCGGCTGCCGTCTGTTCCAGCAGCGACATGCGGTAGGCAATCAGCATGCCCAGCCCGATCACTGCGAACACCAGAATATACGCCTGCGTGCCGAGTGCGAAATACGTGAGCACCTGCCAGAACGCGGCACTTGCCATGAAGCTGGACAGATACACGCACCACGGTTGACGTCGGAAAAACGTCGCCAGCCCATAGAACGCTGCCGCTTCCGCAAAGAACAACGCCAGCGACAAATGCAGCGTCTCCTTGCCAGGCCCGATCCCGAATGCTTCAAACGCCGACGCCAAAGACGAAATCAGCATGACAGCGGCTGCGGCATGAGCCACCCACAGCAGCGGCTTTGCCGGGGAGCGTTCTCCATAAAATTTTGCGGCCACAAGATATGCAATCGGAATCAGCATCATGATCGGAGCGTGACTCTGCCAGCGATTCAATCCCACGGCCGACAGCGCGGCAACTGCAGCGATCATGGTCGCCGCACCCGTCGCAAAGAAGTACCACGTGATCAGGATTTGAGAAGCCTGACGATACAGATGCGCGCCGACGCGACAGGCCACGGCTGTCAGCAGCATCGCACCGACAAACGCCCAGCGCGGAGGTTCATCGTTCCAGACGGTCTGCAGTCCGAAGTGATCCAGATAGACCACGAGGCCCATCAGCACAGGCAGCAATCCCAGCAGCAAACCGAACACCGGCAGCGATCGAGTGTACTGATTGTCCTTGCCCAGAAGGTGATGCGCCAGATGACTCAGCAGCGAAGTCACCGCCAGAATCGCGATGATGGCGTCCACGCCCAGTTTCAGATTCAGAATCTGCACGATCAGCACTTCTGCCCACAGCACGGTGAATGCCGCTACATGCACAAAGATGCCGCGTTTGCGGACAGCAAGGTCGGAATAGACGTAAGCGTATGTTCCGGCAAGGACCAGAACCAATGCCAGCCACCGAAGCTTTTCGCAGATCGGCGAGGGCGTCGCACCCCAGGCGTCATACACGGGCTTAAACCAGAACGGATACAGCCAGTCGCCTGCCACCTCTGCCGCCAGCAACAGAATCAGCCCGCACGCCAGTTGGACATGGCCCGACCAGAAGAATGCCATCCCGAATTTCTGGCGCGTGAACGGTCCTTCCCCGACCACGAATGCGCGTTCCAGATGAATGCCGATCAGACCCAGCACGACGAGCATCGTGGCTGGCGAGGCAATTTCCCAGAACTTATCCGGCGACGGCTCCATGTCGGCCAGAAACAACAGCCCTGTCATGGCGACACCGGCACTGAACACGTACACGAACAGTTCATCTCTCAGGATCACAGCCGCCACCGCATACAGCCCGCTGATCAGCACGGCACACATCCACAGATGTCCGTCGATTGTGATCAGGATGTTTGCGTGGCAATACCACAGGTTGAGCGGCATCACAAAACATGACAACAGAGTCAGCGCCTTCCCGGCCATCTGATATCGCGTGTAACGAATCGTGGCCAGTCCTGCGGCCAGCAGCAACATGTTCGTGAGTGCCAGAATTCCGGCCAGCACGGGAGGCGTAAAATGGTTGTTGAGCCACAACAGGATCACCAATCCCACAACCATCAGCGCGCCGCCCAGTCCGAGCAGACATTGAATGCTGCGCGGGTCGAGAACAATCTCCAGCAGACTTCGCCGCGGCACAGGAGGCACAGCGGGTGCGACAGGTGCTGTCGGCGCGCTGGCGACTTCCGCGGCAACTGGCGGCCCGACACGGCGTGCTGCGGTCTGGCTGGGAGGCGAACACTGAGCCACCAGGCTTGCTTCCGAGATTCCATCCTGCTGCAACCGTCGTCGGACGGCCATCAACCGTTCATCGGAATCGGCCTTCAGCGCATGAAACTGAGACAGCGTAATTTTTCCGCGTGTCCGCAGATCGTTGAGCAATTCGTTCACATACCGACCCGCGCGGTAACCGCGTATACCGGGCGTCTCATTTGTCTGCTGCGGCAGAAAACCGGGGACTTTTGGGAATGCGGCGTTGATGCTGGCATCCTGCGAATAGAGGCCGGA
This sequence comes from uncultured Chitinophaga sp., assembly GCA_964517865.1. Taxonomy (GTDB): domain Bacteria; phylum Planctomycetota; class Planctomycetia; order Planctomycetales; family Planctomycetaceae; genus SXXK01. Next base: position 2,664 of record CAZFDW010000420.1, read on the forward strand.
CTGCGCCTGCAGGTCGGCCAGAATTTCTTCGCCCTGCGTGCGTGTCAGCTTGCCGCGATCCATCCACTGCTGACAACACGTCTGCGCTGTACGAACCGCCTCCAACAACGCCGCCCATTGCTGTTCCGGATCTACATTCGCCATTGTCCGTCTCCTTAGCAAGATATCCGCAATTTCATGCACAGCATGAGTGCGCCGACGACATGTTATCGGGTCGCCAGGGAATCACCTACCGTACACAGGCTACTTTTATTGCGGTAGGTGTTGTTTCCGCAAGTGCTCTGGCAACGGAAAATCGCCATGCTCCAGAGAAACGTGCAGGTCCCGGATCTCAATTTTCGTCAGCATGTCGACCAGACCAACGGGCATCGGTGAAATCGTTGACGTCAGCTTCTCTTCCACGTCTGATTTGCGAATTGTGGTCAGAGTATTCGAGGTCAGCAGACTTGTCGCCACCTGACAGGCATCGTCCGTTTCTTTCAAGATTTCCGTCAGATCCGGTCCCGGAATTACGCCCTGACCGGGAACGACATGACACTGATTGCAGCGCGGTTTCACAGATGTTGCCATGCTTTTGGCGATCTCCGGGAACCGTTCTTCACCGGCAAAGAGATTCACTTCGAATCGCGGATCAACCTGAAACGCTTTCAGCTCGTCCGCCGCCGACATCCATTCATTGGCACCGCGACTCTGATCGGCGGGCAGCAATGGCGGATCGTTCATGCATGGGCCTGTAAACGGGGCGGATCAGTCCGATCGGTTACCGGCATTCGATCCACGCAACACCATTCCACCAGCAGCATCCCGCTTGGTCAAATCATCGTGGGTAAATATTGTTCTGCGGAGTCAGCTCACGGGTTGACCATCGTCTGAGAACACAGGTAAACTGGCGACGCGATCGCAATACCCAGATCCGGAGTACGCTGCTGTGAGTATTCGAGAAGTTGATTTAGCGCAATTCCATGAATTTGCGCGTGAACAGATTCAGACGGGACGGGGCGACTTTTCGTTGACAGATCTCGCGGAACAGTGGGAGCGACGGGTGAAATTGACGACGTCGTCCGCTTTCCTTCAGCATCCGAACGCCAAAGTTGCAAAGGCGCGCGCTCATGTGGAAGAACTGGCTCGGCAGCAAGGCGTTGTCCCTATTCGCAGCGCTGAAGATGTTCGTTTTGGGTTTCTTGATTCACGAGCCGAGTTCGACGATTTTCTTGCCGCTTTGAATGCCGGACGCCACGAAGTCGATACCAGAGATCCGCTCAATGACTGACATTGTAATTGATACGGATGCAGTATCATTCCTGTTTCGTGGTGACAGCCGTGAAGAATTCTACCTTCCCCATGTTTTGAATCATCGAAGCGTCATATCGTTCATGACGGTAGCTGAGTTGGAATTTGGCGTGCTGCGGGCAAACTGGGGCGATGCCAGACGGAAAAGCCTTTCGGATTTCGTCCAGCAGCATTTTGTGGTTTTTAGTCAGACGACCGATCTGTGCGTTGTTTGGGCCGAATTACGAGTGGAGGCGGAGAGAAAAGGCCGACACCTCAGCAGTTCAGATGCATGGATCGCGGCAACTGCCGTTCTTCTTGACGTCCCGCTTCTCACCCATAACCGCAAGGACTATGAAGCCTTGTCCTCACTGCAACTGATTTCTTCGGCCCCGCCAGAATAGCGTTTCTGGTCCCCGCAAAGGAAAACCGCTCAATGATCACGATACGACGCATGACACTGCTTGCAGGATCGCTGCAGGGACAGGAAGATTGCGGTGGCTCTGGTGTGGTCGTTTGCCTGAATTGATGCATGCAGCATTTGAGCCGAGCTGTCGGACTCGGTCAGCCATTTTCTGAACGTCGCATCGTATTCCGCAGCGTGAGCTGTTTCGGATAATCGGCGGCTGGCTTCGTGCAGACTTTCTTTCAGTTGCAAAGCTTCCTGACTGGCGCTCAGATCCGGATGATCGGCGGGGGCTTGCCAGTCGGCGGCTGCGCACAGTTTCAAGTGATCGAAGTTGCGATCGATCCGCGCCATCGCGGCAGGCAGTGATTCCACTTTGGCCACTTCCACAAGTTGCGGCAATTCGGTTTCGTCGGACGGCACGCTGTAGTGTTCAACATCCCGCCACAATCCTTTGTAATCCCGACTGGTCCCGGCGTTCTCCATGTTCTTCAATGCCCCGGCGGAATCCACCAGCCCCTTCGCGCGGCAGACGATGGCGGCGGCGGCTGGCCCCCGATGTTTGCCGTGGTGGCAATGGATGTAGAGTGGCGTCTTCGACTGCCGCGCAGCGCGGGTCAGCGACAATTGCACGGTGAGCGGAATGGTGTCGTAGCCGAATGGAATGTGGACGTAGCGAATACCGTATTTCCTGGCCATGTCGATGTCGGGCGTTGCTCCATCTACGCTGACGATCGTCTGCACACCCAGTGTCTGCAAACTGGTGAACGCCTCGTCGCCGACCGGTTCACTCCCGGAAAAAACGTCGTCCGAAAGCTGCATCAGATTGTGCAAACCCGGCATTTCGTGCAGAATTTCCTGCTGAGCTGCAGTTGAGTCCTGCCATAGTGCAACGATGATAAGTCCGAAGAGAAGTTTGTACATGAGGTGCATGAGGGACCGGTGTTTCACAGGACCTGGCGGGAATACTGCGTGAATCTAATCCAGTTTGGCGTCTGATTTGTCTCATAATTGCCCGATTTTTGCCAGGATCTGCAATTGTTCAGCGAACCGCACCCCTGCGAAACAATTTCACGCCTCACCGAGGAGAACGATACTCATGCTCTCAGAAGAACTCGAACGACTTCAGAAAATGCGCGACGCAGGAGCACTCACTGAGGAAGAATTCCACGCCGCAAAGCAGCGGCTGCTTCAGAGCCCGGATCCCAATCCGTACTCTTATGCCGTGCCGCAAGGCCAGCCTGCAAAAGCCGTCGGCAGAATTCACGGGCTGGAAGAGCGTACCTGGTGCATGCTGATGCATCTGTCTCAGTTGCTGATTTTCGCCGGCGGTATTGGTGTCGCCGCTCCGATCGTGATGTGGGCCGTCAGCAAAGATGACTCCCGCGCGGCCAATCGCCACGGTCTGGTGATCCTCAACTGGTACATCAGCGCTTTGATTTACGGATTGGTTTCCGGAGCCTTGTGCTTCATCGTGATCGGGATCTTCATGCTTCCGGTGCTGGCAGCGCTCACGGTGATCTTTCCGATCATCGGTGCGATGAAATGCAACGAAGGTACGCTGTGGAAGTACCCGCTGTCGATTCAGTTCTTCGATCCGGATGCTGTTTGAGTTTTACCCAACTTCATAAGTCACGACGCCGTGACGCTGGGCGCGGCTGATGCGGTCGGTGGCGTACAGACCGGCCAGGATAAATTCCACGCATGATGCACGCACAGCTGCGTTGTCTGCCGCGTTCACTTCGAAGGCCTTATCCCAGATCGGCGGCACACGCTTGAGCAGTGTTTCGTAATGCGCACTGGGCAACATGTCGCCGACTTCGATTTTGACACCCTTCGCAAATATTTGGGCGATCGATTCCAGTCCGTGCTGTTCGACGTATTCTTCGAAGACCGACTTGATGGCTTCGGCAATGACGGCATCCAGAACCTG
>CAZFDW010000421.1:0-6266 GCA_964517865.1 uncultured Chitinophaga sp.
GACTTATACTCCGCGCGACCGAAACTGAGTCCGGCGAGCGGAGCGGCGTAAGCCCTCCGGTACCTCGTTTTTGTACCGGCAAGCTGACGCATGCCGCTCACCAATTGTCTCACTCATGACCGCGCGAAGTCTGGAGGCAAATCGATACAGGCCGTCAGGCGCGAGCCCCGGTTTTCCCCGCATTTGACATCGTCTTAGACCGTGGTCTAGCGGTCTGCATTTGGCTCAAGCAGGACCAGAGTTTCCTGGATGGAAACATCGCTTAAATTCTGTACGACTCCGGAAGGCCAGTGAATCGCGACATCCGCTATTGTTGTTGCACTTCCGACACCGAAGAAAAGTCTGGAGTCATTCGACGAAGCATAGCTGCCACCAGCCTTAGCCAGACGGATCATTTCCGGCTGCCCCGCTGCCACGCGAATTTTGACCCAGGCACCCACGGCGTCGCGATTACTCCTGGTGCCGATCAGGCGAATGACGAGGGAGTGATTTGTGCCCGATTTATTCGCAAGGACAACCAAGGGTTCATTGGTGCAGGAGACAACGAGATCCTGATCCCCGTCGTTATCCAGATCACCACAGGCAACGCCTCGCCCCATATGCGGTGTCTGCAGATACTCTCCAGCTCCCGGAGCCACATTGTGAAACCGGGGTCCGGGGTCATTCTGAAACAGCAGGGGAGCCTGTCGCAAAGGGGCGTTCGTCGGATATCGAATCACATGACCGTTCGAAACGAACACGTCTTCGTCACCGTCTCTGTCGAAATCAAGGAAAACAGTGCCCCATCCGACAGCCAATCCTCCAACTGCTGTGATACCAGTCGAACGGCTGACATGCTGAAAGATGAAGTTACCATCGTTTCGATAAAGTGCGATGCTCTCTCGTTCAAAATTTGACACCCAGATATCAGGTCGACCGTCCAGATTGTAGTCGCCGACATCGACCCCCATGCTGCCTTCCGGCGTTCCGGAATCGCTGAGACTTGTGCCACTTCTCGTTGAGGCGTCTTCCAGTTTGCCCGCACCGTCATTCCGATACAAGAAGTTAGGGACCGTGTCATTCGCCACATAAATGTCGATGTGGCCGTCGAGATCAACATCGGCCATCACAACTCCCAGCCCCTTGCCATCCGTGCGTAACTGCATTTCTTTGCTGATATCAGAAAATGTGCAATCCCCGTTGTTGTGATAGATGATGTCCGGAAGCGGTTCAAATCTGCGAGGAGGACACACTTCCCGAAGGCCAGGCTTAGGACCGTCACAGAAAGGATTGTTTTCCGGTGACCAGTCTACGTAATGAGCCACATAGATCTCGGGGTTGCCATCGCCATCCAAATCCCCACACGCGGCACTGGTGCTCCATTGAGAGTCCGTCAGCCCGGTCGCGCGAGCGATCTCAACATATGTACCATCGCCCAGATTCTGGAAAAACAACAAGCCACCGTACCCTGTCACCAGGACATCCGAAAAGCCGTCGTTATTAAAATCCGTGATCGAGGCTCCATGACTGTACCACGGCGCCGTTGCTGTTCCGCTTACCTCAGCGGTTTCCACGAACCGCCAATCCCCAAGATTTCTGAAAAGTCCCGGCATTAGTCCGACAGTCTTCTTCGCCGATTCATAACGTCCGCCACCTGGCACAAAAAGATCAACATCACCGTCGTTGTCGTAGTCAGTGATTCCGACGCCTCCCCCCAGTGACTCCAAAATCGCGAAATGGCCCGATTCTTCACCATTGCGATAGGTGAACCTGATTCCAGCCTCTGTCGCCATGTCAGAAAAAGCGGCGATCGAGGGGATGATTTCCACCGGTTTTGGCGCACTGACTTTCGGAGTTCGGTCATTCTTTGATTCGGGTTTCGACTTCGGAGTTTCCGTCGGTGAATCATGAGTGCATCCGAGGAGTGCTACAGCAAGAAGAAACACAGGGAACAGTACGGTCGATGATCGTTGAGAATCTCCGGACCAACGTCGCGGAGCAGCATAATTCGTGCGGCGCATGGTCGTGTGCGATCCGACTGTCTGCCTCCCACAACCAAGCCTGGGTCCAAAATCCACTGCAGCGCAGTATTCCTGAGAAGCGTCCGCCACGTTGTCGGTGGCAGTCTCAAGAGTTGGGTCCGGCCTTTTGTTTGCGAATGCCTCCAAAGTTGTGGGTACCTTTTTTTCTTCAACGGTCTTTTCGTGGTGCGAATTTTATGAGGAAATCCTGAAGCAGAAGCTCCTTTTCCTTAGAACCTGTCCAAGAATTTCACCGTGTTTTTAGTGTTTGATGCCATGTTTCGGCCCAAAGGGCCAGTAGTTCAAATAGCCAAAGCCATCGGCCCTGGAAACGAAAATAATGAAACGTCAAAGGCCCAACGGGCCGACAGTTCGATTCCGAATGAGTTCGTTTGACGGCGAATAGTCGGCCCGCTGGGCCTTTGTCCAGGAATACGGAATTCTCGTCGCCATTGCGAAACAAGTTTGTGGATTTTCAGGGCCGAATCACACGATCCAGATTCAGTGTCGCTATGCAACCCCCGATGAATATGCTCCGCGCGGCCAGAAATGAGTCCGGCGAGCGGAGTGGCGTCAGCCCTCCGGTACCTCGTTTTTGTACCGGCAAGCTTACGCATGCCGCTCGCCAATACTTTCAATCGTGACCGCGTGGAGTAAAAGCGGGCTCGAAAAAACTCAGCGGCCTCTCAGGATTTTTCAGGGGTTCTTAGTCTCAGCGAGAGCCTTCGCAAGTTCGCGATGTTTTTCCTCGAGTTCCGGTTTCCCGATACCATGATAGTAATCGGCGAGCGCTGCGTGAGCGGCCGCATGTCGAGGATTGAGATCAACGACGCTCAGAAGCCAACGCAGTCCTTCTACCGGGGATTCGTGATTCATGGCAATCATGGCAATTTCGTATCTCACATCAGGCTGATTCGGATTCTGAAAGAGTCCATCGAGCAATTCCTGTTTACGCCGCAGCTTTTTCTCCGCAGCGTTCACCTGCTGATACATTTCGGCAGCCTGTTCTGTCATTCCGGAGGCCTGCAGCGCGGAGGCCAGCGAATACTGAATTGCAGTTCTGTACGGATTTTCACTGTGCAACTGCTGGAGAGTTTGCACGGCGTCTCTGGCGGCCCCATCCATCAGCAGAGTCTTAGCCATCGCAAATCTGGCGTCTTGATTCTTCGGTTCCAGGTCCAAAACCTTTTGCAGCACTGATTTTGACTCGTTGGCGTTGCCATTCGACAACAGCCACTCGCCCCACTGAATCAAGAGTTGGCTATCATCCGGCATTTCCTCGAGACATCGAAGGAACTCAAGCTTCGCTTTGTCGTAATCGTGCAATTCTCTAAGACAAACCGCCATGTCGGTGCGAATTCGCGTTTTGCCTGGGGCAAGCCCAAGGGCTTTCTCATAGGATGCGACTGCCTCACTCCAACGTTCTGAGTCCTGCAGCCAGCCTCCTATCAATTCATGCGGCCGTGGATCAAGCGGAAACTGTGCCTCCCAGGCCGCAAGAATCGGGGCGGCACTGGAAAACTGATAATTGAGCAAATACCCCGTCACGTAAGATTCGCAAATTTCCTGACCGTTGTCACGCGGGTCCAGCAGCAGTTGTCGCAGGTGCGGTTCGGCCTCGTCCATCTGTCCGGCCCGGGCCTGAGTCAACCACTGCTCGCGCTCAAGCAGTTCCACCAGCACGCCAAGATCCCATGCTGTCTTGAGATGTGCGCGAACAAGCTCGAACTTCCCCTGTTTCCTGTGCGCTCTTGCATAGATCAGATGGGTCTTTCCAACGCGGTTCCACTCCGGAATCGAATCCAACCATTCCAGAGCGGTCTCTGCATTGCCCTCGCGTAACGCTCTTTCGGCAAAAAAAGTCTGCGTCGTCCGGAAAATGGCAGGAGATGCGCAGCAGACGGCGATCGCGACCAGGCTGATACACGTCCAGCGACCGGGTTTTCTGCGAAATGAATCGAGCAGCCGCATTCCAACAACTCCGACACCACGTTCTGTTCTGAACAGCTGCGACGAACAGTCTGAACTGCAAGGATTGTAACAGCCGCTGTCTCTGAAGCGAATGACCGCCTCTGGAAAAACACCTGTGTTCAAAGGCGAGCGGCATGGAAACGGCACTGTCCCGAAGCTGAATTTAGAAGAACTCCGGGACTCCGTGAACGATTGCCAATTGTCCAGCGGCTTGAAATCGACAACAATAGAGTTCTAAAATGGAGAATGAGGTGTGTTCAAAGTTGTTTTCAGGATTGGCAGAATCGCGATTTCCAAATGGGTGCGGCGAAATGACGAGTGACCCGATCCGCATTCGTGCGGTCAAAAGAAGCGTCGATGCCATCGTGCTGTTTGCTGTGGTCACGTTGTTTTTTGGCTGTACAGAAAGCACGCCGGAAAAAGTCACGGCAATTGGTGGCCCTGAGACGTCCGGTTCGTCCCAGAGCAGCGAAGTCACGGTCGCGACGGACGCAGAATTGACTCAGCAGGTTCAAACGTTTTGTGGAGCCTGTCATGCCATGCCGCAGCCTGTCAGTTTTCCCAGGCAGTCGTGGTACGACGAAGTCCGTCGGGGGTTCAATTTTTACTATGAATCCGGTCGGAAGGATCTCACGCCGCCACCTCAGGTCTCCGTGGTTTCGTGGTATCAGCAACGAGCGCCCGAGCAGCTTGCAGAACCCGACCAGACTGAAGCCGGAGATTCACCGTTAGACTTCAAGCTGCAAATGATCGATGTACCCGTGAACTCAAGCGAACTTGCCGCCGTGTCTGTGGTGCGACCGGCTGATTCTAAATCGCATCCCTCGCAGTTTTGGGTCAGCGATATGCGACGCGGAGTCGTCGTCCACTGTGATGTGAATGATCCGACGAAGTCAGTGGTTCTGCACATCGGTTCAAATCCGGCAGGAACCTGTGACGCTGATCTCGACCAGAACGGCAGCATGGATCTCGTCGTGGCAGACCTTGGAAGTTTTCTTCCGGAAGATCACAGCAAGGGGCAGGTGCTCTGGCTTCCGGACGGTCATACCAGCGATGCGAACCCGGAGCCACGCGTCATTCTTAACTCCATCGGGCGCGTCGCCGATGTGCAGCCGGCAGATCTGGACAATGACGGCGATCAGGATCTTGTCATCGCTGAATTCGGCTGGCACAAAACGGGCGGCATTCATGTCGTGTTCAATGATCTGAGCCCGACTGGTGAGCGTACATTCCGCGATCTGAAAGTGGACTCAAGACCCGGCACAATTCATGTTCCGGTGACGGATCTGGATGGAGACGGGCGACTGGATTTCGTCGCGTTGATCAGCCAGGAGCATGAAGTCATTGAGGCGTTCCTGAATCGGGAGTCCGGTTTCGAAAAGATCAGGATCTACGCTGCTCCTGATCCGTCGTACGGGTCGAGTGGCATTGAACTTACCGACATTGACGGCGACGGTGACGCCGACATCCTGTACACAATCGGCGATACGTTTGATTCGTACCTGATCAAGCCGTACCACGGAATCTGGCTGCTGCGGAACGACGGTCAGCTCAAATTCGATCCACAGCACATCGCCGCAATGCCTGGCGTGCTGCGGGCCGTGAACGCCGATCTGGACGGCGACGGCGATCAGGACATCATTGCCGCTGCCCTCCTGCCATCGAAGTCTGTGCGCGGAAAAACTCCAACGGATCTGCAGGCGCTCATCTGGCTGGAACAGACCGCTGACGGCAAGTTTGCACGCCACGTGATTCAGCGAGGACTGCCGATTTACGCATCACTTGCCGTAAGCGATATCGACGGCGATTCAGATCTGGATATTGTCGCAGGCTGCTTCCATGAGGAAGCGGTTGATCCACCGGCACTGCTGCATGTGTTCGAGAATCTGCGGCAGGGAAAATAACGGCGACTCAGTTGCAGGATGGACATTCATGTCCGTCGCATGGCCCTGAAACTCCATCGAAGGAAAGGTTAAGCACCAGTGCAGAATTTCCTTCGTTTAACCGCGTGCCCATCGGGCCGCGCTTCGCTGCCAATCGCGGGGCGTTGCCCACGCGGTTAAACGATATTATGCCAAACTACTTTTGCCGAGGTGCTTATTGTGCCGTGACAGCCGTTCGACAATGTGATGGTGTTTGGCTAACGTCTCGGACATGAATGTCCAAGGTACAGGAATCGCCGCTTTCATCAATAAATCGAGGGATCAGCATCCTGGCTGCCGTCAGCGTGCAGGAAGCGGAAGTCGCAGCCTTCGTGAGCCTGAGTTGTCTCATCGAAATAGAGCTTGCCGTATC
>CAZFDW010000422.1:0-6261 GCA_964517865.1 uncultured Chitinophaga sp.
CAACGCTGCCAACGACTTTTTACAACATCGATTGCAGAGTCACGGCGGAGCGTGACGGCAACTTTGCGATTTGCCCGTCACCGAGGCCAATCTCTGGTGAGGACGAAGTTGATGTACGTCCGTGCATTCTCGAAGATCAACATCGTTCAGTGTTCCTTTCTTTTGTCACTTTGGGTTGCGGGCGAAGCCCGCGCCAACTTGTTCCATCCTTCAGGAGACCGTCATGAATTCTGCCGTTCGACCGTTAATGCAGATGACCGAGGCTGAGTATATCGCGTGGGAACGGCAGCAACCGGAACGCCATGAATACTGGCGGGGCGAGGTCTTTTCGCAGGCGGGTGGGACTCGACGGCATAGCCTCGTTGGCACAAACGCAGCGAGAGCAATTGGGAACCTGCTGCAAGGCCACGACTGTCAGGCACACGGCAGCGATATGCGAGTCCATATTGAAGCAACTGGTTATCATGCGTATCCGGATGTCTCTGTCGTCTGTCCTCCGTTCGAAGGCGACGCGGAAGACGAAATCTCGAACCCGGTTCTGGTCGTGGAAGTGCTGTCGCCATCCACCGCTGACTTCGACCGAGGCGGAAAATTTGGTCACTACCGGCAGATACCGTCGCTGCAGGAGTATCTGGTGCTGTGGCAGGACGAGCCACGTGCCGAACAGCATACTCGCACCGAAGACGGTTTGTGGCTGCTCCGTGAAGTTGTCGGCATGGATCAGTCATTGCGACTCGCGAGCCTGAACAAACAGCTTGCTTTGCGAGACGTGTACGACAAGGTGCAGTTCGCCGACGCGGCGACGTAACCTATACTTCGCGCGGCCAGAAATGAGTCCGGCGAGCGGAGTGGCGTGAGCCCAATGGTACCTCGTTTTTGTACCGGCAAGCTGACGCATGCCGCTCGCCAATTCTCTCAATCATTACCGCGTGGAGTACATCGTGACGAGCACAACGTGCTACTCACTTCCGCTTCGGTGCCCACACGCCGATCTTACGGATTCGGGCTTCGCTTTCTGCCTCGCGCAAAGTCGGTTCCAGATCGGCCGGGAGCCCGAAATCGGCCAGCAGTTTGACGCGGCCTGCCAGCAACATCTGCTGATTCACCAGCGTGCCGTCTGGTTCAAAGACCCATGCCAGCGTGCGCCCGTAACGATCGGTTTTGGGATAGTCGATCCTCAATGCCACTTCTCGACCTTCGATGCGATCTCGCAACCAGTCCGTGGCTTCGGCAGAGAATTCTTCTCGCGGTTTATCGCCAAAACCTGCTTCGGGTGCGTCGATGCCCAGCATTCGAACATGGCGACCGTCACCCAGAACAAGTGTATCGCCGTCAATCACGTGCTGCACGACGGCTTTCGAACGCGGTTTCCCGTCACTTGCCAGTTCCGGCCTGAACACCGCGATTCGCACGACCGCCAGCACCACAAAGATCAGCATGGCTGTCGTGGCGGGCGTCAGCGGACGGCGAGTTCGCGGTGTCTGACGCTTTCCGCCCATGATTCAGTAACATCCTGCGGTTGGTGGACGAGAAATGTAACCGTTCACGCCTCAGAACGAAACCAGCACAAGCAACCACCGATAAACACAGATTCACGCAGATAGAAATCAACATTCAATCTGTGTTCATCCGTGTCTATCTGTGGTTTAAACAGTCATTCTCGAAATGTCGTGAACGGTAACCGAGAAACAGACGGCCGCCGCCTCGGTTACATTTCCTGACCAGTCAACCTCGCCACTTCGTTGACATCTTTGTCGCCGCGACCGGACAGACAGACGACAATCACGTCTTCAGCACTGCGCTGAGCAGCAGACTTCATCGCCCAGGCAATTGCGTGCGACGTCTCAATTGCCGGGAGAATTCCTTCTGTTCTGGCCATCGTGCTGAACGCACTGAGTGCCTCATCATCCAGAATATTGACATAATTCACGCGGCCCGTATCTTTCCAGTAGCTGTGTTCCGGGCCGACGCCCGGATAATCAAGCCCGGCAGAAATTGAATGCACATCGGATGTCTGGCCGTCATCATTCTGTAAGACGTAGCTGTAACTACCGTGGAGAATTCCCGGCTTGCCGTGAGTCAGCGTACTCGCGTGATCCCCCGGATTCGATCCGCGTCCGCCAGCCTCCACACCCGTCAACGCGACACCCGCATCGTCAACAAACGGATAGAACATCCCGGCGGAATTCGAACCTCCACCAACACAGGCAATCACCTCATCGGGAAGTCGCCCCACCCGATCCAGACACTGCTCCCGCGCTTCACGTCCGATGATCGACTGAAAATCACGAACCATCATCGGAAACGGATGCGGCCCCACGACACTGCCTATGATGTAGTGCGTGTCTCTAACGGAAGCCATCCAGTCACGCATTGCCTCATTGATTGCATCACGCAGTGTGCGCGACCCGGTTGTCACGGGACGCACTTCAGCCCCCATCGTGCGCATAATGAAGACATTCAGTTTCTGCCGCCGTACGTCTTCTTCACCCATGTACACAACGCAGGGAAGTCCAAACCTGGCACACGCGGTCGCCGTCGCAACGCCATGCTGACCAGCTCCGGTCTCTGCAATGACGCGCGTCTTGCCCATTCGCTGAGTCAGCAGCACTTGTCCCATCGTGTTATTGATCTTGTGGGCACCGGTGTGGTTAAGATCTTCTCGCTTAAAATAGATCTGTGCGCCGCCGCATTTCTCAGTCAGCCGTTCCGCGAAGTAGAGCGGATTAGGACGCCCGACGAAATGTTTCAGCAGATCCCGCAGCTGCCGATCAAATTCCGGATCCTGTTGTGCATCCTCGTAGGCAGCAGTGAGCTGATCCAGAGCATACATCAGCGTTTCAGGAACGTACCTTCGTCCATACTCGCCAAACCGGCCGCGTTCGTCCGGGACGGCACTGACAGGTGCATCACTGACAGGCTGTGACAATGATCCGGAAACGGGGGACATCGACATAAATTCTGAGCCTTATGAGGGCGCTGCGACAGAGGAAATGATGGGGGAACTCATTGATAATCTCGCTGATTGTAGCAATCGCCCCCGGCCTGGCCAACGGCGCGGTCTTGTTCATTCCAGTCACCCGTCGAAGTCGAGGAGACTGTCGTTTTAGTTCACAGAGTCAGAAAATTCGTGTAACGGCGAGCCGCAGGCGCAGGCGAAACGCGGCAACGACGCCTGCGGCTTGCCGTTAAACGATTTAAACGACAGCCCTCGAGCTCCGGAGGGACGGATCACGCGAAGCTTCAAGCTCGGCGGCGTCAGATCGCTACAGCTTCGATCCCAAGTTTGCTTTGAACGGTGCGGCTGAGAGTTTCGCGGACCACTTCAACCGGGATGCGATCATAGACCTGCTGAAAGAAACCTTCCACGATCATGTGCATGGCTTCTTTTCGGGAAATTCCGCGACTCATGCAGTAGAAGATCTGGTCCTGATCGACTCGGCCCATTGTTGCCCCGTGTGTACAGCGCACGTCGTCGGCTTCGATTTCCAGACCCGGGATGGAATCACAGCGCGCATGGTCACTCAGCATCAATGCGTCGCTGCGCTGATAACCGTCAGTCTGCTGCGCGGCAGGATCGACTTTGATCATGCCTCGCCAGATAACACGAGCTTCATCCCGCAGGACTTCTTTATACAACAGATCGCTGTGCGTTCCCTGGGCCTTATGATGCTGCTGCGTGTAATAACTGATCTTCTGGCGATCGCTGGCAAACGTCACACCGTTCACTTCCGCAGTGGCCGCGCGACCGTTCAGGTTGATGTCCTGATGAATGTGCGACAACTTGCTGCCCAGACCCACGACAGTCCATTGCAACGAAGCGTTACTGCCCACGACGCCGGCCTGATGCGCGAAATGCCACGAATTCTGATTCCAGTTCTGCAGCTGGACATATCGCAGATTCGCATTCCGGCCGACGATCAATTCGACACAACCAATATGCAGACCTGCGATGCTTTCTGATGCGGAGGACGTCTCTTCCAACAGCGTCGCACGCGCACCGTCTTCAAGGATGATCAGAGTGTGGCTGAATTCCGCGACGCCGTTGCGACTATGAGCGATCAAGCTATGCAGCGGCAGTGCCACTTCGATGTTGCGTGGAACATATAAAAGCGTACCGCCAGTCCAGAACGCAGCGTGCCATGCTGAGAATCGGTCAGAATCAGGTCGCACCGCCTTCTTCATAAAGTACGGTTCGAGCAGCTCGCGATGGCTGGTCAGCATCGTTTGCAGTTCCCCGAACAGCACTCCCTGCGTTTTGATTTCATCCGACACCTGTGAAAAAGTTGATTGGCCGTTCACATGCGCGATTGAACCGCCAAATTCCGTCTTGTCACTGAGCAGTGTTGAGATTGAAGCTGAATCCGCGGCCTCGGCAGTCGGTCGAAACTTGCCTGCATTGAAGACACGCAAATCGACTCGTTTGAATTCTTCGGGATCCAGTTCTTCCTGAAGCAGATTTTGATAAGTTTCGAACGCTGCTCGACGCGCTTCCGTGATCCATGACGGCTCGTTACGTGTTGCAAGGAACTGTTCGAAAACTTCGGTATTGAAGCCGATACGAGAAACATCGATGATTGTGGATAACATAATTATCAAAACTCTCTTTGACTCTGGCCGGAATTTCTCCCCGGCAAAATCTCATCGGATCGCCGAAGATTGACTTAAAACGGAAAACGAGGCAACCTGGAAACATCAACGAATTCCTGCGAATTCCGCACCACCGTCAGCACATACACTGTATCATTCATGATGGTAAACAAAGCTCGGTGACTTCCCGGCGTACCTGTTCCGAGCAGAGCATTTCGAAGTGGACACGGATATACAGAATCTTCATTTGTTAAGGCATGACTTTCTGGTTGCTGACCAATGGCTTGCACTTGAGCTTCGACTGTGACTAACCATCGCCACGCCTGTTCGGAAGAATGATGACGAGCCCACCAGACTGCATGCTCCAAAATGTCAAGTTCGACATTTGGCAGCACGACCACTTTCATTGTTGCGTCCCGATTTGTTCTTCCAGCCGTTTTCGAATGTCCGAAAACCCATCCTCAACAGGTTTTCCCAAGCCAGCTTTGATATCTTCAAACCCCTTTTTAATGGATTCGTGAATTCGTTGTTTTTGCGCCGCTAAGACGACGGCCCGATGAACATCTGCATCAACAATTACATAGTGCAGATTCGATCCCGGCACTTCGACTGTCAGCGGTTCCCCATGGCATTTCATCAGCGCCTGGGCAACTTCTTCGGTCAGTTTTACCATTTTTGTTTCCTCAACACTGAGCCAATGATTCACGGTGCCTACTCAAGTGCTCCTTCTGCCGCTCGAACAACACGATAGATCGTAACGCAGTGCGTAGCCAAACACGACTATAACGGACTATCAAAGTTAACACCACATCCTGGACAGTAATTGAACTGGTTGCTCCGCTCCATCACCCGACCAATGGTAGCTCCACATTTTGGACATTTGATGAAGTAGAGAAGATAGAAAACTGCTCCGCCAAAAACGATAAATGGAAAAAAGATAAACACAGGAGCTTCGTCCGCTGAGAACAAGTTCGCTGCAAACAACAGCCACGACAGGCCAGCCACGATTTGGCCTCTGAACAATCGACGATTCAGGTATTCACGAATAGTCATGCTGCTTCTTTGCGTCGAGGAGCGACTTTCATCACCGATGGCTTGGCTCGGCATTTGAAGCCAAAATCGCTTCGACGAACTCCGCATTGCGGCTGGTCACGATCACCTTGTTGGTTCGATGTGAGGAATGTAGGGTGTGACAAGCGACGCGCAGCCACACCGTCACACTCTACGAATTCTTTTTGCCTGAGCCTGATGCAGACACACGGAGGGCTGACGCCCAGCCGCTCGCCTTGACCAAGACTATCCCACCGATCCTTCCATCTGCAGCTCAATCAGGCGATTCATTTCGACCGCGTATTCCATGGGTAGTTCTTTAACGAGAGGTTCGATGAAGCCCGTCACGATCATAGCGGATGCTTCGGCTTCGGTCATCCCGCGACTCATCAGATAAAACAACTGTTCTTCCCCGATTTTCGAGACGCTGGCTTCGTGCTCAATCGCTACGTCCTGCTCTTCGACTTCGATGTAGGGATAGGTATCGCTGCGGCTGGCTGGGTCGAGAATCAAGGCATCACAGACAACGTTTGAACGGCAGTTCTTCGCATCTTTATGGATCTTGACCAGACCACGATAGCTTGATCGCCCACCGCCTCTGGAAATACTCTTGCTGATAAT
>CAZFDW010000423.1:0-6247 GCA_964517865.1 uncultured Chitinophaga sp.
CTCCGAAAAGCCACAAGAACCATCCGATCCAGAGTTGAAACCGAAATTTCTGGCGTGACGGCGGAGCAGCCGAGTTGTGGTCGTTGGATTTGTTCTCGGATTCAGACATGACAAACCTTTCTGGAACTGTGAGATTGTGGATGCGAAATTGTCACTTAGAGTGGTCGTTGTATCGGGCCGAGTTCACTCCCGTTTGATCTCGACGGGTTGGCACGAATCAAGCGGCGGAATGTCCCAGACGAACATTTCGCCAGGTCCGGTCGTGTCGGCGTTGGGGGGGGCCGTAGCCGGCGCTGGTGATTTGTCGGCCGTTCGGATGAAAGGCCACGGATTGCACGGTGTAGCGGTAGCCGTGGAAGTCGACCAACTCGCGGTTGGTGGCGATGTCCCACACTCGCACGATTTGGACTTTGTCGACGGTTGCCGGGCCTGTAAAAAAGTTTGTGTTAGGGTAGCATTACCAGGGTGTTTTCTAACCTATTTGACTTAAGGTGATTGGTGCATGGATGCGATATTAACGAAGAAGGCAGAAGAGTTGGCGACGGATCGGCGAACCATGCAAACATGCTTGTTCCTTTTTTCCTGCGTCATGTTACTACAGTCTCTCAAACAAGGAACCGATCACGGCCGCGGCGTCGCGTTCCACACCTTCACTGTCTGGTCCGTGCTCGCCGATGCCAACCGCGTACCGTCAGCGCTAAACGCCACACTTTGGACCTTGTCTGTGTGCCCTTTCAGCGTGAGCAACTCCTGGCCCGTGGCCGCATCCCAGACCTTGATCGTCTGATCCCAGCTTGCGGATGCCAGCCGCTTCCCGTCGGGGCTGAACGTCACACTTTGGACCTTGTTGGTGTGTCCATTCAACGTGAGCGTCTCCTCGCCCGTGGTCACGTCCCATACTTTGACCGTATTGTCCTGGTTGGAAGCCAGTCGCTTTCCGTCCGGGCTGAACGCTACACAGAGGACAAAGCCGGTGTGTCCTTTAAGCGTGAGCGTCTCCTGCCCGGTGGCCGCGTCCCACAACTGCACCGTCTTGTCCAAACCCGCCGAGGCCAGCCGCGTCCCGTCCGGGCTGAACGCCACGATGAGGACGTGGCCGGTGTGTCCCTTGAGTGTGAGTGTCTCCTGCCCCGTGGCCGCGTCCCACAACTTCACCGTCTTGTCCACGCTCGCCGAGGCCAGTCGCTTCAGATCGGGGCTGAATGCCACTTTGTGGACATTGTTGGTGTGTCCTTTGAGAGTGAATGCCTCCTGCCCCGTGGCTGCGTCCAACACTTTCGCCACGCCGCGACTCACAGTGGCCAGTTGCTTCCCATCCGGACTGAACGCCACGCTGCTGCCATGGCCAGTCGGTCCCTTGAATGTGCGCGATTCTTGCCCCGTGGCCGCGTCCCAAATCTTCACTTCTCCGAAAGGTCGCAATTCGGCTCCACTCGCCGAAGCGACCCGCGTTCCGTCGGGGCTGAACGCCACGTGATTGACAGGTCCGGTGTGTCCTTTGAGCGTGAGTGGCTCCGGCTCTATAGCCGTGTCCCACACCTTCACCTTATTGTCATAACTCGACGAGGCCAGCCGCGCCCCATCCGGGCTGAACATAACACCGCTGACCAGGCTGGTGTGTCCTTTGTGGGTGCGCAACTCCTGTCCCGTGGCCGCGTCCCACAGCTTCACCGTCTGGTCTTCACTCGCCGAGGCCAGCCGCGCTCCGTCAAAGCTGAATGCCACGCTGTGGACAGGTCCGGTGTGTCCTTTGAGTGCGAGCATCTCCTGGCCCGTGGCC
Source organism: uncultured Chitinophaga sp. (assembly GCA_964517865.1). Taxonomy (GTDB): domain Bacteria; phylum Planctomycetota; class Planctomycetia; order Planctomycetales; family Planctomycetaceae; genus SXXK01. The sequence continues at coordinate 1,781 of CAZFDW010000423.1, forward strand.
GCGTTCCACACCTTCACCGTCTGGTCCCCGCTCGCGGAGGCCAGCAGCGTACCGTCCGGGCTGAACGCCACTCCGATGACAGGTAACGAATGCCCTTCGAAGGTGAGCGTCTCCTGCCCCGTGACAGCATCCCACATCTTCACCGTCTGGTCCTTGCTCGCCGAGACCAGCCGTTTCCCGTCCGGGCTGAACGCCACGCTGGCGACAGCGTCGGTGTGCCCTTTGAACGTGAGCGTCTCCTGCTCCGTTGCCGTGTCCCACACCTTCACCGTCTGGTCGTCACTCGCCGAGGCAAACCGCTTTCCGTCCGAACTGAATGCCACGCTGAAGACATAGCTGGTGTGCCCCTTGAGCGTGAACGTGCGCGTCTCCTGCCCCGTGACCGCGTCCCACGCTTTCACCGTTCCGTCATAACCCACCGAGACAATCCGTGTCCCGTCCGGGCTGAACGCCAAGCTGATGACAGTTTCCGGGTGCCCTTTGAGCGTCAGCGTCTCGTGCCCGGTGACCACGTCCCACACTTTCACCGTCTTGTCGTTACTCGCCGAGGCCAACCGCTTCCCGTCCGGGCTATACGCCACGCATGTGACCGCTCCCTTGTGACCATTCAGATTGAGTCGATAGGAATGGCTCAGGCGTTGCCAGTAATACCACTCGAAGCCCCGGAGATCGTCCGAGCCGGCTGCCTGCCCGGCTGCCGGCTGGTAGAGGTTCGGCAGGCGGACTGTTTGACCGACACGCGTGTCTTCACAAGCCGACTGAGCAAGGTTCATGTGGGCCACGTACAGATTTCGGCGAGCTTCACTCGTCCTCGCGTCGGCTCGCTGAGCGTTGGTTTTCGCGATTTGAGTTTGCTTGTCGGCCTGCACGGCATAGGACCACGAGACCACAGTGCCGATCACAAGCGAAGCCGCGATTCCCGCCGTGAGCGCGGCGATCGCCGGATGACGACGGCACCAGCGCCAACCACGCTCGGCGGCCGAGACCGGTCTTGCGAGGATCGGCCGACCTTCGAGAAATCTCTGTAATTCTTCAGCCAATTCCCGCGCCGACGGATATCGGCGACGCCGGTCCTTTTCGAGGCACTTCAAGCAGATGGTTTCCAGATCCCTGGGAATCCTGGCGTTCAGCGCCGAAGGGGCGACAGGCTCACGCTCTGAGACCTGCTTTAACGTGTCGATCACATTGTCGGCCTGGAACGGCGGGCGACCCGTTAAGAGGGCATATAGAATCGCTCCCACCGAATACACGTCGGCAACTTCCTGCACTTGATTGGCATTTCCCGATGCCTGTTCGGGGGGCATGTATCCCGGTGTTCCCATGACTTGACCCGAAGCCGTCAAGCCACTGTCGTGATGGGTGTTCTTTGCGAGTCCGAAATCTGAAATGCGAGGTTGACCGGTGCGATCAAGTAGAATGTTGGCCGGTTTCAAATCGCGGTGGATCACTCCGTGTTCGTGCGCGTACTGCACTGCCGTGGCGATCTGCTGAACCAGGAGTGCCGCATCTCGAGGTGCGAGCGGTCCCTCCAGCAGCCGCGACGACAACGATCCCCCATCGACAAATCCCATCGTGAAAAAGTGATGTCCGTCGTGCTCTCCGACTTCGTAGACCGGTACGATGCCTGGATGATCGAGCTGAGCGGCGGCTTCGGCTTCCGTATGAAACCGCTGCACATCGGCCTTTCCGGCAAACTGGCCCGAAAGAATCATCTTGAGGGCAACAATTCGATTCAGTCGCACTTGCCGAGCCCGATACACAACTCCCATCCCGCCTCGAGCGATTTCGGCAAGCAACTCATACTCGCCGAAGTACCGGATCTTTTGTCCGGGAACGACTGCCGATCCCCGGGTTTCCTCATCTTTCACGGTCGAAGGTTCATGCGCACGTTCTTGTGGTGCCGTCGAGCTGGACAGGACAGTGGCATCGATGCTGGAGTTTGCAGGCTGCAGAGATGGTTCATGCATTCCAGCCTGCAGCCAGCATCGTGGACAAACCCCGGCCAAAGCATTCGCCAGGAGTTCGGTTCCACATTTTTGGCAGGTTTTCGTTTCCGTCATCGCACGCTCCGATTGATGTCATGCTCTACTGACGGAAATCTCTTGAATCGTAACAGGAGTTTCTTCGGTAATCTCAAAACGCCGTGACAAGAGTTTATTCTTGTTTCCGACTGAGCCACATACCGACGCATAATGAAACGACGCACACCGTTATTAAGGTGGCTCCAGCGGCAAGGAATTCGTAGCCCATCCGCTGCATGGCGAGCCCGACGAGGAGTCCGGCTGTCAGGCCAATTCCGACGCCCCATGCGACTATCTGATTTTTAGCCATTGAAACTCTTTCCATGCGATCAGCTTCGCGACAACGATTAACGGCGAGCGCTCCCCGTATCAATCCGCCGATGCTTCCTGTTGCGATTTGGCCGCTGATTCCTCCCTTTGAAGTCGAAATTGGATTTCGTTCCACTTTCGAATGCCAACGATAAGTCCAATGAAATAGGGGATGATCAGGAGCAACTTGTACCAACCTGGGATTAACGCCATGCCAGTGACAAACAGCAGAACGACGATCCAACAAAGTATCGATGCCTTGATCACGAAGTGGCGCTCCCGTGGCCCGTTCGTGTTCCTGACGGTGAAGTAGGTTCCGATCATTGCGCCAAACAGGCCAATGCCACCGCCGACAATTGGTCCGATCCAGCCAGAAACACGAATCCAGTCCATAGAGCACCTCGATAGTGGAAAACGAACCTCAATGTGTTGAAACTCGCGATGCATCATAAATCAACATTTTGAATGACGTTATGCTCTACTGACGGAAATCTTCTGAATCGCAACACAGATCTTTTCGGTAATCTCAAAATGCCGCAAACAGACTGCGGATTTCGTCGTCAATATCGTCCTTTGACGTCAACGTTTGGGCGATCTCATCGCGAAGCAGTTCGCGATATCGCTGCCGAAGTCGACTGGCCGCCATGCGGGCGGCTGCCTCGGACTGACCAAGTTCTGCAGCCACGTCGGCGAACGTGAACTCGGCACCGTCCCCATTCAGAAAATGCTTCAGCAGCTCAAACTGGCGTCCTTTGCCACTTCGCTCCATATCTCGCTGAAGTCGGTGCATCACTCGGGCCAACAGTGTCACGGCCCATTCTCGTTCAAAGATCTTCTCTGCCGTTAGCGGATCGTTTGGCAGCGGAGAGGAGTGAGAGTCGAAATCAAACGAGATGTGATGGATTGCCCCACCACGCTTTTGAGCCCTGGCTTTCTCCCACTCTTTGGACAGAAAATGCTTGAACGCCGTCAACAGAAACGAGCGGAATCTGCCGCGCAGCGGGTCAGCGTCTTTCAGGAATTCCCGCTCCAGCATTCGCTCAAAAAACGCCTGTGTGAGATCCTGTGCCTCCTGCAGATTCGATACGCGTCGACGGACATAGGCATACAGCGGCGGCCAGTAAGACTTGCAGAGCCGTTCTAAAGCGGAATCCGATTCAAACGTGCCGCGGCGACCGGCGGCCAACACCAGACTCCAATGCGTCGTCGAGAACTGCATTGGATTGGGAAATTCTTCTGGATTGTCGAACTGATGGTCTGCCATCTCGGAGATATTACTGTAATTGGCTCCAAAATAGCAGAACTCAATGTGTCACCGGTGGTTCGGTTGAGTGGGAACCGAGCTGAATACTCTGTGTCATGATTCGTCCGGCAACGTTAGACAAGCGAGTCAGCCAACATTCGTGGAATCGGACCGTGTTTCTGTCATGCGCGAAATCCCAACGGCCACCAGCACGATTACGCTGCCGAGCCATAATCCAAGAGTTGCGACGAAGTTCAGAATCGGCTGAGTCTCGCGACCCGGCGGCGTGCGCAGGTACTGGTCGTGTTCGACCCATCCGGCCAAGACACCGATCGCGCAGAGAACCGCGATGAGCACCAAGCGACCGGCCATCGCGCGCTGCCGCCAAACGATGAGCGAGGAGATCGCGAACAAAACGTATGGGCCGACAAAGAACAGCGACATGCCGAGGTTGCCGCTGGACACGAGGTACTCGGCGTGAAACTTTCCCTGCTTGTCTTGCCCGCCCCAATAAAGTTGGACCGTCGCGCAAGAAACGCAGAGCACCAGTGTCGCCCAGGATGGCCAGGAGTCTTTCATTGCAGCCGCCTCGTGTCGTTGCAGTGTCGCTCACTTGACGATAGGTCGTCTCAAGACCGTGCAACCAGAGAAAAAGAAAATGCCGGAGAACGAAGCGGAGACCAATTCCCAACCGTCCGCATCGAGTTCCCGAAGCGCCGATTCCAGCAGGCGCATCCCCTGCCAGATGCGGCCGACGAAGCGACCCTTCTCCGCGTCACCGACCTGCTGACTGACAGCTTGGGCGTTGGGTGCCGTAAAGACCCAGCGGCGAACAACAGTCCGGAATACAACAGGCACGAAGTCAACGACGCGACCACCGTTGAGTCGGTGAGC
>CAZFDW010000424.1:0-4371 GCA_964517865.1 uncultured Chitinophaga sp.
CACTGCGGTTGGGCAGGAGCAGGCGGATGCGCGGTACACCTTGACGGACGAATTCCTCTTCGGCCTCGGCGTGTCGTATGCGACCGTTCGGTGCGATCCGGCGGGCCTCGGGCAAAGGTCTCCTATCGCAGATCCATCCAGACCCTGGTCGGGCGGTCTGCTCGACACTTCCTCGGAGTTCATTACATCGGCCGGCGACGAATTCGACATCGTCGTCGATTATGTGAAGGCGCTGCGGAAAGATCCCGTCGCTCTCCTGTTGCTCGGACAGATCAACCGGACGGCGGCGTTTGGTTATTCAGCCTCGGGTTACCGACTCCGGGGGCTCTTGCGGTTACAGATGGGCAAAGGCCTGTTCGACTTCTCGCTCGTTGGGGGAACCGGCAACGGATACAGCCATCCGGCGGGGAACAAGATCGGATTTTCAAACTCGGAAAAAGCTCCGCTGGCCGGGGCGGGCCTGGAAATCAATTTCCAATCGGAGACCGACGTCTTTGCGCTGGGTGCAGACAAGACCAGGCACGAGGAACCGAACTACCGAGTTTACCAGTTCGCGGGAGCTTCGCACATTCGGGATACTGATGTCGTTGAGTTTGGTCTCGCGGACCCTGAGACAGCCAACTCGGCCGACTGGACCCCGTTCTTCCGTGCGCTCTTTGTTGCCGGAAACAACTGGTGCGACGGTATCCTGCCGCCGCCGAGCATCTGGCTCGGCGCTCCGAACGACCCGACGATCGTCCGCGACCCTAACGGGAATGCCCTGATCGGCTTTGTCGGCGGACAGCCGGTGAACACGACCGCCTTCCGACTGCCGGAAGTCGCCGTCGGCGAGAACCAATACATCCCATACGCCCCGACTTACGACGACGGTTCGTTGCCTGGCACCTTACGTGCGCTCGCGGGCGGACATGTTGATCTTACGGACAACTTCCACGACCACGAACTCTACGTCGCAGAGGTTACGTTCCATGCTTTAGCGTTAGAGGCTGGTGGTTACCTGCTGGAAGCGGATGCCGACGCGATCATTCAGCGAGCGAGCGATTCTGACATCGGCAGTTTATAGGCGAATGGCATTTTCGTTAGTCCATAAGTCATCACTGCGTGGCATGTGCCGCTGCCTATTCGTCTATACTCAAACGGGAGAGGCGAACTCAAACTTGAAGTACAACAGGGGTGGGCCGTTGAGTCGGGTGGGGAGATGACCTCAGCGGGAGTCCGGCAGTTCAGGACTGACCGGACGATTGCACGATGATGCGGACTTCGTGTAAAAGCCTTCGACCGGATCTCGTGGCCACCTGGTCTGCAATCAGCAGACTGGCTATGCACATGCCGAGTCTAATTGACTCGGCGTACGTCCATGGAACCTGCGAAGCAGCAATCTTCAACGCGCGGTAGATGCGTCGGCCTCCCTGCTGACATGCTGATCGCAATTGGTTCTGTGGCAGTAACGTATACTGTACAGGAGTGATGAATGAACGGACCAAAGCCGCTTTACGAAAGGCTGGGCGGATATGATGCTGTCGCCGCCGTAGTCAACGATCTGATTCCGCGACTTATCGCGGATGAGGAACTGGGCCGCTTCTGGGCTCACCGCGGAGAAGACGGACTGCAGCGCGAGAAACAGCTGCTGATCGATTTTCTGTGCAGTGCTTCCGGCGGACCGATGTACTACACGGGTCGCGACATGACACTGACACATCGTGGGATGCGAATCTCAGCATCTGACTGGGACCACTTCATTAAACACCTGCAGCAAACACTGGAGTCATTCGCGTTGCCTGTTGCCGAAAGAACCGATGTTCTTGCTTTCATCGAAAGCACAAGAAACGAAATCGTTGAGCTTTAGTACGACCACACCCCATCAGATCGTCGCGTGGTCCGGTTTTGTTGCGAACAGATTTTCTTGCCGTCGGAGTTCCCGGAAAGCAGTCGATTCCCCACGGCAACTACGGGACTGTTATCCTGCGTCGCCGGGCATCGTCAGGAGGCTGGAACGTTGTGGCGAGAATCCAGCAGGTGTAATCATCTTGACTCCAAACGTCGCACCTTTTCTGGCAGGGCCTCACAAGTGCCGTAATCCTGTTCGATCGACCATTCCAGCGCCAAAGATTCCATCGTCGTTGCTCCCTCAGGATTAACCGTCCTGAGTTAGATGAGATTTCGTTTTCACTCTAACACCGGTGATGTCGATCGACCCCGAAACAGCACTTGATACACGCGTCGGCGGTCACGAATGGTGCGGGAAACGAAGTCGGGTTAACTGCTCCGGTCCGACACGCCGGAGCAGCCAACAATTTGATTTGCGACGGCTTGCCTCGCCGTGAAATGGCGCAGTCGAAATGATTACAATTTCCAGTTGACGAAGCGGCAAGTGTGATCTCGACTGTGATGTACAACGGCTCCAGTCCAAACAACTCAGAGGGCGTGTCATGAGTTGGAAACCGTTTCCGACAGTGCGGAGTTGTCGGATGAGGAGGCAGACACTCTGCGGCTGCTGACGCCTGGTCGGCGGAATAAGACAAAGAAGCACAGTTCTGGGTATGGACTACCAATCGCCGCCCGCAACCTTGCGGCCCACGGTGGATCTTTGACACTGGAAAGTCGGGAAAATGAGGGGACAGCGGTAACGATGGCGTTGCCGCTCCGAAGTCGGTAGACAGGAGAGAATATGAAACCCAGAGCACTGATCGTCGAAGATGACGACCGAATCATTGGCTCAATAGAAGACAGTCTGTTCTCCATTGGGCATGAACACGACTGGGTCACCAATCAACATGACGCGCAGGAAAAACTCAGGGAAACGGAATACACCTACGTCCTGCTGGACCTGCAGATCCCGGCCAAGCCAAATCGGGGAGGCGCTGACAAAGAATTTGGCTGCAATCTGCTGAAGGACATCCAGCAGATCAAAGGCCCGGGACGCATCCCCGTGATTGTGATGACCGGATACAGCTCCGATTGCCTCGACCTGAGCATAGAGTTATCCCGGAACGGCGTAAGGGACTTCATTTCAAAGCCGTTCTCCAACAACGGGCGAACACTCAGCAGTGTGATTCGACAGGTGCTGAGTGCTTATCCGGAGCCAGTGCCAGCAGATGTTCCCTCGGTTGCAAAATGCTCGCCGCTCGGACGTTTCTCTGGAGGCGAGCTGATTCTGTTTGAAGATCGAGCGGAACTTTGTGGTGTCATCATCATGAGTGACATGGGTGCAGGTCACTCCCTGAAGATCCTGAATGTCTTGACGCAACAGGACGGCCACGGGCGTTTTGTACGGCGTTCCGGGGAGGAACTCGCCACTGCGATCGGAATCGCGGGACAGGCGGGCACTGTGGGGGGGCTGTGTGCGACGTCTGCGAGACAATATCACGAAGCGACTGGAGCGGCACCTGCAACTGGCTGCAAACGCAGACGCCATGATCCGGAACGACTCACAGGGTTACTACCTGAACGACTGGATCTCCGTTGGAGACCCGGACAAACCCCGCAAACCAGCCCATGTCACCGGTGCCATCAAGACGGCCCCCGGTGGCAGCGTTGGTAAGTTGGTGGCTGCCACCAGTGACATAACCGGCGACAAGGTGATGTCCCAGTTCAACGAGCGGCAGGAATGGGTGTTGCGGGAAATTCAGAAGGGTACTCAATTGCAGCGCGTGATGCTGGAAAAACGCTTTGGAATTCACTCACGAACGGCCAAGCGAGATTTGGCAGAGCTGACTCAGAAGGGCCTGATCGAGTTCGTGGGAGACAGCCGGGCCGGGTATTATGCCCGTCGCCAGTTGCCGAAATCCTGACTCGTCGCAGCAAAACGTCCGGAAAAGAATGAGTCAGAAAAAGAGAAAGGACGGAAATCATGAACACACAAGAACGAACGCCACTGTTTTCGCGATTGAAGAATGGGCTGAAAGAAAGCATTGCCCACGCCAAAGGCGAACTCACGCTTCGAACCGTCGAGGTGCCGGATGCGCCCCCGGAAATTGATGCCGAAACGCTGGCTGAAATTCGGGCTCAAGTCGCCATGTCCCAGCGAGTGTTTGCTCAGATGCTGAATGTCTCTGCGAAGACGCTGCAAAGTTGGGAGCAAGGTGTTCGGCGGCCGTCCGACGCATCGCGTCGTCTTCTTCAAGTGTTCTGTGAAGAGCCGGAAGTCCTCTGCCGCATCGTCGGCCTTCCGATCGTCCACCTGTCAGGTGTCGAAACAAAGACACTGTCATCCGGAATGCGAAAGATTGTCATCACAAGGCGCTCTGCAACATCTGCTCGAAGCGCTCGGAAAGCCGTTGCCGACGCATGACGCCAGCGACTGTGGAAACAGGGGTGTTGCCGATTGCCGGCACGCGATCGGGCTATTCCGGAGTGCTATCCTCAAGTAAA
>CAZFDW010000424.1:4471-6224 GCA_964517865.1 uncultured Chitinophaga sp.
ATGACTCACAGCAAAATAGACAGATGAGAACGCACTTGCCAATGGACTGAGCGGAAGAATCGACAGCATAAAGAATTCATTGATTTCCATTGTGCTACGCCGCTGTGGGAACGGGCCAGTTGATTGTAATCGGCCGCAGTGACGACCACGAGGATGTCACTACGAACTGACTCAGGAGGTTGAACTTCACTTTCGGACTGCCGGGCGGAGATCGGGTTCCTCTGATTCACCTGTCAGCAGAGTCAGATAGTTCTTCCAGGCGTAAACCCGATCGCGCTGCCTGCCGGTGGTCTCGAACAGGATTTTCGCTTTTCTCAACGATTCAATGGCCTTTGTCGCTGTTGGCTTCGTGGTTTTCAGGATCTTCATGACCCGCCCCAGAGTGACAATCGGATGGCTCGGCAATTGATCCAGCAGGCGAATCGCAGAAATCGTTACGCCGGACTGATTCAGAAGCTGCTGCCGGTCTCGTGACAGCAACGAATGCAACTTCTCCGCCGTGTTCACACCGTCATCTGCCGCCTCTCGAACGCATTCGAGGAAGAAAGCGGTCCAGCCCTCCCAATCACCATCGGTGCGGACGGCAGATAACCTTGTGTAGTACTCGTCGCGATGTCGCTTCAAGGCAAGGCTCAAATATAACAGAGGCGCGTCAAGCAGGCCCCAGTGCTCCACAAGCAGCGTCACGAGGAGCCTTCCAATACGACCATTTCCATCAAGAAACGGATGGATTGTTTCAAATTGCACGTGGGCTAGTCCTGCGCGCACAAGCGGAGGAAGAGGATCTTCCATGTGCAGCCACCTGTCCAGAGCGGCGAGAGCGCCTGGGACTTCATCGGCCGGTGGCGGTACATACCTGGCGTTGCCGGGGCGAGTGCCTCCAATCCAGTTCTGTGAACTCCGAATTTCGCCTGGTCGCTTGTCCGCACCTCGTACACCTTTCATCAGACGCTTGTGCGCTTCACACAAAAGCCGAGTGCTCAGCGGCAGTCCCCTGGGCCGTGCGATCTCGTGACGAGCGTAGCTGATCGCATCAATGAAGTTGCAGACCTCATGAACGTCGTCAGGGCGGTCTGCCTTCTGTGTCGCCTCGAACTCAAGGACATCCCGGATCGTTGCCTGAGTCCCTTCGATCTGTGATGAGATCACGGCCTCCTTACGAACGAATCCATAAATGAACCAGTCACTGCTGGGTACCATCTTGCCGGCGACAGCGAGTCGTCCCACTGCAATATTGGCCCTGGATAACAGAATCTGAAGTGTTTCGTGGAGTATCAGTGGGGGATCGACCGGGGGCAGCGGCCTCGGAATGAACGCACGTACTTCCTCCCCGCTGACTCTTGCTGCGCGGTAATCTCCGGTGATTCTATTCATTGCTGGTCAACCCGCCTTTCCTGAGGGGACTTATTAGTAAAGTATTCTTTACCAGCCAGCGACGTTAGTCAAGCGGGCTTTCCTTCGAATGAGTCAGGCTTCGCAGATTATTGGTGTCTCTCGACTCGTGTTCCTCACCTCAACGCCCGCCAGCATGGCCTTGCGAATGGCTTCCGGCAGGTCGTTCCACGCGAGCAGAATTCGGATCAAGTCCGAGGTAATTTTGGCCTCGAAAACGGCACCCAGAACGCTCGGCACCCATACGGGCACCTCGGCTGTGGTATGGTTGCGTAACTCTGGGCGGGGTTGGTCGTTAGGTCAATCCGCCACCGGTCTTGAAAACCGGAGTACCCGCAAGGGTACCCAGGGTTCGAATCCC
>CAZFDW010000425.1:0-6222 GCA_964517865.1 uncultured Chitinophaga sp.
TTCGACAGGACGCTTTCGAAGGAAAGGCATTCCAGGCAGAAAAATGTGCGGCAGAGAAATAGCTTCCTGTCATTTTGCCGCACATCTTTTTGCCTACGATACGGCCACTGTAGAATTTCTCTTAGCCCGGAAGCGGGGCGTTGAAAATTTTTGCGGTAGCAACTTAAAACGATGAAATTGTAACGATCAAAACGCCATTCATCGAACATGAAATTCCTGGTGCGTGGATTTTTTCTGGACAACGAACCGGAAGACCTGTTCAGGCTGACCGCGTTTGTTGATTCTTAATGAAGTAGTGCAACGTCGCCTGGATGATTGCAGTCGTTGGTGGTATGATTTCGAGCATGACAAATGCGCCCTCCCACAGCCTGCCGATCCTCAACCTTGCGAATGCTGATTCGGACCCTCTGGCCGCTCTGCCGGGACGAGACCAGACGGCCTGTCAGCGAAAACCGCTGCCTATGACGATGGCAGAAGCTCTCGAACGAGGCTGGGATGAACTCGACGTCGTCTTTGTGACGGGCGATGCCTACATCGACCATCCCAGTTTTGCCAGCGCCATCCTTGGCCGTGTGCTGGAGGCGGGTGGATTTCGCGTCGGCATTGTCAGCCAGCCCGATTGGCGGTCCTGCGACGCCTGGCGGACGTTTGGCAAGCCGCGACTATTCTTCGCGATCAGCGCGGGCAATATGGACTCAATGATCAATCATTACACCGCCAATCGCAAAGTCCGCAATGACGATGCGTACTCTCCTGGTGGCCGGATCGGACTGAGACCCGATCGCGCAACGCTGGGATACTGCCAGCGGGCTCGTGAAGCGTATCCTGGTGTCCCCGTCATTGCCGGAGGAGTTGAAGCGTCGCTGCGGCGTCTGGCGCATTACGACTACTGGAGTGATAAAGTTCGCCGTTCAATCCTGTTGGATGCCAAAGCTGACCTTGTCGGGTTCGGGATGGGGGAAGATACGATTCTGGAAATCTCCAGACGGCTGGCGGCCGGTGAGACCGTGCGTGCCCTGCGCGATATGCGAGGTATGGCGTATGTCCTGGGGGCGAGGGAATCGGAAGAACGCTTTGGAGATCCGTCGAAAGAGCCGACATTTCTGCGTTTGCCGAGTTTCGAAACCGTCGCTTCGGACAAGCCGGCCTTTGCAGAAGCGACAAAGATCATCCATAACGAAACGAATCCTTACAATGCCAAAGGACTCGTACAGTTCCATGATCGACAGGCCGTCGTCTGCAATCCTCCGCGATTTCCGATTTCGCGGCCAGCCATGGACTCGATCTACGGCTTTCCCTACACCAGAAAACCGCATCCGTCGTATGTGGAAAAAATCCCTGCGTTTGAGATGATTAAGGATTCAGTGACGATCATGCGCGGCTGTTTCGGTGGCTGCACGTTTTGTTCGATCACGACTCATCAGGGAAGAATCATTCAGTCTCGCAGTCATGACTCTGTGATCGGCGAGATTGAAGAGATGACTCGTGATCCGCAGTTCAAAGGTGTCATCAGCGACATCGGCGGTCCAACCGCCAACATGTATGAAATGCGGTGTATGCGTCCCGAAGTCGAAGCCAAATGTCGGCGGCAGTCCTGTGTGCATCCGACGATCTGCAAATTACTGGGAACCGATCACGGGCCTCTGGTGAAGCTCATGAAGGATGCGCGGGAAACACCGGGCATCAAGAAAGTGTTCGTCGCCAGCGGTATTCGCATGGATCTCGCCCGCCGATCGCCGGAGTACATGCAGGATCTGGTACGGCATCATGTGGGTGGTCATCTGAAAGTCGCACCGGAACACTCAGACTCAGGTGTCCTGAATCTGATGCGAAAACCGGCCAGCGATGATTTTGAGCAGTTTGCCGAAGTCTTTGACCGCGAATCAAAGGCTGCCGGAAAGAAACAGTACATCATCCCATACTACATCGCCAGCCACCCCGGAAGCGATCTCCACGCGATGATTGACCTGGCTCTGTTCCTGAAACGAAACGGCTACCGTCCGGATCAGGTGCAGGATTTTATTCCGGCTCCATTCGATGTGGCCACCGCCATGTATTACACGGGAATCGACCCGTTCACGAAGAAGCCAGTTTATGTGGCTCAGCATCTCCGCGATCGAAAACTGCAGCGTGCCCTGATGCAGTTTTTTAAGCCGGAAAATTATTTTGACGTGCGTAAAGCTCTTGAGCAGGCTGGGCGGCAGGACCTCATCGGATCGGGCTGCGACTGCCTGATAGCCTCCAATCCACCTCGCGAGGCACTGGACAAGCGCCGGGCGGATGCGAACACGCGTATTCGCGGCGAGTACGTACATACGATACCGGCAGAAGGCTCATCGGCGGTGAAGGGAAAAACATCAAAAAAACAATCTCGCCACAAACCGGGAAAGGGCTATCGGCCTGGGCGTTCCAGCGCCACAGATAAGCGATGAAGGGCTTTCTGTCGGCGACGTGCCATCAGGTTCCGGTCAGCAAACATCGATTCACGGATTTGTTTGCAGATTGGTGAGATAACGACATTCTGATTGCTGCTGCGGGCGTGACCTGAGTGATCAAGCCGTCTTCGGAAAATCCATATAAGACTCCGCGCAATTTTTCGCCTGGCGACTTTCGGACGTCAAGGATAAACCAGGCTGCGAATCGTGACGCGCACTTAACTCGAATACCGGGCCCGTTCGGCGGCATCGACGGCGAGCACATCGCAACGTTCGTTTTCGGCGTGGCCAGCGTGGCCTTTGATGAGCGTGAACGTTATCTGATGTTTGCTGAGCAACACATCAAGCTGTTTCCAATGTTCGATGTTAGCAATCGGTACGAGTTTCCTGCCGTCTTTGCGGTTCCAGCCGTTCCCCTTCCAGCCGGGCAACCATTCTTTGCAGCCCTTCGCGACGTACGAACTGTCTGTCACGACTTCCACACGTGATTTGCGAGTCAGAATTTTCAGGCCTTCGATTACAGCCTGAAGTTCCATCTTGTTGTTCGTCGTCAGTGCTTCACCGCCGCTGAATTCCTTTTCAGTTTTTGTGGCGGGATGCCGAAGAATGCAGCCCCAGCCGCCCGGACCGGGATTTCCTTTACAGGCACCGTCGGTAAAAAGCTGAACGAATGGCAGAGAGGATGTTTCAGTGGTCATCGAAGTGTTTATAGTTTGGATTGGAAAAGGGGTCAGGCACCAATAGTGCGAGTTTGGAAAAGGGGTCAGGCACCAATAGTGCGGAGCACCCTGCGGGCCATTTGGCTATTGGTGCCTGACCCCTTTTCCAAACTCAATAGTGCGGAGCACCCTGCGGGCCATTTGGCTATTGGTGCCTGACCCCTTTTCCAATTCGTTTAACGTTCGCGATAAACAATCCGACCGCGCTTCAGATCGTATGGCGAAACTTCGACCACAACACGATCGCCGGGCACAATCCTGATAAAGTGTTTACGCATTTTTCCGGCAACGTGTGCCATGACCTGATGGCCGTTTTCAAGCTCCACGCGAAACTGAGTGTTCGCGAGTGCTTCGACAACGTTGCCTTCGACCTGAATTGATTCTTCCTTCGCCATTCCGAATTCTGCTTTCGCCCTTTTTGATGATCACACAAACCGCGGTGAACGAAGATTTTTCCATTCAACACCACACATTATTTCATCGGCCAGCTCATTGTAGCCGATCCGTGCGGATTGGAAGATCAGTTCGTGCGACGTAGACGACGTCAGCGGCGGGGTGGGCATCGTGACAAGGTTGCATCGGAAACTCAACCCGGAAATGGATTTATGACGATCGATTGCCCTGTTTGGGATGTCCTGGTCTGCTTCCGGGCCACTTGTGAAAACCATCCGGAATGGCCAGAATGGTGCAGATGAGCCATCCGTATTCCGACATTTCAGAACTCGCAGAGGCCGGTAGTTCGTTTGGCGTGATCCGAATTCCGACCGAACAGGACATTCCGTTTACGCCGCGTGTGCGGGCGATCGTGGATACGGCGGAGTTCCAGAGACTGCGGCATGTGACGCAACTGGCACTCGCATCTCACGTGTATCCGGGAGCAACTCATAGCCGCTTCGAACATGCTCTGGGTGTTTATCACAACGCACTGAGGTATCTGTGGCAACTGGGTCGTGACGCGAGATTTGCAGAGATTGTTTCGCGGCACGATGCGGAAGTTCTGATCGTCGCCGCCCTGCTGCACGACATCGGGCACTGGCCGTTCTGTCACCCGATCGAGGACATGGAACTGCCTCAAATGCCGCCGCATGAAGTCTTTGCCAGGGAATTTCTGCGGCCGAACGGCGTGCTGACTCAAGTGCTGGAATCGCAGTGGAACATCAGCGCCGACGAAGTCCTGGATGTGCTGGTAGCAACGTCAAATTCAGCAAGCAGTCGTCTGCGGCGGTCAATTTTGTCCGGTCCTGTCGATATCGACAAAATGGATTATCTTTCGCGCGACAGTCAACATTGCGGTGT
Organism: uncultured Chitinophaga sp.; assembly: GCA_964517865.1. Taxonomy (GTDB): domain Bacteria; phylum Planctomycetota; class Planctomycetia; order Planctomycetales; family Planctomycetaceae; genus SXXK01. The sequence goes on from CAZFDW010000425.1 coordinate 4,451, forward strand.
CCCTTATGGCCGTCACTTTGACCGCAATCGGCTCATCAATTCGCTGATCGTGAATGAGGCTGGCGATGGACTGGCGATCACATCCAAAGGACGAACGGCTGCCGAAATGATGGTGTTCGCGCGGTACGTCATGTTCACCGAAGTTTACTGGCATCACGCAGTGCGGTCGGCGACGACCATGTTCGCGCGATCGTTTCTGGAATTGATGCCGACGCTGGATCTGAGTTCACTGTTTCGAATGTCGGAACCGGATCTGATTCGCTGCCTGTGTTCGGCGGCGCGCGGCACGGAGGTTGCATCGCTCACCGACGGACTGTTCGGCCAGCGCCGCAGACTCCACAAGCGACTTGCGGAATACAGCATCTATCATCAGGAACCGCTGTACCGCGCGTTGCGACAAAGGACGGCCACCCAGTTGGCCGCATGTTCATTACTGCTGACGGAGAGGCTCGCTGCGGTTGCTGGACGAGAATTTTCACCGATGGATGTGCTGATCGACGCTCCCCCGCAGCATCGCGAAGTGGAATTTCGCGTGGACGTGTGGTTTCGATCGAGTAACGAGTATCGGCCTCTGCGTGAAGTCTCGCCGATCGTGGACGCCATGGCGAAGACGCAGTTCGATGACTGCGTCAAGAAAGTCCGCATCTTCGTTTCTCCGGAAATTCGTGATTCGATTCCGATTGGTTTATCCGTCGATGAATTGGTTAAGGATGTGCTGAACAACCCCTGACGTCCGCTTCATGTTGTTCATCACGCCAGCACTTCCTGAATCACATGCCCATGCACATCGGTCAATCGACGATCAATTCCGTTCTGCCGCATGGTCAGCTTTTCATGATCAATCCCCAGCAAATGCAGAATCGTCGCGTGCAGGTCGTAGCAATACGTCTTGTTCTCAACAGCCTGATAGCCCCAGTCGTCGCTCCGCCCGTGCTCGATGCCTGGCTTAATCCCGGCCCCCCAAAGCCAACTCACAAAACTTCCTCCATTGTGATCCCGACCCAGACTTCCCTGAGCAAACGGCGTGCGTCCGAATTCCGTCGTCCAGATGACCAACGTGTCTTTGTCCAGCCCTCGTGATTTCAAATCCCGCAGCAACGCGGCGATCGGACGGTCCACGCTGTTCGCCATCGGAGGAAGTTCTGTCAGGATGTTGCCATGGTTATCCCAGTTGCCCGTCGCGCCCTGCGGCCCGCTCCAGACCTGCACAAACCGCACTCCGCGTTCGATCAATCGAGTTGCCAATAAACAGCGACGGCCAAAGTCTTCGGTGACTTTGTCGTCCAGCCCGTAGCTTTTGTGAACAGATTCAGGTTCACGAGCCACATCGAAGGCTTCCGGAGCGGAGAGCTGCATCTTCGCCGCCAGTTCATAGCTGGCGATACGCGCTTCGAGCCGTGAATCATGCGGATGTTGTGCTGCGTGACGGCGATTCATCCTGTCCAGCAGCGCAAGTCCTTCGGCGTCGCCGTTACGGCCCGCAAACGCAAACTTTGAAGACGCAAACAGATCCGGAACCGGTTGCGTTGATCCGGCATTGATCACAGTGCCCTGATGCACAACAGGCAGGAATCCCGACGAAAAACAGCCGCGCTGGTTGTATGGTAATCCTTTTGCATCCGGCAACACGACAAACGTAGGAAGATTGTCAGTCAGACTGCCAAGTGCATAGGAGATCCATGCCCCCATGCAGGGAAATCCGGGTAGCAAAAAGCCACTGTTCATCATGTATGTGCCTGGACCATGCACGTTGGTTTTCGTGGTCATCGCCA
>CAZFDW010000426.1:0-6215 GCA_964517865.1 uncultured Chitinophaga sp.
AGTGGATCACCGATTTTTACCTGTGCATAGGCTTGCACCAACCGGGCCTGCACGTCTTCGATTACGGACTCATGCACCAGCAGACGCCGCGTCGTCGTGCAGCGTTGGCCGGCGGTTCCGACAGCACCGAACAGAATACCGCGAATCGCCAGGTCGAGATCTGCATCGGGTTCTACAATAATGGCATTGTTGCCGCCCAGTTCCAGCAGCGTCTTTCCCATCCGCCGACCGACAACTTCCGCCACATGTTTTCCGATCTCACACGAACCCGTAAAGCTGATGAGTGGCAACCGACGGTCTTCGAGCATCCGCTGTGCGACGTTTTCGTTTGTTCCAATGGCAAGATTGAAGAGGCCATCGATTTTATGATCGGACATCAGATCATTGCAGAGATGCTGGATGGCGATGGCGGAGAGCGGTGTGGTTGGTGACGGTTTCCAGATCATCGTGTCACCGCACACGGCTGCCAGCGCCGCATTCCAGCTCCAGACGGCCACCGGAAAATTGAAAGCACTAATAATGCCGATCGGCCCAAGCGGATGCCACTGTTCATACATCCGATGTCCGGGTCGTTCGGAGTGCATCGTGCTGCCGCAAAGCTGTCTGGAAAGCCCCGTCGCAAAGTCGCAGATATCGATCATTTCCTGAACTTCGCCAATACCCTCCGCGCGAATCTTTCCCATTTCCAGAGCGACCAGTTCTCCCAGCGGCTCGCAGAGCGCACGCAGGCGATTGCCGAGATCTCGAATCAACTGCCCACGGACGGGGGCCGGCACGCTGCGCCATTTCAGGAATGCCGCCTGAGCCCGCGCCACGACCGCATCGTAATCACCGACATCCGCCAGCATCACATCGGCAATCGCTTCGCCTGTGGATGGTGAATATGACGTGAGTCGCTCCGCACCGGATGCCCACAAGTCAGATCCGGAACAAGCCCCTGCGTTGACTGTCTGGATACGAAGTTTCTTCAGTAGAGCATTCATTAGGTGTTTCAGCGAAGATGGCACGACGGGAAGTGTTGCCTGAGCCCTGTCTGAGCGAAGAGCATGGATCATATGGATGATTGTACTGCGCCTGCCAGGGTTATGAAAACCGCAAGGCGAGACCTGGACTATGTCCACAATCCGGTTCGTGTTTTGCCCTGGCGGAATTACGAGCGTCGCAAAAAAATCCCGTCGGCGGAGCAACGTGTGTACTGTACACCCGTCGCTCCGCCGACGGGATTGCGTGCACTTTCATATGATCGTCCGGGTTTGGGGCACTTCGCTGTTCGTTCCTCGGGCCGCTTTACGCTTGCGTTTGTTTCTCAATTCCCGACACTTCGGCAGTCTGAGGCAGTTTCGGACATTTTTTACACGTTACCAATGACAGGATTTGAGAGAACACATGAGCAAAAATCGCCAACCTGAAGTGACAGCCGCGATCAAAGATATTGACTTCGATAAGAACAATTATCAAATCGAACTGAACACGAATCAAGGTCGCATTCTGCTGAATCTGCTTCCCGACGATGCGCCAGGACATTGTGGCAACATGATTGGTCTGGCGCGGATTGGCTACTACAACGGCGTGACATTTCATCGCGTCATCAAAGGTTTCATGATCCAGGGCGGTTGTCCGTTGGGAACCGGAACCGGCGGGCCGGGTTATACGATCAAGGCCGAGTTCAATAAAACGCCGCATGTCGCCGGCGTGCTGTCGATGGCTCGTACGAGTGATCCGAATTCGGCGGGTGGTCAGTTCTTTATCTGTCTGGGAACTCAAGCCTCGCTTGACCGACAGTATACGGTTTTTGGCAAGACCGCCGATGATGCCAGCCTTGAAGTTGTCAAGAAGATCGGCGTGCTTCCGACCGATCAGAGCGACAAGCCAAAACAACCGGCCATCATCGAAACGGCAACGGTCATCTGCACGCCACAGTAGCCAGAAAGGATCTGCGGAGCCGACAGCCCGGAACCTCCCGGGCCACCGGGCACGGCTGGCCAGTTCGCGGAATTACGCAATATGTAGGGTGGGACAAGCGACAGCGCCGGCCCACCATTGATTTTTCTATAGAGCGATCAGAAATGAGGCAGCGGCGAGCGGCTGGGCGTCAGCCCTCCGTGTGTTCATGCAGGGGCCACGGAGGGCTCACGCCCAGCCGCTCGCCATAGTCAATTCGCGCCGCGTGAAGAAGAGATAGGGTGGGCCAGCGCTTCGCCAGACCCACCCTGCAAATCCACTGACTGCTCAGCCGTGGGCCGCCGCGATTGCTTATTGTGCGCGGCGTTGTCAATCGCTAGGCTTTACTGAGGAATTCCGCCTTTCTCCGATACGTCTTCCCTGCGGAGAGTTTTGATGTCTTTGAATTCGCACCCTGCACACAGTTGCATTGCGCCTCAACATGCTGGTCATTCGTTCGGCAATTTCTTTGGTCGGACTCGTGAGGGCATTTTTCTCGAAACGCGCCGTTCGATGTTGAAGGCCGGAATGGCGGGCATCGCAGGACTGTCGCTGCCTGGTCTGATACAGGCTCGGGCAGCAGGAGTGGTGAGCGGCAATTCTCTGCCGTCAGGGAAAAGTGTCATCCTGCTATGGATGGCGGGCGGGCCAAGTCATATCGACACGTGGGACAGCAAGCCCGACCGGCCGTGGATCAATCGCGGGCCGTTTGGTGTCACTCAGACAAAACTGCCTGGTGTCGTCATCAGTGAACACCTGCCGAAGCAGGCCGCGATGCTCGACAAGTTCACGATTATCCGATCAGTCGATTCGCGGCACAGTAACCATGAACCCAACACGGTGTTTCAGACGGCAAACCTCAAGGCCGAACCTCGCGTCAATCCGGAAGCTGTCAAGTATCCGTCTCTGGCGTCTGTCGTTGCCAGACATCATGGCGCGAACGATCCGACGATGCCGCCCTATGCCGCATTCATGAAATCACGATCGCATCTGGCGTTTGCCGGCTATCTCGGTAAACAATACGATCCGTTTATCTGCGACAAAGCCACGACGCTGCCGGTCTATACGGATGTCGGAGTAGACACGGGCCGCCTGACCGGTGGTGATTTGTTTCAAATGCAGAGCGGACTGTCGGAATCCCGCCTGCATGAACGTCTCAGTCTTTTACAGCAGTTTGATCAGATGAAGGCGGGACTTGATCAGGATGGATCTCTGGCGGCACTGAATGCGTATCAGCAACAGGCCGTTGAACTGCTGTTGGGTGAACGTGCGCGCAGCGCCTTCGATCTGAAACAGGAAGACGCGGCAGTTCGTGAGCGTTACGGCAAGCACCTGTGGTGTCAACAGGCATTGATTGCAAGGCGGTTGGTGGAAGCGGGGACGACGTTCGTCACTCTGGACCTGAGTTACCACGGCGCTTCAGGGACCTGGGATACTCACGGAGATAACATTCCGCCTTACGGAGGCATCTCAAAAGGACTTGGACCGCTGCTGCCGTTGTTCGACCACTTGATTACGACACTCGTGAGCGATCTTGAAGGTCGAGGATTGTTGGACAAGGTGATGGTCATTGCGATGGGTGAGTTTGGCAGAAGTCCGACCATGGGAACGCAGGGTAGCACGGACGGACGTAATCACTGGCAGGATGTCATGTCGATGTGCATCGCGGGTGGTGGTCTGCGACATGGTCAGGTGATCGGAGCGACTGAATCTGATGGCGGTTCGATCAAAGAACGTCCCGTGACTCCCGCAGATCTTGCCGCGACTATCTTTCGTTACTTCGGCGTGCCACAGGACGTGCAATACTCCGACCATCAGGGTCGACCGCGTTTTGTGGTCGATGGCGGAAGCCCGATCGCAGAATTGTTCTGAAGGAGTTGACCCCGATGCCGAATATATTGAACTGTCTTCCTCTTAACTTTATTTCACCCAGCCTCGAAGGACGACCATATGGCTAAATCAACGTGTCCCGTGACTCGTGCTGAATTCCTAAGCGATGCCAAGCCGGTCGAAGTCACAATCAACGGCATTCCAATGACAGCTGAAGTCAAAGAGTTTTCGACGGGGTCGCTGGGATGGTATTTGAACGGAAAGGCGAACGTCAAAGTGGGCGAAAAATCCGTGAGCGTGCAAATCGGTATGAATCTCACCATTGTCGGCTCCAAAGAGTTGCCGCAGTGACAGGTTGTTCCATGTGGGGACGTCCGGAAGTCCCTGGCTCAGCCAATCGAGACTTGATTGCCGACGAGCAACCAACTCGGTGAATCTCGGTTCCGCGAGTCAGGCGAGTGTCAGTGCATGCTGTCAGCCAAATCGCACAGGGTCGAAGACACCAGCGGCGTTAAGTCAATGACACTCAGTTTAATTCCGGACTCACTAACCCAGAGCGTCAGCGAGGGCATTCTCGGTAAACCTAAACAAGCGACCTTTGGAGTGCGGTGACTCGTCCCCGCTTTCTTTTTCAGGGAATTTGGCTCTGGAAACGATGTTCGTTTGTACGATCGACTTCACCTGAAATAGAAACGGACTGTTCGCTGTTTTCCCACGCTGATTGACAAAAATGCTGGATTGGAAAGGCAAAGCGGCGACAAGTCGCCGCACTCCAAATGACTGTCGCTTGTTTCAGCACGAGTGCTTCGGGTTACAAAGTGAGTGCCATTGGGCACCAGATCGCCGTATTCCAGACAATCGCCTACGTCAACCCCGGAATTGGTTCACCGTGATACACGTGATGAGGCCGTCCGAGTTCATCGTGCCATGCTGCGGTCTGCGGAATGCCGAGGGCCTGATAGATGGTCGCGGCAAAATTCTCCGGGCGTTGAGGATCAAAGGCAGGATACGCACCGATTTCATCTGAACCGCCGACGACGCGACCTCCCTGAATTCCTCCCCCGGCAAAGAATACAGACTGTACTGGCCCCCAGTGGTCGCGACCAGGATACTTGTAATGGCTTGGCAGCAGCGTGATTTTCGGAGTTCGACCGAACTCACCCGCCATGATCACGAGCGTGCTGTCCAGCAATCCGGATTCCTGCAAATCGTCCAGCAACGCACTGACAGCGCGATCGGTCGGTGGCAGCAGGTTGTCGCGAAGATGAGGAAACGCATTGCCGTGCGTGTCCCATGTTTCGTCATTTCCCAGATTCACCTGCACCAGATTAACGCCGGATTCCACGAGTCGCCGAGCCATCAGCAGTGACCAGCCGAACGAATTCCTGCCGTAGCGATCCTGAATGGAAGCATCTGCATGCGTCACATCCAGTGCGCTGCGGATGGCCGGATCGACCAGCAGGGAAATCGCACCTTCACGATATCGATCAAAGTTCTCTGTCAACGCAGCGTCGTCAAGTCGGTGACATTGACGTTCGAGTTCGCTCAGCAAGTGGACTCGACGATTGAGCCCTGTGGCCGTGAGACCGTGCGGCAGACTCAGACTGGGAGCTTCGAAGAGTCGTCCATCTTTGTTTCCGCGGTCCTGATGATCGAAGCCGTGAGTCGGATAAGCGCCGTAGGATGTGGAGTGAAACGGAGACGCTTCCACAAACCATGGATTTCGCTGACTTCCCATCACGCCAGCGAACTGGCCTGGCAGGATACGTCCGGAATAGTGCACAAGTTGTTCGGGGATCACGGCGGCCGGAGGCAGATTATTGCGAGCCGTCGAGACGGCACCGGCGACGGCGCCAATGCTGGGCCAGTCCTGCGGACGTGGCTGATTGGGATTAAATCCGGGTGGCAGATCGCTGCGGCCCGTCAACATAATATGGTGCCCGGCGGAATGATCGTTGGACGGGTGCGTCAGCGAACGGCACATGGACCACAGATGACTTCTGACAGCCAGGCCGGGCAGGTGTTCGCAAATCTGCACTCCGGGCGTTTGAGTTGCGATCGCAGCGAACTCACCGCGAATTTCTGCCGGTGCCTCAGGCTTGGGATCAAAGCTGTCGTGCTGTGACAGCCCGCCGGAGAGGAAAATGTAGATGCACGATCGAAACGACGTCTGGTGCCCAGTGGACTCAGCTGCTGCGGCTCGAAGACCGACAAGGTGATTCATCCCCAGCCCGAGCAGACTGATGGCTCCCGCCTGAACCGCCGTTCGCCGTGCGACACGAGGATGATCGGAGGCTGGATTTCCCTGTTGCATGGGCGTCGCCGTTCTGCCGCTGGAGTGAATCGGTTTCTCTATGCACCAGTGCAGAAGTTGCTTCGTTTAACAGCCTGCCCATCGGGCCGCGCTTCGCTGCCAATCGCGGGGCGTTGCCCACGCGGTTAAA
>CAZFDW010000427.1:0-6213 GCA_964517865.1 uncultured Chitinophaga sp.
CCACGCCACAGCGTAGTCAGATTGGGGGTTCAGTAGGTCGATGATGACTTGTATCGCCCCCTTGATCTCAAGAGGGATATGCTTTGAACTCCTGAGTTTTCGACCGACGTGATTCCGCCTCGCTGCATTCTCTTTTGACATGTTCAACTCCACCAATAGAGAGACCCCAGTCAGCTTGGACGAAGCTTCACTGACTGGGGCCGCATTGGCATTCGTTGATATATGTCTCTTCGTCGTTTGGAACAGTAGGTCTCTCACGCCAATGCGACACGCAACCGCTCCAAAGTAGATTTGCATCTGAGTCCGCAGGCTGCAGCCGCTCCGGTAGCGCCGATTTAACCAATCAATTTCCCTCGGAAACATTCGATCAGCCCGGCAATTGCCAGGAATAATCGATACCCCAGTGAAACGGATTGGTGAACCATGTCGAAGTTTGAAATGGGACAACTCGTTGCAACTCCCGCCGCTTTGGAAGCCCTTGAAGAATCCGGACAAACCCCGATCGATCTTCTTCGACGTCACTGCCGGGGTGACTGGGGCGATCTGAGTCAGAGTGACAAACAGTCGAACGAGGAAGCCCTTGAACACGGTTCTCGAATCTTCTCCGCGTACATCCTGAAAACTGGCGTGAAGCTTTGGGTCATCACCGAGGCACAGGACGATTCCGGTGTCCGTGCATCCACCTGCATTTTGTTACCTGACGAATACTGAGTTCATTGAGAGGATGACCATGGCGAAGAAGAAATCGACAAGCAACCGCCGTACACCTGTGAATAAGAAATCACGCCCCACGAACACCAGACCGAAGTTCCGTGTCTGGAAGATGGACGGTGAACTGCGAGCGGCCATTGCTACGAAGCGGGAGTCCCGCCATCAGACAATCCGCGATTTTGTGGCGGACTCGATCCGCGAAGAGTTACCGGCCCTGGTCACGGATCTTGCGAATCGCGGAATAACTGTTCTGGACGGCTGCCGCATCACTCCAGTGCGAGTTCAGATGGAGGAATCTACGCTTGACGCATTGCGAGATGCATCCCAGGCCAGCGGACTGGATCAGTGTCGGCTAGTCATCGCATGCCTTCGATTGGCGTGTCGCCGAAATCGGCGACGAGGCCCAGTTACAGAGAGGTAAGCGACCCACTCCAAATGGAAGGCCATCTTTCGTGGTCCCCATTTGGAGTGCCGTCGAACGCCATGATTCCATCCACTCCAAACGGAGCCGAATCCTCCGTCATTCCCATTTGGAGCGGCGGTTGCAATGTCACTAGTTTGAGGCAATCAAACTATTCGTCTGAATCAGGGTCATAAGGGAACCGACGTCGGTATTCCTTCGCAGCTTCGATAAGAATGAAAATATAGGACTGCTTGGTTCGTTTAACAACTTCACGAATTGCCTGATCCAGGTCAGTCGGAATTCCCAATCGCAGAGCCCTTCGCTCCGGGGTTTGGGCTACCGGTATGTCTAGTTCCGTCAGAATCTGGGTAAGTTCGCAAAGGGAATGATATCTCTCCGGGTCTTTCTCACGCCCTATTCCCAAATCTTTCAGCAACCGCCGATCTTCTTCGAGCAGACGAAATGTCACAAATTTCCTTTTTCTCTCTAAGTTGTTATCTGGCATATCTTTATATCCACATGTTTTTAGGAAATATGACCCTGCAGCCCTGAATCTCTTAGTTGTTGCTTGCAATGCAGTGGGGACTGCGACACAATGCTAATTGTCACAGAGCAGTCGGGACTGCCTGCAAGCAACATGTTATCCCATGAGGGCCAGACATGCAAGTGCAAATCCCGACAGTCGCGTTGCCCCTACCCCCTCTATTCTGAAGGAAAAGAAAATGACCAAGACAAATTCTGCCAGCCGTGCGGCCAAATCCACGAACCGTTCGATCCGGATTCCACTGTCAAACATCAACGTTGATAGAAACACCGATTTCTGTCACCGGAACGGAGAGGCACTCGACGCCAAGGCACTGAAGTTACTCGCCGAAAGCTTGGTCTACGAAGGCCAGCATACACCGATGACGGTTTACGACTCAGGACTAAAAAACCACAACGGGGACAAATTGTACATCGTGATTGGCGGCCATCGCCGCTATCACGCCTTACTGTCGGCTATCAAGCAGCAGTTGGACTCAGATCGAATCCATCCAGACATGGAGGTTGATGCGGTTGAAGTTATTCAGGGTACTGAACAAGACCACGACGAATTTCGAAAAGACCTTTTACTTCGCTCCGTCACGGAGAACGAACAACGTAAAAACTTCACAACTGAGGAAAAACTGGAAATCGTGAAGTCATTTCGCGAGGAGGATGTACCTGATCCCAGGGCTGCGTCCGCGATGTCGATTTCCGAGACGCAATACGGACGATTCGTCTCCGTAGTCGCGTATCCGTGGCTTCACAGATTTGTGTTGGGTAACAGCATCGGCATGACTGACGCAGCAGAATTGATCAAGGCTGCAGAAAAGTCGAAATGCGTCGCAGAGTTCGAAGAGGATCTCACCCAATGGGTCAATGAACATCTTCCGATGATCGAACGGGAGCGTCAGGAACTTGCGAAAATCAACAAAAAACTTTCCGGTTCTGCTGAGCACGTAAAGAAGTTCATTGATCGAAATCTTGTCAAACACTGGATAACGTTGATCGAAAACCAGAAGCGGTTTGATGGTGAAGTGCGTTTTAAGTTTGGCATCGTCATCGACAAGCACAAAGGAACGATCACGATTCCTGGTACCAATTTGAAGGTTACCGAGCTTTCGTCTTCCGACTTTGACACGTTGATCGGCGAACTTCACGACACCATCGACAGGTTTCTGCCACTCATGCGGGAACGTCGGGTCATCGAAGAGGCTACGAGTCTTTCGGAGACGGAGAAACAAAGTGAATTGCTTCGAATTATCGAGGATAGGAAGAAACAGCGGCTGATTCAGGAACAGGAATATGTCGGGCGATCCGCAGGTGATTTTGGAGCCGTGGATGAACCTAAACCGATCACCGTGAATGTCGATGATTCACCAGATGAGGGCCTGTCTGAAGGAGGGGCCGATGGTGGTGACGATGTGATTGAGTCGCATGTTCACGATGTTGCGGACGAGCCAGACTTTGACGGCACAGCTGATGACGATGACGACATGGACGAATATGGCGACGAACCTGACTTCACCGAAGAGTCGTCATGATCAACAGTATCCGTTCAACAAACCATGACCCCGGCAAGTGCAGAGCTGCACTTGCCGGGGCGTCTCTGGCAATCATCGACCTTGAGACGACCGGGATAAGCCGCCATGACCGAATTGTGGCGGTGGGAGTACTGATTGATCGCGATGTGTTCATCATGGTGACGGACGAACATCATGACGTTTCCAGTGTTGGCACACGAGTCACTTTAGGCGAAGTGCATGAAGCCCTGTCGCCCCTGAGCCTTCGTAAAGATCTTGTTGTTGTTTTTCACAATGCAGCGTTCGACCTCGCGATGCTCGAACGCCATGGCATGCACGTTGGTTGCACCGTACACGACACGATGAAACTGCTGAAGCTCATTGATAGCGACCGTGGCCGTGAGCAGGATGATGGTTTCGGAACTGGAACACATGATGCGAGGTATGAGCGACGGTATGGGGAGTGCCTTAACTACAGGCTGAAAGACGTCGCTCGCCACATGCTGAACATCAATCCGCAGGACTTTCCTGGCAACGTCGATCGCCTGAGGCTTGACACGCTCGTTGCCTATCTGAAATCGGACTTAATCACGACAAAAGAACTTTACGATCGCATCGTCAAATTGCTCGACGTGCGGGACCGAAATTACAACGACACACTGATCGCCCCCGTAACACCACTGCTCGTCAGCATGACGACTGCGGGGGTTCAGGCTGATCCTGATTTCATTGATGAGGAAAGCGACCGCCTTGAACAGTTAATGGAGTCAATCTCTGAGACGCACCGCCGCCGCTTCGGCATTGGCCTGAACGTCGGAGACTTTGCACTGCGTGGCTGGATCTACTTCAAGCGAGACGGATTGCGTTGCGAGATCATTCCAACAGGAAAGAAAAAACTCCCGTCTCTGCGGATCACAGACTTCAAGGAACTGCACGACAAGGTCATTGTTCAGTCTCACGTGAAGGAATCGCTTGGGCTCATTCATGACTATCTACTGGTGCGAATTCGGATGATTCACTTGCGGTCACTTGCCAAGCACGTTGACCGCAAGTCCCGTCGAATTCATTCAAACTTCAATGACTTTCAATCCTCAGGAAGAGTTTCTTCGACCAATCCCAATCTGCAGCAGATTGCCAAAACGGTTGGCGAAGGAAAAGGACGGCGGTTGTTGAGTGACGGTTTTCGGGACGTAGTCGTCAAGAGTCGGAACGCAATCATAGCCAGCCCTGGGTTCGAACTTGTGCGATTTGATATTTCGCAGGCCGATATCCGCGTCCTTGCTCACATGGTGGAGTCATTTCAGCGTCACGCCGAGCCGCATCTTGACCTGTTACAAGAAACACGAGTCAGACGCCTTCCTGGAATTGCCCAGTATCGAAGTCGAATGTGGCGATACTTTCACCCTGAAAACAAGAAACAAGACAAGTGTCCCCATTGTTGGAGCACCCTCGATCGCTCCCCATCGCACTCCGGAGGTCCCGTTGTTTGCAAGAAATGCGGAAGCACTTTTGATGTACCGGCTGGGGTACCGCAGTTTGATCCATCGAACTTGTGCAACCTGGCTGAGGACTTTCGTTTAAGCAAAGGCGATTTCTACATCACTGCCGCAAAACGTATGCTCAATCGAACGCCGGAGGCTGGCGAACGCGAATCACTGAAACGGACGATCCTGGGAATCGTCAATGGTATGAGTGCAGGCGGACTGGCGAAGCAACTTGGTGGCGATAAATTCACCGCAGTTGAGAACCTGAAAATCTTTGCCCGTACTTATCCGCAAGTCGCAACATTCTCTGACCTGACGAAACACATCTTTGCCATTACAGGCGAGTCGTTCACGTTTGGTGGGCGACGTCGGCGGGTGACTCCACACTGGTGGATGGTGAACAATGAAGTTATCGATCTCTTCATCAGTTACAAAGGTGCTGACAAGCTGTGGCTTCGTGTTGTTCCACTGCAACCGAATCGTTTCACGTTGACCTGCTGGGTACTTCGTGTCGTTGACGCTCGATACGGAAGTCCGAATGAAGGACAAGAGATCTACGAACACCAAGTGGGTCGCATCAGCAAGGCCCCGTATCGCTTCTTCGAAGACCAGCATCTCGTGTTTCGTTTACCGGTACGCAATATCCCGTGGCGTTTGATTCGCCGGGTGAGGACTCGAACGGAAGAAGCGGCTTACGAGGGATTCGACAGAACCTGGCGGCAGTTGTTCAACCATCTCGCTCAAGGCGGCACAGCTGACATTGCCAAGACAATGATGCTTCGATCAGCGTCCATTTGTTCGCGGTTCGACGCCAGGCTGATTCTCCAAATCCATGATGAACTCGTTTTTGAGGCGCCGAAACGGCGAGCTGAGGAGTTCACTCGTGCAATGAACACCGTGTTGATGCAACCACCAACGGCTGACTTCAAGGTGCCCATAGCGTTGGAGGCGATGCGAGGTAGTCGCTTTGGCGAACTGCGTGTGCTGCGCCCCGCAGAACTGAGCCGATTCTGGATCGTGCGCATTGGATTCAAGATCTGGACTCTTGTGAGAACGTTACTGGGCAGGTTCGTTCGGCGAAAGTAGTTCCTCACGTGTGCGGGCGTACCCGCGTTATTAATAATGTCCTGATTTCTTGTAACAGATGCATGGGGCGGTGATGCAACGGAACGGGACCGACAATGTCAACACCGATAACAACAACCTTACCAACGATTTGGAGCGTGATTTGATGCTCATGATGTCTGTCGTAAAAACCAAGCCTGATCCCTACGACCCGGAGCAGCTGTTGACCATTCAACAGGTTGCTCAATTGACGCAATACTCTGTCCAAACTCTTCGAAATCGGATCGATAGTGGAGGATTCTTACCAGCCACCCATCGTGATGGTCGCCAAGTCCGCTGGCGACGGGCTGATCTACTGAATTTTCTTGCACAGTTTCGAACCGACGAATTGTGAGCAACAGGTCTTTGTTATTTGCTTCGCACAACTGCAGCTTCGGCGGCAACCTTTCTTATGGAGTTCCTGATGCGAGTCGCAGTCTCACTCTTTCAACCCAGAATAACTCGT
>CAZFDW010000428.1:0-6208 GCA_964517865.1 uncultured Chitinophaga sp.
CAACCACGTTGCCGACAAGAGAACGCTCATTCGCCGTGCCACGCTCGCGTTGATCGGATTGCCGCCCACGCCGGAAGAAGTACGCGAATTTCTCGCGGATGAGTCCCCTGCAGCCTTCGAATCTGTCGTCGAACGCCTGTTGTCGTCGCCCCGCTACGGCGAACGCTGGGGGCGACACTGGCTGGATGTTGTGCGGTATGCCGACTCCAACGGACTGGATGAAAATCTGGCATTTGGAAACGCATGGCGGTATCGCGATTACGTGATCGATGCGTTCAATGCTGATCTGCCGTACGACGAGTTTCTGCGCGAACAACTGGCCGGGGATTTGCTTCCGACAGCGGCAAGCTCAGACATTCAGTTGCGCAGAATCATCGCTACCGGATTCCTTTCTCTGGGTGCGAAAATGCTGGCTGAGGATGACCCGGTCAAGATGGAAATGGACATCATCGATGAACAGATTGATACGCTGGGAAAAGCGGTGCTGGGAATGACGATCGGTTGTGCCCGCTGCCACGATCACAAGTTTGACCCGATTTCTGCGCACGACTATTACGCTCTGGCGGGGATCTTCAAGAGCACGAAGACCATGGACAACTTCGGCGTCGTCGCCCGATGGCAGGAACGTCCGCTGGCATTACCGGACGTGGTCGCTGAACGAAATCGCCAGCAGGCCGCAGCCGACGTAGTGCAGGCCGACATCGCTCAACGCATGCAGCAGGAAACGGATCGCATCACCAGCGAAGCCCGCACGCACCTGGCTGCCTACTTGCTGGCAGCAGATCAACAGCTGCGGCGTGAAGAATCTCTGATCGGGGCTACTCCAATTGCCGATAACGAAGCCCGGCGGTCCGCCTCCGAGTGTTTGCTGCTGGAGGCCGAGGACTTTGCACGCGGAAACGTGATGAAGGATACGACGAACTACGGGGCGGGCATCGGTGTGCTGGTAAATCAAGGTGAGCTCCCGAACTTTACCGAGTATGACATTGAACTTCCGCAGGCAGGCCTGTACCAGTTTGATCTGCGCTACGCCGCCGCTGCAGCTCGACCGACAATTGTGATGATCGATGGAAAACCGATTAAGACGGATGCTGCGGGTCAGGTCACCGGCAGCTGGACGGCGGAGAGTCAAAAGTGGTTTGTCGAGGCAATTGTCGAAATCTCGTCGGGCAAGCATGTGGTGCGGCTGGAAAACGCCGGGCCATTCCCGCACATCGATAAACTCTGCATCGCACCGGCCATTGGTGGTTCGCCAACTTCGCCGGGGGTCGCAGAAGAGACACTTGATACGCCTGCGATCCAGCTCCATTCGCCGATCATTGTCAACTGGGTCAAACTGCTGACCGCTCAGCGCGATGTCGCCGATGGACCATTCTCGCTGTGGTGGAAATTGCGGACAGCCGGTTCGCGGGAGGTGTCTTTGGATTCCTCGCCACTGAATGCGAAGCTTCTCGCCGATCCGATGCCAACAACGCTGTCGGCTCTCGCGTTAAGATATCAGGAAATTGCGAATGGTGAGGATTCGCCGCATCTTGCTCCGCTGAAGGCGTTGCTGGCCGGCAGCGAGAGCCCGTTCACGCTGGGCGACAAAGCTGAATCCGTTTATGCTGAGGCGATTATAACAGAACTGAAAATGCTCCGTGACAAGAAGGCTGCGATCGAAGCGGCGATCCCCGCAATTCCCGAAGCCATGTCGGTTTCGGAAGGACTGCCGCAGAACCTGCGGATCCATCTGCGGGGCAGTCATACCACACTTGGTGTTGAAGTCCCGCGCCGCATGCCGCATGTTCTTTCTGCGGAAAATGACTCAACGATTGGCACCGAGACCAGCGGACGACTGAAATTGGCTGAGTGGCTGACGCGGCCCAGTCATCCGCTGACCGCACGTGTGCTCGTCAATCGCATCTGGCAAGCTCACTTTGGCGAAGGACTGGTGCGGTCGCCGGACAACTTTGGGCGACTGGGAGAAAAGCCGTCGCATCCAGAATTGCTAGACTGGCTTGCGACGGAGTTTGTCGAAAAGGGATGGTCGATCAAATCGCTGCACCGCCTGATACTCAATTCGGCGGTCTGGCAGCAAACCACCGATTTCAATCAGGCGACGGCCATGGATCCTGAAAACCGACTCCTGTGGCGCATGAATCGGCGACGACTGGAGGCCGAGGCGATTCGCGATTCCCTGCTGGCGATTAGTGGTGGCCTGGATACGACCATGGGAGGCACGCTGCTGCCCACCGAAAACCGCAAGTACGTGACAAGCACAGCCAACATCAATGTTGATATCTATGAGGCTCCGCGGCGGACGATCTATTTGCCCGTAGTGCGCAGCGCGCTGAACGATTATCTGACGGCGTTTGATTTTGGCGATCCCAGTTCGATGAGCGGCCAGCGGGATCGCACGACCGTGGCTCCGCAGTCCCTGTTTCTGATGAACAGCAAGCTGGTAGCTTCGCAATCCAGCAACCTCGCTACATCTTTGCTGGATTCGATTACTACTGATGCTGGTCGCATCACTGAAGCATTTGAACGATTTTATTCCCGCCCGCCGACACAATCTGAGGTTGAATCGTCACTAAGTTTTATTGCCAGTTACGAAGACACCCTGCGTTCGCGCGGCACTGCGGCGGAGCAACTTCGACCTGAAGCATGGCAGGCATTCTGCCGCGCGCTAATGGCAACCAATGAATTTTTGTATGTAAATTGAATGGAGATTGTGAGCGGAATGACGCGAGTGCCTAAACAAGCGACCTTTGGAGTGCGGTGACTCGTCACCGCTTTCTTTTTCAGGCAATTTGGCTCTGGGAAAGACGTTTGTTTGATTGTTCTGACGACTTCACCTGAAATTAAGACAGAATGTTCGCTGTTTTCCCCGGTCGATTGACAAACATGCCCTGTTGGAAAGGAAAAGCGGCGACAAGTCGCCGCACTCCAAATGGTGGCTGGTTGATCCTGAAATCAAACGAAGGCTTTCCCTTTGAACTCCATGACCCCTCAACCCCGCCCCAGTCGGCGCGAAATGCTGCGTTCGTCAGCGTGCGGATTCGGCACTCTTGCGCTGTCGGCGCTGATGCAGGACAAGGCCATAGCTGCATCGATCGCAGGACCGCTGGCACCGAAACCCAGCCACTTCCCCGCGCGGGCAAAGCGCGTGATTTTCCTGTTCATGCACGGAGGGCCTTCTCAGGTCGATACGTTCGACTACAAGCCTCAGTTAATCAAGGACCACGGTAAGCCGCTGCCGTTCAACAAACCTCGAGTTTTCTCATCACAAACGGGAAACCTGCTGAAGTCTCCCTGGGAATTTCGTCCGTACGGCGAAAGCGGTGCGTGGGTCAGCGACCTGTTTCCGAACGTCGCAAAACACGTCGATGACATGTGCATCATCAATGGAATGCACGGATCCAATTCACGACACGGAGCCGCACTGCTGGAACTCCACACTGGCAGCGACACGTTTGTGCGACCCAGTATGGGTTCATGGATCACCTACGGTCTGGGAACGGAGAATGAGTCTCTGCCCGGCTTCATCACGATTTGCCCGACGCTGACGCACGGGGGAGCGACGTCGTGGGGATCGTCATTCCTCCCTGCGGACTATCAGGGAACTGCCATCGGAAATGCGGGAATCGCGTCTGACCAGGCAAAGATCCCGTTTATCGAAAACGCCGACCATCTGGACCTCAATCTGCAACGACAGGAACTCGATTTCGCCCAGATGCTGAATCGCGGCCTGCTGGAGCGAACCGGGCCGGATTCGATGCTGGAAGCGCGGATCAATTCCTACGAACTCGCTTATCGCCTGCAGACCGCCGCGCCTGAACTTCAGGAAATCAACGACGAGTCTGAAAACACGCAGAAGGCGTATGGCCTGGATCAGCCGCAGACGCGCAACTTCGGACGACAGTGCCTGATGGCTCGGCGATTCATCGAACGCGGCGTGCGTTTTGTCCAATGCACTCACAGCTATAAGTGGGACCAGCACGGCGGCCTGCGGGCCGATCATTCACGCAATGCACTGGAAGTTGACCAGCCAATCGCAGCATTGCTGGCAGATCTGAAAGCACGCGGCCTGTTGGAGGAAACCCTTGTGGTGTGGGGAGGCGAATTCGGAAGAACACCCGTGGCGCAGGGCGATGACGGACGCGATCATAACCCGCAGGGCTATACGATGTGGCTCGCCGGTGGCGGTGTGAAAGGCGGCATTCGCCACGGAGCCACTGACGAATATGGTTACTTCGCCGTCGAGAACAAAGTCCACCTGCACGACCTGCACGCCACCATACTGCACCTGCTGGGACTCGACCATCTGAAACTCACATACAAGTTCGCGGGCCGTGACTTTCGACTGACGGACGTGCATGGACGTGTGGTCGATGAAATTGTGGCGTGATCAAATGTAGCCGTCTCGCTCCGTCGAGACGATGCCTTGTTCTTGCACGTCACGGACCGCAAGCCTTCATTCAGGGAAACGAATCGCCGTGTCGCAAGAACAATGAAGCGGACCTTGGATTGCGAACGCCGCAGTTCGCGGCTCATCACGCGGAGCGTAATGGCTACAGTGTTTCCAAAAGCCCGAGCGTCGCCCACGCTGTGCCCCAATAGTGATAGATTTCATCGCGAGCTGCCAGGCGTTCCGGAACAGTTGTGTTGCTGATGTTCCTGGACTGCGTCAGCCATGATCCATCGGCCTGCTGTGAAAGCAGCAAGTACTTTCGAGCATTGACAATGATGGCTGGATCCCTGCCACCGACTCGCGACAGGACATAAAGCGTGAGGCCGGTTGTGAATGGATCACTTGGTCCACCTTTCATCCAGCTCCAGCCACCGTCGGCACCGCGAGCGTCAATCAGGAGTTGGCGGAGGCTGTCGGTTTCATCCGCAGATCCGAGACGATGCGCAAAGAGCAATCGCGTTGCGAGCCACTCGTGGTTTTCAGGCTGGGGTGGCTGCTGTTTCACATAGGCGATCGCGCGATCAACTTGTTGCGAATGAGCCCCCGTTTGACCCTCGTAATCTGCGATTGCCAGTGCAGCCCACATGGTTGTGGCCTGATTCGCGGCGGGCAATGGCCATTGTCGCATTGTCGCCAACTGATTTCCTGGCGTCCAGGATCCATCCGCAAGCTGCATGCGTTCCATCAGATTCAGCGCACCGTTGTAGAATTCGCCGACAGCCGGATCTTCAGCCGCTTCATCGCGGCTCAGAAGGAGCTGGCCGAGGACATCCAGTCCGCCTCCACTGCTGGCGGCTGAGTAGATCGGGAGCTTTGACGTATTGAGCAGCACCGTCTGATACGCCGTCAATTCTTCCGGCTGAAGCACCTCTGTGAGCCTCGCGACGAATTCTTTCTCGGCAGGAAATTCCTGATCGACCACAGGAGCCAATTTCGTTCGCACCGCATCGGGAATCGCCGTTGGATCAAGGGCAACGAACAGGGCTTTTTCCAGCTTGAAAGCGTTGCGGTGCGACAGTGAATCTGTGCGAGCCCACTCGTCCCAGTCCGCGAGTTTCTTCGTGTCAACCATCACGCCTTTTGTCTGAGCGGCGCGATGCGCCCAAATCATGAACGGCACATGATGACACGACATGCAGCCGCGTTCCTCCATCCATGCCGTCCCGGCTGTTTCGAGAAACGGCAGACTGCGAACGATTGCTTCCCGCACGGAAGCGTCCGACGGATCGATTTCACTAGTTTCGCCCTGTGACTCAGGCGTGTTCCCTTCGTCGGCAGCGAGACAGTTCTCCAGCGGCACCACGAAACACACAACACAAAGGAAAATCCATCTGGACATGATGCAACCTTAATGGCAACACAACGGCGGAAGTCATCAACCAGAGAGTTTGATCTCGTTGACGACGAAACGCAAGTTGCAACGATCCGTAGCTTGTAGGGTGTGACAAGCAACGCGCAGGCACACCGAAATACGGCCGTGGTGTGCCTGCGCTGCCGCTTGTCACACCCTACAAATTCATAATCCGGCCAGCCTTGCCGATAGGGCGTTTGCCCCATCTGTTCATTGAACTCCAGCGGTACAATGGATTGCTGGGTATCCACGGCTGGCCAACGTTGAGTCGTCGCAACTTGGGTCTGCCCCGGATTTTTCAGAGGACGGAAACGTGATCGCCATTCGACAAATTCACGAACATCTGGCAAACGTGATCGAAGTTCCCGCAGACATCACCCAATGCCGAGCACCATTTGCAAAAC
>CAZFDW010000429.1:0-6183 GCA_964517865.1 uncultured Chitinophaga sp.
GTGTGCGTTCGATACGACCATTTGCCCGGGCGCTGACTCATCCCGGTCGGCATCCGGCATCCGGCATCCGGCATCCGGCATCCTGAATCCTGAATCCTGAATCAGCCTTCCCCAACGCCGCCAAGTTCGCTCCAGTCAATCAGTTGAATGTCGGGTTGAATCAGTTCCACGAACCCGGTTCGCGAACTCGTTTTGACTCCGCGACCGCCGCGAGACGTGACCTGGTACTTGGTCTGCCCGAAACTCAGCACATTATCGTTGTCATTGCGGACTCGAAGTGCATCGCCGGGACGCGAAAGCTGGACGACGCCGAGAAGATCATCACCTGCTTCGAGCTTGATGCCCCGAACGCCCTTGCCTGCATTGCCGAGGATCGGAACATCCTCAATCGCGAAGTGCAGAATGCGGGCTTTTTTTGAAGCCATAAACATGGTCTCGGCATCGCGGACCAGATCCACATAGGCGACCTGATCGGTTTTTCCCAGGCGGCAGAACTTGCGTCCTGATTTTGTGGAGGGCGTACGGAACGCTTCGAACGGCAGACGCATGACCTGTCCGGCTTTCGTCGCGATCAGGAGAGTCAGTCCGACACCATCGCCGACTTCGTCCAGACTGGTTACAAAACGAGCATCGGTCGTGAGTGCGGCGATGATCCCCACGCCGTCCTTCATCTTCGCCCGCTTGGCCAGTGGTTCGCCGTAACCGGATGACACCGGCAACTGATCGATCGGCAATGTATACGCGATGCCATCGTTGCAGAAGAAGACGACATGATCGAGCGTACAGCCGGGGACTACGGTCAGCACCGAATCACCTTCGCGAACACGCGTCTTCGACACACTGCTCATGTGGCCGACACGCTTGATCCAGCCATCTTTGGTTACGACAACGTTCGTGTTTTCCTTCACGATGTACGCCTGTGGATCGTACTCAACAATTTCTTCCGCTGAACCAAGTTCGCTGCGTCGGCTGTCAGCGAAGTCTGCGGCAACCTGCTCCAGTTCCGTCGTGATCAGCTTCCACATTTTCGTCTTTGATTTCAGGATGGCTTCCAGTGCGGCGGCTTCGGATTTCCTGGCTGCCAGCTCTTCGCGAATCTGACCGATTTCCAGCTTCGAAAGCCGGTACAACTGCAATTCCAGAATTGCATCGGTTTGAATTTCAGACAGCGGAAATTCGGCCATCAGTCGCTTGGCGGCGTCCTTCTTGCCGTCGCTCGCACGAATAATTTTGAGGGCTCGGTCGAGCCCGTCGAAAACGATTGCGAAGCCTTCCAGAATATGGATGCGTTTACGAAGCTGAGCAAGTTGATACTCCAGCCGTCGGCGCACGGTCTCATGGCGGAAATCCAGAAAGTGCTGCAGCAGTGCTTTCAGATCCAGCACACGCGGTACGGTAGAACCACGATCGGCGGGAACCAGACACGTCGCGTTGTAGCCGAAATTCTGCTCAAGCGACGTGTGCTTAAAGAGATACGCCATGACGGCGGCTGAGTCCGCTCCGGATTTCAGATCAACGGCGATACGCAGACCGTTCTCTTCGTTGGTCTCATCGTTGACGCCTTCCAGTTGAGGCAGTTTGCGGGCGGCAATCAATTCGCCGATCTCGGCCATCAGCGGGCCGGTCGTCGCTCCATAGGGAATCGAATAAATGATGATCCGGCTGGTGTCCTGCTTTTTTCCCTGCTGATCGAATCGCCATTCGCCGCGAACCTTGATTGAGCCACGTCCGGTTTCGTACATGTCCTTCAGTGCCGCTCGATCCGTCATAATGCGACCACCGAGTGGAAAGTCGGGACCCTTGACAAACCGCATCAACTGCGCGACCGAAGCATCAGGATTCTCAATCAGGTGTACGCTCGCCTTGATGACTTCACCCAGATTGTGCGGCGGCATGTTGGTCGCCATCCCGACTGCGATACCGGAAGAACCGTTCACCAGAAGCGCCGGGTAACGCGCGGGCAGGACCACCGGTTCTTCGTCTGCGGCGTCGTAGGTCGGACGCATATCGACCGTCTGAAATCTCAGCTCCGTCATCAGGTTTTCGGCAAGTCGAGACACCTTGGCTTCGGTATATCGAGAAGCAGCAGCTCGGAGTCCCATGATGGAACCGAAATTTCCCTGTCCGATGACCAGCGGATAGCGAAGTGTAAAATCCTGCGCCATACGAGCCAGAGCTTCATAGACGGCGATGTCGCCATGCGGATGGAATGAACCTGTCGTGTCCCCGCAGATCTTGGCACATTTTCGCGTCTTGCCGTCTGCCGTGAGTCGCAGTCGATCGTACATCACATAGAGGATGCGGCGTTGAACCGGCTTCAGGCCGTCGCGCACATCCGGCAGAGCGCGAGATGTGATGACAGAGAGTGCGTAGTTGAGGTAGCGCCGGCGGGTTTCTTCGCTGATCGGCACAAACTGCACGTTCGCGTCGGGTGCCGCGTTTTCGTCAAAGAGTACACTGTCTTTTCGATTGGAAGGTTTCCGTCGAGCCACGCGGGCGTCCTTTGCCGTAAAAGCATCCTGTCATTCCCGAAGGAAAGGAGTGTAGTGAACAACCTCTTGATGCGGCAGGGATTTACGATAGGTAAATGGGGCAAAAAAAGCTGATCACGGTGATTTTTCGGATTGAGAAGGCTCATCCGAGTGAACGTGTTCTGATGCCCATTTCATTGATTCTACCGGTATAGAATGATTCATTCACAGGATCAATACGAGCCGAACAACAAGAGTGTCAGGAGTATTTTCGGCTTCGCACGATGACTGGCGATTGGGCTGAAAAGTGAGCGAGGCAAAAACCTGACAGAGCGCAGACGGGTTCAGTGTGAATCTGCCACTGCATTTGAAATCAGTACAAACGGGCGTGTTCAGGTTGCTGTCAACCTGCCGCCAATGCGGGCCATCGTACGGTCTGCGGATTCCATGGAGGGGGCTGAAATGCTACGCAAGGGGTTAGTAGCGCTGATGATGGGCGTCATTTGCGCAGGCAGCGCGGTTGCCGCCGATTCGGCAGCGCGGAAGCCGAATCCAGCACCGCCGGGTCTGGTTGGCTGGTGGAAGAACAGAACCTCCGGCCATCACAGGACTGCCGCGGCTTCGAAGCCCGCTCAACCGGATACAGTTCAAACGAACTCAAAACCAATGCCGGGCGGAATTGAACGAGCCGTGGTGAAGGACGCTGAGCGTCAGTCAGTCTCGGTTCGCCAGACAGCCGGAAGTCCCCAGGACTTTCAGGAATCACCGGCTCAGCCGTTACCCGTACCGCCGCAGTCTGTACTGCGATCTGTACCTATTGAAGACGCTCCGGTGCTGCCGAACATTTCTTCCGTGTCAGGCCCGCAGTATTTCAGTGCGATGCCTCCAGGATCGTCGAATGTGATTCCCGTGCATCCGGGATCAAACTGGCAAACGTATCAGGCACCAATGCAGATTCAAAATGTCTCGCAGGGCCAGTACGTCTATCCGGCGAGTTCGATGAGTCCTGCGGGACCTGCGTACACGGCCGGGGGCATGATGACTCCGCAACCGAATGGCGGATACTCTCCGATGTCTTCACAGGGCCAGTATCCACAAACCGGAGCGGCTCTGTATCCGTCACCGGTTCCGGGCATTCCGCAACAAATGGGCGGAGCCGCCATTATGAATCAGGCGTTCCACCCGCACGAAATGCTTTATTCGCATGAATACCACGCGATGTATCCGCCATATTACTACAAAGTCAACGGTGGGTTCATGGTGACGCCGTTCGGGGTCTGGTCTCATGAAGACTGGAAACTGCAGGGCACGCGGGTCGATGTGAAATACAAATCCCATATCAGTCCCTTCGCATTGTTCCATCCTCCTTACAGCCGTTGATGTGCGTGACGATCCCGACGGGACTTCATTAAAAACAATTTCGGACGGCGGTCATCTGTCTGCTCGCCGACGCCACTTGGATCACTCAGTCTTTTTGATCAGGTAGAAGCCAAAATGATCTCCTATTCAAAAACCCTTCGTACGACGGCAATGCTGTGTACGATCCTGATGGCGGGCCTTTCCGCCGGACAGGACGGCGTCGTTCGGATGTCGGATCGGTCAAACAACTCAGCCTCCGATGTCGGGGTCGTACAGATGCGTGCCCGACAGTCAGGGCCGCCGGTGCAGCAGGCAGCGTGGTCACAAAACGGCTGCGGTAACGGATGCACAATGACACCCGGCTGTGGCGTGCCACAGGGAAGTTGCGGCTACTGTCCGCAGCCGAGCGAGTCCGTTTGCAATTCAGGCTGCAACTGTGGCCAGAACTGTAACTGTGGCCAGAACTGTCATGGTGGCTGCAACGCAGGAGGTTGCTACGCGGCGACGGACTGCAATCTGGTCTTTTCATCCACAGATTCATCGGGAATGCCTGCCTGCTGGTGCCAGTACTGCAATTGTGTGCCATGCCAGTGTCGAGACCATCAGGGACACCGCCACCGCAATGGACGGAACGGGTACGACGACGGCAACGGCTGCGACGATGGCACAACGTTGTTTGCTCACTCAGTCGATTCCGGAACGGGTTCAGCCTGCCGGGACTGCTACCGTGGACAGGCGATGAGCTTCCACAACAAGAACGCTCGACTGGCTGACAAATTATTCGGCTGGATGATTCCCTCCGGATGCTGCGGTCAGGGTTGTCCACCTGTCGGGAAATATCACATGACATATGCCGACCAGCCGGATTACATCAATCCGAACGACACGCAGATCTACGCGACTCACCAGTATGGAATGCCGATCACGGTGCCGTTGGCTCCGAATGTCAACCATACCTACAACTACAGTGCCGGCATTCCATCGAGCCGCATCACGACCATCGGAAACTACAATCCTCAGACTGCACCGCAGCGTCTGCCGCATCAGACATGGTGAGTCAGTCAGATACCGGTCGCCTTAAACTCACCGCTCTGGATCTCTGGAGAAAGACATTATGAAACGTTTAACTTTAGGTCTACTGGCCATTGCCACCTGCCTTGTCGGTGATGGCTATGTATTCGGGCAGATGCCGCAGGGTTGCGACTGCAATCAGGGCGGGTTTCAGTCAGAGGGCGCTTACCAACCACCTCAGTCGTATAATTGTCAGTCGTGTGACAATCGCGGCGGGCACCGACAGGGACATTATCGGGGGACTGATTGTCGCGAACCGCATGGTTCAGGTATGACGTCCCTGTGGACCCGACCATTATTTCCGAACAGCTGTGCCGCGAAGTGCTGTGCCACCAAAGCTTATCCGGACGCTGGCTGGAATCCTCCCGCCCACTTGCCTGTCAACTATGACGGAGCCTGGTACGGTTCCTACCTGCCAAAGCATGCGTACGGATCGCCAGGCGGTGGGTTCATCGCCAACTATCCGACGGTCTACCAGCCAACGGACACGACTCAGTTAGGTTACTACTACAACAAGGTGCCGACCTGGCAGTCTCGTTCTGACATGATTCCGCCCGTGCCGTACCCAGGCAACTATCACGCTCGTGTCTGCCCACAGGGTGGAACTGGTTGCCACTCATTTTACGGAACAACTTACGGTTCAGCTTCATCTTCCTGCCAGACCTGCAACAACGGTCACTATTCCGCTGCACCACAGTATACATCACCGAATGGTCATCAGGTCGTTCGTGCCGCCCGCCCTCAGCGACAAGGACTGCTCGGCGGATTCCGCCTCGCGTCTATGACGGAAGTATTCGACTAACAAGGGCTGAGAGCCATAAATCTCCTCCTTGAGAGCCCGGCAAGTCACCATGCTTGTCGGGTTCTTTGTCGTTTGGTGCGAGGATATATACCGCACGCGGTTGGCATGGACTCATTTATACTCCGCGCGGTCAGAATTGAGGTTTTGTGAGCGGCAAGGCGCTAGCCGCCGGTGCTGACCGAATGCACAACCCTTGTCATTACCCACATCTTTGACGCTGTCTCAAACTCGTACTCAGTGAAACGGTACTCGTACTCGAAACATCGTGGGATCATCGAGAACGAGTACCGTCCTGTGGACTGAGTACGAGCACGAAAATACGGGGAATTGTGAAATCAACGAGCCAAGATGTGGGTAAAGACAAGAGCACAACCCGCAGCTAGCGGTCTGTTGATTTAA
The DNA here is from genome assembly GCA_964517865.1 of uncultured Chitinophaga sp. GTDB lineage: Bacteria > Planctomycetota > Planctomycetia > Planctomycetales > Planctomycetaceae > SXXK01. Next base: position 6,103 of record CAZFDW010000429.1, read on the forward strand.
TACCAACCCGAAGCGCCAGCGAGGCAGAAACGGCTGAATTCCTCGCTGGCGCTTCGGGTTAGTATGACTTTGAGCCCCAAT
>CAZFDW010000430.1:0-6175 GCA_964517865.1 uncultured Chitinophaga sp.
GCAGCGTTAGAAATTTCGCAACGGCAAAAAGCGGAGTTGAATATGGACATGTCCTAAAGGAACCGACCAACAGGATGCTCCACCTGAATTCAGACTTCCGTCAACGCCAGAATGGCACAACCCTACATCGCGTCAAGAAACTGCCTATTTGGCGTGCAATCAAGAACTGCTCCGAATTTGCGATTCTGCCACTCTGGCAGAGAAATGGGCTGTTGTCATTCGTTGTTGGGAGTGAGATATCACAATAAACCAGACATTCGATCGAATTTTTACGATCGGCATAGAACCTGCTAATAGGGGAGTGTGCCGGCCAACTCTTGACAATTGGGTCTTCGCTGGTGGTAGGGTGCTTACGCCGTATTGTTGCGGCTTCTGTCTTTGACTGGCTCCGTCCCCGGACGCATCTCCGCGAGCCGCTTCACATGAAAACAGCAGAGCGTCCCGTTCCGGAGCGACGAAACTGCGACCGAAAGAATTGGAAAGAAGGAATATCGTCATGGCTGTATCAGGTGAAAAAATCATCGGCATCGATTTGGGTACGACAAATTCAGTGGTTTCGATCATGGAAGGCGGCGAGCCGCGCGTGATTGCTAATCAGGAAGGCAGCCGCACGACTCCCAGCGTGATTGCCTTCACCACTAAAGGCGAAACGCTGGTCGGTGAACCAGCCAAACGCCAGGCGGTCACGAATCCGCAAAACACGATCTATTCGATCAAGCGGTTTATGGGTCGACGCCATCGCGAAGTGGAGTCGGAAGAAAAGCTGGTGTCCTACAAGGTTGTGGGAGGCGTGGCGGATTATGTGAAGGTGGACGTTCACGGAAAAGAATACACGCCTCCGGAAATTTCCGCGCTGGTCCTGCGCAAGCTCAAGGAAGCGGCGGAAAACTACCTGGGGCACAAGGTGAACAAGGCCGTCATCACGGTACCGGCCTACTTTAATGACGCTCAGCGCCAAGCCACGAAAGACGCCGGGCAGATCGCTGGCCTGGATGTCGCTCGTATCATTAACGAACCGACCGCCGCAGCTCTGGCTTATGGACTGGATAAGAAGAAGGAAGAGAAGATCTGCGTCTTTGACCTTGGCGGCGGAACGTTCGACGTGTCCATCCTTGAAGTCGGCGACGAACTTGTCGAAGTACTGAGTACGAACGGCGACACTCATCTGGGTGGCGATGACTTTGATGAAGTGCTGATTGACTACATTGCGAAGGAGTTCCAGAAGGAGCAGAGTATCGACCTGCGTAAGGATCCCATGGCGTTGCAGCGTCTCCGCGAGGCTTCCGAAAAGGCAAAGAAGGAATTGTCGTCGCAACAGGCGACTGACATTAATCTTCCGTTCATTACCGCTGACGCCAGTGGAGCGAAGCACCTGCAGTTGAGCATCTCACGCAGTAAGTTCGAAGAGCTGATCGATCCGCTGGTGGAACGCTGCCGGCAGCCAGTGCTGAATGCTCTGAAGGACGCAAAACTGAAGCCGTCCGACATTCAGGAAATCGTCCTTGTCGGGGGGTCCATTCGCGTTCCAAAAGTCCAGAAGCTTGTTCGCGAAATGTTCGGCAAGGAACCGCATCAGGGTGTAAATCCTGACGAAGTTGTCTCGCTCGGTGCGGCGATTCAGGGTGGCATTATCGGCGGCGACGTCAAGGACATCGTGCTCCTCGACGTGACGCCACTGTCCGTCGGTATTGAAACCGAAGGCGGGATCATGACGGTTCTCGTCGAACGCAACACCACAATCCCGACGACAAAGAATGAAACATTCTCCACTGCAGCGGACAATCAGCCTGCTGTAAACGTTCGCGTGTTCCAGGGCGAACGCAAGATGGCGGCCGACAATCGATTGCTGGACGAATTCAATCTGGACGGAATTCCGCCCGCACCACGTGGAGTTCCTCAGATCGAGGTCAAATTTGACATCGACGTGAACGGCATTCTGAATGTGTCGGCCAAAGACAAAGCGTCAGGTAAAGAGCACTCAGTTCAGATCAAACAGTCCAGCGGTTTGTCGCCGGAAGAGATTGATCGGATGCGCAAAGACGCTGACTCGCACGCTGAAGAAGACAAGAAGAAACAGGAACTCGCCACCGCCAAAAACCAGGCATCGGCGCTTGTCCATCAGACTGAGAAAACACTCAAGGAACTCTCCGACAAGCTGGATGCGTCGTCGAAGTCGGCTGTTGAAGCCTCAATGGACAAAGTGAAGAAAGCGGCAGCGGGCAACGACGCAGCAGCCATTAAAACCGCATGTGATGAACTGATGCAGGCTTCTCAGGCTTTGGCTCAGCATATGCACGCCGATAAAGGCGATGCTCCCGAGGGCGGCCCGGCAGCAGCCGGTGCCAAAGGCAGCGACGATGATGTGATTGATGCTGAGTTTGAGAAGAAGTAGTCGCTGACAATGTTGTTGATGTCGAGCGAGGATGGACGTAGAATCTGAGTCTGCCTGTCTGAAATGCGGGGATTTCTTCGACGGAAGAAGTCCCTGCGGCGTCTCCTGCAACAGAAAACGTTCAGAATGTCTACGGCCATTGAAAGATTGTCAGTCGCGGACTACCTTCGTGCTGAGCGAGCGTCTGAAGTGAAGCACGAATTCCACGATGGTGAGGTTGCGGTCACGGTCGGCGGCAGCCTGCGTCATGCCAGGATTATTACGAACCTGGTCAACGTGTTTTCTGATCTTTTGACCGGACAGGATGCCGACGTGCTTTCGCAGGCGCTTCGGGTGCGCGTGGATGCGGCCGATCTCTACACGTATCCGGACGTCATCATCGTCTGCGGTACTCCGGTGCTGGAAGACGATCACAATGACACGCTGATGAATCCAACCGTGATCATCGAGGTACTGTCGCCATCGACAGAAGCATATGACCGGGGACAGAAGTTTGGATACTATCGGCAGATTCCGTCCCTGCGGGAATATGTCCTTGTCGCTCAGCACCAGCCCTCGATCGATCATTTCCTGCGCAACGAAAACGAGGACTGGGTTATACGAAACGGGTGCGAACGAATCGATCAAGTGCTGAAACTTCAGACGCTGGACCTTGAGGTACCGCTCCGACGGATCTACCACAAGATTGACTTTCCAAACTGACGAGACGGCAACATTCGCCAGGAGTCTGTCCCGATACTCCAATGCCGTGAGCCGCACGGCGCTAGCCGCGGGTGTTGATCTGCAAAAACCGGCGGCTAGCGGTCTGTTGATTTAATACCAACCCGAAGCGCCAGCGAGGCAGAAACGGCTGAATTCCTCGCTGGCGCTTCGGGTTGGTATGACTATGAACCCCAGTAATCACTAAATCAACAGACCGCTAGCGCCGTGCCGCTCACAAAATCGGCGGTAGTCAGACAGACTCCTACACATCACACAGCTGAATCGCCTGTTTCAGGCCTGCCAGCGGATCGCGCGTCGGGATGAATTCGTGTCCGACGAAACCTGTGTATCCGATCTCAACCAGCTTTCGCATGATCGGCGGGAAGTTGATCTCCTGGTTGTCGTCGAGTTCGCCGCGTCCCGGATTGCCGGCCGTATGAATGTGGCCGATCACGTCCCTGCATTGTTCGATACGACGAATCACATCGCCGTTCATCAACTGGACATGGTAAATGTCGAACAATAATTTCACGCGAGGTGAACCGACTCTGCGCACGATGTTGGCGACGTAGTCGATGTCATCGCCCTGGTAACCGGGATGCCCCTTCATCGGGTGAGATCCGTCGCGTGTGTTGAGATGTTCGATGCAGACTGTCACACCTTTCTTCTCGGCATGAAGGGCAAGCCTCTTCAGGCCCGCGACGCAGTTGTCCGCGCCTTCTGACAGCGAAATTTCGCCGCTGGCCGGATCTTCAGCGTTTTTCCACTTGTAGCCCGTGAATGCAATGACATTCGGCACGCCGGCAGCAGCACAATCGTCGATCATTTTCGTCGTCACTTCGATGACCTGATCCTGATAAGCCGGATTGTTCAGGCCCTTCATAAACGGAGCCCCCGGCATTCCGTTTGAAGCAATTGCGCATGTCAGGCCATGCTTTTTGATCGTCGGCCATTCTTCCGGGCCACAGATTTCCACGGACTGGCATCCAAGACTTTTGGCGATTTCGCAGGTCTTGTCGATATCCCATTTCTCACCGGCGACATTGAAGCACCAGAAGACGACGGAGTGTTTGATATTGCCCTTCATAGCATTTTCCTCAGAAGCAGCGAGAGTACATGATGGAAGTGAAGTCATCGAAGCCACTGCGCCGGCAGCGACTGTCGCCTGCAACAAATCACGACGAGACAGATTTCGGTTTGACATGTTGTGATCCTTTCGGCCTTGTAAGAAGCAATGACGTTAACCTGCACGAGTCGACATTACAAGTTGTCTACAGGGATCACTCTACTTCGCCGTCGTTCTGAATCGCATGGTCTGAAACTCCCAGTCGGGATTCTGTTTCTGGCAATGCTGAGCTTCCCAGTCTGACAGGAACAGCACGGCGCGTTGGTCGTACTGATCAACAACCTCGCGACAGGACGACAGCAACTGAAGTTCTGTCCTGCAACCTGGCTTTGGGACCACCCAGCGAGCCACTTTATAGTTGAGCCACCGGACTTCCGTTTCCGTATCATATTCGGCCTGCAACCGGAATTTCACGACATCGAACTGCAGTTCACCGCAGGCCGCCATGATGTTCTGTCGGATTGAAGAATGCGGTGAATTAAATATCTGAATCGCGCCCTCTTCAAGCAATTGCGATAAGCCTCGTTCAAACTGCTTACGGCGACCCGTATCGGAACAGATCATGGTCGCGAAGAACTCCGGCGAAAACTGAGGCAACGCCTCAAAAACGACAGGCGGGCCTTCGCAGATCGTATCACCCAGCATGAATTCGCCGGGATTGACCAACCCGATGATGTCCCCTGGAAACGCCTCATCCATCGTTTCGCGTTCCTGGCCGAAGAGCTTGTGGGCGCGCCGCAAACGGATCTTTTTACCGGTCCGCGGATGAAACACTTCCATATCCCGGCGAAATGTTCCGGAGCACACGCGTACAAACGCGACACGATCGCGATGCTTAGGGTCAAGATTGGCCTGGATCTTGAACACGAAGCCGGAGAACTCAGGCCGCGACGCCGGCACGGTTCCCATATCGCTGTTGCGATCGCGAGGCGTGGGACACAGCCCCAGAAAGCCTCGCAAAAATTGTTCCACGCCGTAGTTCGTCAAAGCACTTCCGAAAAAGACGGGGCTGACTTCGCCGCGGAGAAATCGTTCGCGATCATAGTCGGCACCGGCGGCCTCCAACAGGGCGACCTCTTCCTGCGCCTGCGCCACAATGCCCGGCGGCATCGTGGCAGGATCAATCTCCGCCAACGGCTGCACGCGGGCTTCCAGGCGGTGCATGTTGTCGCGAGTTTCGAAGACAGCGGCCTGGCGAGTTGCCAATTCAATGACGCCGCGAAAATCAAATCCGGTGCCCAACGGCCAGTTGACCGGCACCGGGATGATGCCGAGTTTCGATTCAATGTCTTCCAGAATCTCCAGCGTCTCTTTGCCGGGTCGATCCACTTTATTGACAAACGTCAGCACCGGAATCCTGCGAATTCGGCAGACGTTAAAGAGTTTCTCGGTTTGACTTTCGACGCCGTTCGCAAGGTCCAGCACCATGACGGCGCAGTCAGCAGCGACCAATGTTCGATAGGTGTCTTCGCTGAAGTCTTTGTGGCCGGGCGTGTCAAGCAGATTAATGTGACAGCCCTCGAACTCAAATGTCAGGACCGTGGAACTGACAGAAATCCCACGCTGGCGTTCCAGAGCCATCCAGTCGGACGTCGCACCCCGCTGATTCTTGCGACCTCGCACGGCACCGGCGGTTTCGATACAGCCACCATAGAGCAGCAGCTTTTCCGTAAGCGTCGTCTTGCCTGCGTCCGGATGCGAAATAATGGCAAAAGTACGGCGGCGGGCGGCTTCACGAGCCACGACAGGATCGATCGAGGTCATCTTGACGGAATTCAGTTGGCAAAGTGGCGAAACACGGGCTTTAAAAAAGGGGTCAGGCTTAAAAAGGGGTCAGGAACCAATAGTGCGCAGCACCCTCCGGGCCATTTGGCGAGGAGTCTGTCTGACTACCGCTGTCTTTGTGAGCGGCAAGGCGCTAGCCGCCGGTTTTTGCGGGCGAATTACCCGCGGCT
>CAZFDW010000431.1:0-6168 GCA_964517865.1 uncultured Chitinophaga sp.
CTAGTTAGATGGAATTACTCGCCTGGCTGGTGCCGAAAACACCGTTTTGTCTTTCTGGTCTTTCAACACAAATTCCGATTTGTCATTTGTCACGTGTATGACGGCGCGGGGCTTGCCTCTGGGGTCGCGAACGCTGAGACCCGCACCTTCTTTCCCGGCTTGGAGCCGAATGCCGCCACCGTCCTTCGACAGTTCGATCACGGCGCCGAGTGGGGCGTCTGTGAGTGTAGCGTTAAACTTGCCGTTCTCGTCGTATACAACAAGGCCGTATCCCTCGTCTGCCTGTCCGAGGCGGATGCGAACCTTCTCATCGCCATCGACGATTTCAAGTTGCCGGGTGCGCACAGTTTCTCGATCAGAATTTTGCGCGGCACCGCCCAAAACGATGACGGCGGCCACAGCCACTGTTCCGACGAGAACGCCCGTGAGTCGGCGGCAGCGTTTTTCGAGCTTAGTAATGCGTTGCTCAAATGTCATCATGATTCTCCTTTAGATCAGTTCAGTTGATTGAGTGCGTGACAAGTACCATCGAACTCTGAATTACACGCGCCGCGGATGTCACAATACTGACTCGGCCTGCGTGGCGTCAATCTGGTCGCCCATGCTTCGCGGTCTCTCTGACTACCAGAGCCGCCGACACTGTCTGGCAGAACCACATCCCCGCCGCCGACGTAAAGCAATCCGTGGACGATCGCATTGCCGGACAGGTGGCAAGCTGGTCTGGTGCAGGCCGTGGAGTCGAACGGGAAGCCGGCGTTGACTGAAGGCGACCGGCTGTCTGGCAATGCCGAGGAGCCATGCAATGTCACGGCGCCTCGCCGTCGCCCGAAACTGAAGTTTTCCAGAATCCCCGAGCGGCGCAGAAACCACAACAAACACGGGGAAAGCCTCTATATCGCTGTTGGTGCCGACCTGCTTCATCATGTCCGCGGAGAATCTTCCAGAATCTTTTTAGAACCGCCATGCAGGCTGATAGTCACTTTGAATTGCGGAAATTCAAGGGGCCATATCTGAACGCGGTTCAGCATGAAGGCTGCAAACACCTTCTGCATGGTCTCTGGTGGTCCGGATTGCGGCTCGAAGAATCGCTCAACCTGTGGTGGGATCGTTTCGATAGAATTTCGATCGACTTGACATCCGGGAGGCCGCTACTGCGAATCCCTGCCGAACGGGAAAAGGGAAATCAGGATCGGCTCTATCCAGTGGCCACGGAGTTCGCTGAAATGTTTCTGGCAGTCCCCGTAAAGGATCGTCGCGGACCGTACTTCACGGTGTTGACAAAAAAGGGTGAACCGTACTCCCGAAGCCGTCATTCGGTTGGCAAAATCATTGCAGAACTGGGCCGCAGGGCCGGAATTGTCGTGAACGCCCATCAGAAGACCGGCGAGAAACAATTCAAATCAGAATGACGAGTCAGAGGTGACACTTTAGGTGACACTTGCCATTTTTCGGCATTCCTGCCGGAGTCCAGTTTCTCAATTTTCCAATCATTCAATTAGCCAGGACGGGAATCGAACCCGTACGCCCCTTTAGGGGCCCGGGATTTTAAGTCCCGTGCGTCTGCCTATTTCGCCACCTGGCCAAGTTTGCGGGTGAAGAGTAATGGAGATTCGTGCCGGAACAAACTGAAGCGACACATTTCCTTGCAGACTTGTTCGCGAACAGGAACCGGAAGATCTGGTTTATGGACGAGACATCGACCCGTTATCGGCTGTCGTGCCTGTAATCCCGACCGCCGTCAGTCTGCAGTGGTCGCTGTGCTCAGTGTCGCAATCGGCACGGGTTTCAGCGATTGCAGCATCAGCATAATGGCTCCGGCAACAAGGCAACTGTCCGCGATGTTAAAAATCGGATATTCGTAGTTGCCAAATTGAAAATGCAAAAAGTCGCGGACAGCCAGCGCAGGAGTTGTCGCATCCGGCGGTACGACTCCGTGCAGACCCAGGCGATCGTAGAGATTGCCGAGCGTGCCACCGGAAACCATGGCGAGGGCAACCGTAGTCCACAGACTGGATGCGGCTCCGCAGAAAAACAGCCAGTAAATGATGCCGACAAAGGCACCGATGCTGAGCACTGCGAACACGGGCGCCATCCCCTGGCCAAGGCCCCAGAGGGCACCATAATTCAGATTTGTCAGCAGATCAAACTTGAGCCATGAATCGATCAACATTCGGGAACGACCGTGCAACCCCAGCGACTGAAACGCCCATGCTTTGCTTCCCAGATCTGCTGTCAACGCTAAAATGGTGATCGCGGCATAGACAGGAATTCGATTTCCGGGCACAGTCGACTTCAATGGCTCAATTCCTTTTTCCGTTCACAATCGACGCAGTTTCGAGCATGTGGAATTGCCTGAAGCCGCATTTTGGGGATTCTTGCTTTGGTTTCCGGAAGTCCCTGTTCGAGACACAGTTCACAAAGTCCATAGCGGCCTTCATCGACCTTCTTCAAAGCATGCGAAATCTCTTCCAGCACGCCCTGATCATTTTCGACCAGCTGCAACGAGAAATCCAGATCCCAGGCGTCGGAACCCATTTCGGCCATATGATTAGACGACCGCTGGTCGCTGCCCGATTCCGAATTCGAAAATGCCTCTTCCTGTAATTGCTCGACATCGCCTCGCAGGCGTGCCTGCAGCATTCGGAGCAACATCCGAAAACTTTTCAGTTCTTCCGGCTTCATTTTGTCAAAATCCCGCGAGTTATAGCAAGAGCGGTTCAGGAAGCTGACAGCCTCCCGGAGTGTGCGGAATTATTGGAAGCCCGTGTTTGAGCGTCAAGGAATGGATCAACTCCCTGCGAAAACGGACCCAAAAGTGATAGAATTGATGGAGTAATCGTCAGAATCAGGCCGTTTCAAGGGGAAATGTGAAGTTTTCGAGTGGACGGTTCAAACCGTGACTTGCTTAGGCGCGTCGTCACGGGACCGCTGCGCCGTGCAAAACGGATGTTCGACTGGCACATGTCAATTTCGAACTATCGTTCCTTCAGGAACTCCAGCAAGTCCGCCATTTGTTCAACCGTGACATCACGTTCGACGCCTTCGGGCATGAGGGATTTGTTGGTCGTTTTGAGGTCTTCGATCTCGGTACGCAGGATGGTTTGTTCGCGGCCTTCGGGTTGGCGGAGCGTGACGGAATGCATTGACTCCGCGATCATCAGGCCGTTAAACAAACGACCGTCGGTCGTGACAACAATGTATTCGGTGAACTGCGGATCAACTCGGCGATTCGGGTCCAGAATATCGTACAGGAGCGCATCTCGCGCCCTGGCTCGCGTGTCGCTGATATCGGGGCCGACGTTGTGGCCGACGCCACCGATGCGGTGACACTTGCTGCACGTTTTTTCGTACACCGCCGCGCCGCGTGCGACATCGCCTTTCATATCCAGTGCCTTTGCGTACTGATCGGCGACTTCTTTCCGATTGGCCGAAACGGTGCCGCCAAAGAGTTGAACCGCTGACGCGCGAATGGTTTCATCCGGGTGCTTGAGCAAAATTAATCGTTGATCGATCGACACGACTGACGATGAAATCACACCAGCGGCCATCTGCTGCAGCAGCGAGTGGACGCTTTCTTTTCGCAGCAGGAGCAGGTCGAGCGCTGCGGAACGAGTCTGAGGCTTCAGTTGATCCCAATGCGACAGCACGATTTCCGACAACTCCGCGCGACCACTGCGCCGCGCGGCTTCGATGGCGGCCTGCTGGCAATCAGTGGATTCAGCGGGCTGCAACAATGTTTGCAACGCGTTGGTGAGTGCCTGCGGCGGCAGGTGCGACATCAAACCCATGGCAGCGATGCGATCAGGATCGCTGTGTTTGGGATCGATGGCGGTTGCCGCTGCCAGTTGAACGACGTTCTCCGCCGCTTGCATTGATTCCTCCAGGGACTCCGGCGGAGACTGCAGCAACGCCGCGAGATTCTTCGGAATGTCCGTGTTCTGGCAGCGTGGCAATCCGTCAGCCAGTCCGATGACGAGTGCTGTCTGCCACCACAGTCCGGATTCTTTGCCGTGACCAATCAGCATGGCGGTCTTCTGAAGCTGTGCGACCTCACCCCGCACAGCAACGTTTACGGCGAGGCTCTTCAGAAACTCAGCCCGCCCGGCAATATCGGTCGCTTCTCCACTCATCTGGACCACCACCTCAGCCATGTCCGCCGAAAGGTTCGGAGCCGCGATCAGGAGTGCGCGTTGCAACCAGAGATCATCGAGGCAACCCGGGACGGATTGCAGGACCGCCGATTTTGCTTCGGCAGTGGTACCGTCGAGCGACAAGAGTGCCTGCATCCGGACTTCGCCATCCATATCATGGCACAACATGGCGGCGACGTGTTGCAGTTCTTTGTTGTCCGGGCCGTGCGTACGAATCAGTTTCGCAGCATCGCGGCGCACGGTGGCGTCGAGATCCTGAGAAGCGATCACAAGGTCGGCTGGCCGCAGCAGTTCCAGCCCATCCAGCGTCCATAATGCATGAAGCCGGGCAAAACCGCTCGCCTGAACATTATCCAATAACGCCCTCAAGGCAGCTTCCGCATCCACGAGATGATTTTCGACGATCCGACGCTGCCCCAGCATCCGCCTCCAGCCGTTTCCGTCCTGCAGCAACCTGACAAGTTCGTCTGACGAAACCGGAGGCAAAAACGGCACCACTGACGTTGCATCTTCCCGCACGATCCGCCACACACGGCCACGATCTTCGCCGGCGCGCCAATCCATCTTCGCCGCAACATCGTCAGGCACAAACTTCGGATGCTCCACCCACAGCCGATACATGTCCGCAACATACAGCGCACCGTCGGGGCCTGTCGCCAGACTGGCGGGACGGAACCAGGTATCGGTCGATGCGAGAAAATCCGCCTTCTCCCGAGCCCGTCGAGCAGTGACCGTGCCGCCTTTTTGTTCGATGACCGATCGCGTGATCAGGTGGCCAACCGGTTCGCAGACAAACACGCTGCGATCAGATTCTTCACCGAACTGGCCACCTCGGTACGCCGTCACGCCACAAGCCGACGTATGAGTCCCCGCGTGCGACAGGTAGTTGCTCTTCATCGTGACCAGCGGAAACACCTGCGTCTTTTCGCCGGACGGGCCGACATCGGTGTGCCCCACAGATACACCCGCAAAAGGATTGCGGTGAACAAGGTCCAGCGACAACACGTCGGTCATAATCGGATTGCGATTCGAACTGAAAAATCGATGCCCGAAGTTGTCGATCGTGTTCCCAAACTGCCCTGCGCCCGAGATGGCCTCAAACTGCATCGTGTCCGGATGAAATCGAAAATCGACGCGAGGGATGTCGATCGCTTCCTTCACTTCAAATCCCGGTCGCCGGCATTGAACTTTACCGTGTCCGTACGTCAGATAGATCCAGTTGTCGAATCCCCACCGCGGACAGCCGATCTGCATTTGTGGATGAGCCGGCGTAAATCCATCGAACCAGATCTCACGGACATCGGCAACGTTGTCACCATCAGTGTCGCACAGATACAAAATCTGGTTCTCGGTGCAGGCGAGAATACCATCACGGAACGCCATCATGCTGTGACAGAACTTAAGGTGATCGGCAAACACCGTGCGTTTGTCCATGCGACGGTCGCCGTCAACATCTTCCAGCAGCACGACCTGCGAAAGCGGCTGGGCATCAGGATCTTTCGGGCCGATCGGGTAATCCGTGTACTCCACGACAAACATGCGTCCCATGTGATCAAAGTCGATCGCCACAGGATCTGTGATGATCGGTTCAGCCGCGACGATTTCAATTCGATAACCAGGTTCGATCTGAAAGCATGCCATGGATTCAGCTGGCGACTTCGGCGGTTCCGTGGGCTGATCGATCCAGTGCCGCCCACCTTGCTGGCGCTCGATCGACTTGATGAGGTCGCCACTGTCCGCTGGCGGCTGCTGCAGAAACGTGAAGAGGATCATAAATGTCGAAACAATCATCGGAACGCTCCGAAGGGACATCGTCAGAAAGGGTTAGGCGCGGACGGGCCTGACCAAAATCATACCCGGCACGTGAAGCAATGAAAAGTTGCGAAAAAATGTGCCGTGATGCCTCAAATTTTATCATGAACGTGCAGGATTTATAGCGCACGAGGTTGAGGATGGCATGTTCTAGCGGGTTGTTGACTTAATCGTTTACCGCCGAGCCGGAGGCGACGGCTATTCC
>CAZFDW010000432.1:0-6161 GCA_964517865.1 uncultured Chitinophaga sp.
TGAAAATAAACAGCCAAAGCCCCTCGCTGACGCTTCGGGTTACAAAGTGAGTGCCATTGGGCGTCAGCCCACGAGTACCACAACACGCATTGTGTAACGATGACACTACAATGTCTTGTCACGGCCTGTCAATTGCTTCACCCACTGCAGCTCAACTTCGCTCAATCGCGGTTCCAGCGGTGCATCGTATTTGACTGACAGATCGTAACGGGCGCGCTGATAAACCGTATCAAAAACTTCCTGCAACGGGACGACAGCGTCGGCGTCGCCGCGCTTGAGTGGGATTGGAATCGGCGGCAGTCTGTCGCGAAGTGTCCAGGCGTAGACTTCACAGCGTGGCCGACGATTCGCTCGACTGACGATCGCGTAAAAGTCGCCCGGAGGAAGAGTTCCGATAACCGGTAATCGCGCGCCGCCACGGAGGAGATCGAGTTCGACAAGGTGCGATGTACTCGCTAAAAACTCTCGTCGCTTTGTCAGATACTCTCGTCGTCCGTCGCCGCTGCGTCGCTTGTTCGCGGGTGAAAGCAGTTCGATCACAGTAACAACCTGCATCGTTTCACGGTCACGGACGACGAGGTATGTTTCATAACGTTCGATCGGCATGGGGAGATCACATTCCACTGCGATTGTGCCCGGCATCTGCGACAGGATTCCCGTGGCCGGGCCGGAATCAACTGCAATGACAGCAATATCCGCCCGACACATTGTCTCCGGCTCTTCGCCAACCCGTTCAACATAGACGCGCCGTTCCACGCGAATGAGGTAGTCCGGTTCCACGGCGGGACTGAGGCGATCGGAGAAGGCTGTCATAAGACGTGTGTGGAAATCCTCCCATTCCTGTGTCTCCAGGAAAGGATCCATACCAGGGAAAGGGGACGGCATTGCAGGTGAATCCTTAATCAATTCAGGCCATGAAACTTGCGGGTGAAAGTGTCATTAACAAATAGCCGCTCACGTGTAAATTATTTCCCATTCTACTGACACGGACGTCCGTATAGAAAGGTTGGGCAGGATTTCAGGAACAAAACGAACGAGTGCAGCGTCCATGCTGAGTTTGCTTTTGCAAAGACGAGCGTCGGTGTCCTCGGGATGCTGAACTAAACTTGTGCGTCTCAGGCCGGTTTGCGGACGGATTTGCACCAGATAAAATGTAAATTCGGCGCAATCCGCGTAAACTACCACTCGGCGATGCTCAGGAATTCAGTAATTATAGCGTTATGCAGGGCAGAGCGCTCGGAACTGCCGTGAACCAGACAACACTAAGGTCACTTGAATGAAACGATTTTCTTACGGTCTCAGCACTTTTTTCATGCTGATCACTCTGGTTGCCCTGAACCAATCGCGATTGATCGCACAGGAAACCACGGCACCCGCAGCTGATACTGCGGCATTGGCACCTGACGAGGCGCAGGAAGCAGCAAAGCCTTCGCTGTCGGAGAAGTGGGATCGGCTGATTTATGTGCCGTTCAAAGAACTTCAAAAGGTGTTCGACAACCAGGATGCGTCGGTCATCCTGCCCTATGCTGAGTATCTCGACCTGATGAAACGCGCACTGGCGGCGGTACCGGAAACGACCGGGAATCAGGATTCCGTCATCACGTCGTCGTCATGGTCCGCGACCGTTGAAAAAGATCTGGCACGAGTCACGGTGGAACTGAAACTCAACGTGGTGAAAGAGAGTGGCTGGGCATCTTTGCCGATCGCATTCGGAGCGGCCGCAATTGGCAAAGTGGAACCGGCGGACGGGTCAGTATTGCTTAAGGGAGTTGGACAGGGGCAGTACGAATTGCTGGTCAAGGGTGCCGGACAGAAGACTGTGACTCTGGAATTGCTGGCGACCGTGCTGACGTCGCCGGAAGATCGATCGTTTGCAATTCAGTGTCCTCCGACAGGCATCAGCGAACTGGTCGTAACGATTCCTGAGCCCGACCAGACCATTCGCATCACTCCGCTGCAGGTCTTGTTGCCGACCGAGGGCCTTGCAATTGAAGGCAAGACGGTCGCTAAGGCCAGCCTTGGTGCCACAACTCAATTTGAAGTCCACTGGAATCCGCGAGCAGGCTCAAAGCCGGTGATGGATCTGTTGAGCAGTGTGACCAATCAAACGAACGTGCGGATTGAGCAAGGATTGCTGCAGTCTCGCACGGTGCTGAATTATGAGATTCTTCGCGGCGAACTTCGCGATGTCACCGTGCTGGTTCCGAAAGATGCGAGAATCATCGATGTCGTTTCCGCCGCCGGTCGCATTCGCTCGTGGACCGCTGAAGCTGCGGGTGAAACGCATCAGATCGTGAAGGCCGAGTTACTGGTTCCGGCGACAGAGAAATTCCAGATCGAAATCCAGACCGAGCGTCCCATCGAAATCCAGACCGAGCGTCCCATCGAAGGCGATACGCTGCAGTTGATCGGTAAGTCAGCGGACGGCAAGCTGCACGGAGTTCACGCAGATGCGGTAGTTCGCGAAGCCGGGCGTCTGGCGATCGTGACTGATCCGTCATTGACAACGGTTGTGAAGACGCAGGTGGGAATGAAGCAGGTTGATGCCGGTGAGGCTGCGAAAGGCGACCAAACTGCGGCTGCGGCAAATACCTGGGAATTCAGCGGTATGAGCGGGCAGCTTGTGTTGCAGATCAAACCGGTTGAACCACGACTGCTGGTGACTCACAACGTGCGGTATGTGTTCCGAGATGACGAACTGCAACTGCGGTCAGTGCTCAAATACGAAGTCGAACGCGCGGGAGTGTTTCAGTTGTCGCTCACGGTTCCGCAATCGCTGACTATCGACAACGTTTCAGCAGATGGCATGAGCGAATTCAATATCGATAAAGGCAGCGGCAAGGTCACGCTTTCGTTGACTCAACAACGCATGGGGGCTATCGATGTCACCGTGACTGCTCATCAGGCGTTCGACGCGACTGCGGACAACGTGGAGCTGGAATTGCCAACGTTGACGCCGGAAGGTGTCGAACGCGAAACCGGCGTCGTGACGGCGTACGCTCCTGAATTTCTGGATGTGATCACGGTCGATGAGAAGCTCGTGGGATTGTTTCCATCAAGGGACGCAGCAGTAGAACAACTTCCGCGTTTGCGACACATCGCGTCGTGGAATTTCACTCGTCCACCGTCCACTCGTCCCCCTATCGCCTTGTTCGTGCGCACGGCCCCTCGACCTGCTCAAATTGCAGCGACAGTCGGCACGACAGTCCACGTCGAACCGGAGATTGTGAAGCAGAATGCCGTGATCACATTTGATATTCAGAATGCCGGGATTGACACGCTGCGAGTGGCTGTACCAGAAGCTGTCTCCAACGACGTTCGCTTTCGAATTCTGTCGCCCGGCCACACAATTCAACAGCGAGACAAAGCAGCTCAGGCGGAAGACGGCTGGGTGACCTGGACGCTGGTTTTGCAGGACGAGACCACAGGAACTGTTCAACTCGGCGTGGACTGGGACGTGACGCTGGCGAAGGAACCGGCTGGCGAGCGGGGCGGCGTCAGCCCCCCGGTACAACCTGCGGCGGGCACTCCGGAAGCGGCGCGCGCGGCAGACACTGCGGCGGCTCAGTCAAGCGCAGCTCCGGAACAAACACTGGTCGTCGAACCGCCGCGTGTGCTGGTCCCGTTTACTGACGATCAGGCGAAACGACGGCGAGTGGTCCTGACACAGGTTCGAGGCGAACTTCGGCTAATGCGACACGAATCACTATCGATCACGGCTGAATCTCAGGGCGAAACCACCGAAGCCATCGATGTTCGTGAACTTGAATTCATGGAACAGGACGGATACCTCGCCTATCGCTATTTCGCCCAACCGGCGTCGGCGACAATCCGCATCCGCAAGCATGAAATCCACGAAGTCGCGGCAACCGTGGTATCGCGCGGGGCGATCGAAATCGTCACGGAACGTCAGGAGCTGGCTGCCTGGCGTTGCCGATTCCGAATCACAACCAGCGAACGTCAGCGGCTGCGAATCGATCTGCCGATCGGCTGCGATTTGCAGGCACCGTTGCTGAATGACCAACGCACGACGATCGAGAAAGCGACCGATGTGCAGGCCGCTGACAAAGATAAGTGGGAAGCGTATTATGTGAATATCAGTCGCAGCACAACGTCCGATCAGGAATTCCTGCTCACTCTGCAGTTCCGTTGTCCCATCGTGGAAGAAATCGTGGAAGAACAGGATCGGCCTTATTCCGGTGGCGGTGGTAAGCAGGAACTGCATCTTCCTTTGATTGGCGAAATTGGCGGATCAACAGTGGTTCAGCAGATCAAGGTAGTGCTGTGGGCACCGGAGGAGATTGCGTTCCTCGGAGATCCGGATCTGTGGACTCAGGAAGGCGCAGTGCCATCATCTGTGACGAGTCCGCTGAGATCACCGTCAGCCACAGTTGCTGCGGCAGCCGTGAATGCCTGGATCGATCCGCAGCGCGTCGCTTCAGGAGACTTTCCGACTCAAGGCAGCGTTTCAGTCTATCGTGCCGTCGGAAGGCAATCATCGATTGAAGTCACATGGTGGAGCCGTGCGTTCTTGTTCTGGATGATCAGCGGCACGCTGGTCGTCATCGGTCTGATCCTGCGTCGCACTTCGTGGGAGAATCGCATTACGGTGGCCCTGCTGGCCGCGTTCGCCGTGGCTTTGTTTTCGCTGAGTGGCAGTAGTGCGACACCTCAATATGTTGCAATGGCCTGGCCCGGAATTCTCGTCGTGGGTGGAATCTGGCTGACGGGGCTGCTCATCGGTCAGAGGAATGGGAACGGTGAGAATGATGGGAGTCATGGGACGCCGCCGGTCGCGGTCGCTCCAGTAAAGCCACCCGCTTCACCGCCGCCGATTGCGACGAGCACCGGAAACCCACAAGTGCCGCCCGGAACAGTCGTGCCCGCTCCCGAGGTCGTGAAGTTGATGGATGACCTGATGGGAGGTGGCAAATGATCCGAAATCTCAAATCTCAAATCTCAAATCCAGCTTCCGTCGCAGTATTCATATTACTCACACTCTTCACATCCCTCCCCTTGGTCTCAGCCCAGGATCCGCCGCAACCCAACGAGCAATTCATTCCCGCCGATCAGCTTGACACAGTGTTTGACCGTGACCGGCGTGGCGTGATGATGAAGCGTGAAGAATTCCAGGCACTGCTGCAGAAAGCTCGCGCGAATGCGGGTATCGAAAATATCCCGATTCCGATCATCACCCAGCAGGCAAATATTACCGTCACACCGGGCGATCAGCAGGCTACGGTGCAGATGGAACTCAAGATCCGGCAGTATGCAGAAGGCTGGCAGATGCTGCACCTGCGAGCTGGAAACATGCTGGTCGAGAAATTCGAAATCGACGGTCAGCCCGCGCTCATCGGGCGTGATCCCGCCGATCCAACGGCCCTGTATTTTGCACACGACAAGGTCGGTGAATTCGCAGCGATTGTGACCATGTCCACTCAACTCGCCACGCTGGGCAGTGACCGCACGGCGGCATTTCAGTTGCCAGTGGTGCCGGCCGTACAACTCACGGTCAATTGTCCGGCCGGACGACATCTGCTGGTGAATGATCTGAAACTGGATCGACCGGCCGCCGACGATGCGGTCGCCAACTACGTGGTTCCCGTCGGCAATGCCCCCGATGTGCGACTGCGTTGGGTGGTGCAGCGGAAAGATATGGAAGCCCAGACTCTGGTGTTTGTCCGCACAGACGGACAGCTTCAGGTCCAGAAAGAAACACTTCGCTGGGAGAGTGATTCCCGTGTCAGCGTCTTCGGCGGCACAATCAACAAAGTCGTCGCGCGAGTTCCTGCGCGACTGGAAGTGACAAGCGTTGAATCGACGGGGCTTGAATCATGGACTCTGGACGACGATCCGGACAACGCGGGAGACACACGAGTCACATTGACTTACCGACAGCCGTTCACCAATGATCGTCTGATCAAAATCAAAGCGGTTTCGGCAGCTGGCGAAGGCGCGGCAGCCGGTGAAGGGGCCATTCAGAAGATTCCGACTTTGCAGTTTTCCGAAGTCACGGCGCACACGGGTCGACTTGTGGTGACTCATGAAGACGGCCTCCGACTTGTATCTGAAGTCGGCGGCGGCGTGCGACGAGTTTCCGCAGCGGACCTGGGACTTTCGACGGATGCGTCAGTGTTTGAATTTTGGTTGCAGGAGTTTGA
>CAZFDW010000433.1:0-6153 GCA_964517865.1 uncultured Chitinophaga sp.
GCGGATATCTCGAAAATCCCGTAAATTCCCATGGACAACGCCATTCGTTCCTGACCCCTTTTTTAAAGCCTGACAAAGCACTAGGCACCGTCGCAATATCGATCGGCTGCCAGGGCACAATAACTTTGGCTGCGACTGTGTTTCACGGCCATGCGACGGACATGAATGTCCATCCCACATTCGATCATTCCGCCTGCCGCACATTTGCAATCTGATCAATGGAAACGGCACCGTGCGTCATCATTGAACCATCGACATTGGTCCCGACAAGCACCAGCATTCCACGCAGGCTTTGTCGAGCGTCGGGGAAACCGCTGAGCCTGGAACCATCGCGCAGATGTACGTCCATCAAGTGCGTTTCATGCACACCGGGCAGATCGGGATGCACGATCGCCGGAAATCGCTCCCAGGCCCATGTCCACAGCGTGGCATTAGCGTCGGCTCGCCCCGCAATGTCGAACCATTCCTGTTCAGCCTTTCGCAGATCCTTCAGGGACGCCTGTTGGCACCACACCCTCAGAATCTGTTCAATCCAGCCACGACGGGATGCAGCCAGTTGCTCAAAGGTCTCGCACGATGCGGCGGCGGTTGTATCGGAAGCAGTGGGTTGATTCATAGGGATAAGGTCGAATCGTTCGTGTTGACGCTGGGAGTGGATTCTGCAGTAACAGGTACTGAGCCGCAGGCGACAGCTTCCGGTCACGCCGTCGCCTGCGGCTCAGGGTTAAACGCTTGAGAACCATTCTGCTCAATAAACTTAATGGGTAACACTAACCCATCGGCAGACGGCAGCAGTGAGGACTGCATGGGCCGGCTTCAGGTGGTGGACAGGATGAGGCCATCGGCAAGGCACTTCCCGAGGAGACTCGACCAGCTGCTGCGCTCATCAGTTTTTCCATTTTCTTTGAACCACATTTCGGGCAGGCAGGCTTTTCGTTGCGTCCGACAAGTAGTTCAGCATTGCAGGAACACGCTTCACACTGGTATTCAAAAATAGGCATTTCTCTATCCTTTACACATCCACTTTGAAATTCGGCGACTGACTTAAAAACGTGATTGGATTTTCGAGCGTCACTTTGTCAATCAGTGACATCGGATGGCCGCGACGTGACATTTCCACTCGAGCTTTCGGAACCGCCAGTGGATCACTGCAGCCCCAGTCCCCGGCGGAATTCATCCAGATGCGTTCTGATCCGTACATCTCAATGACATCCGTTGCTCGTTGAGGTGTCATTTTGGTATCCGGGTACAGCGTCATCCCGGCCCAGAAACCACGATCCAGCACCTCGCCAACCGTATGTTCTTCCACATGGTCAATCAGAATCCGCCCTGCATCAAGATTGCTGGCGCTGAGTGCATCCATGATCAGCCGCGTCCCCTTGCGTTTATCTTCCAGATGCGGCGTATGAACGAGCACAAGCTGGTTGTGAGTTTCCGCGAGTGCGATCTGCTCTTCCAGAATGATGAGTTCATTCTTCGTGTTTTTGTTGAGTCCGA
The DNA here is from genome assembly GCA_964517865.1 of uncultured Chitinophaga sp. GTDB lineage: Bacteria > Planctomycetota > Planctomycetia > Planctomycetales > Planctomycetaceae > SXXK01. Next base: position 1,498 of record CAZFDW010000433.1, read on the forward strand.
TTTCGCCGATGCCCAGCACCGTGTCGCATTTCAGAAACTCGGGAATGATCGAAATGACTTCCCGCGCGAATCCGGGATCGTCGGCTTCCTTGGGATTGATGCACAGCCAGGTAAAATGCCTGATGCCGAATAAAGCAGCACGACGTGGTTCGTACTCGGTCAACTGACGGAAGTAGTCGGCAAACCCCTGAGCACTTGATCGGTCAAATCCCGCCCAGAACGCGGGTTCTGTGACCGCGATGCAGCCGGACTGCGCCATGCGCTGATAATCGTCGGTGGTACGCGACACCATGTGAATGTGCGGATCGATGTAACGCATCGTTGCCCTGATTCCTGTTGCGGGAGTTACTCAAAAGACGCATGTGCGAATTCCACGCGACTGTGACTCCCCACGAACTCGCCACTCGCGGCAGTGTACCATGTCCGCAAGCGGCAATAAACCAAGCGGGTTTTTTGACTCCAGCTCGATCGGAATTAACTGAAATCAGAACCTGATACGAAAACTCGGGCTTCCGCTTCGATCACCGCACCGGGTTTCAGCCCCGGCAATCTGCAGTATTCAACACACTCATGTCGCACCTCCCGCTGCTGTCTTCACAGCCCCGGATGCCCCTTTCATGCCGTGAGCCGATTGAGGCATCTCGACCGCCGCATCGCTGAGTAGTTCAAGTACTCGCCTTGCACGTTGAGGTTGGCCATCGATCAGAACTCCAATCGCCTGCTTCAGTGCTGTTTCACGAAAATCGCTGCTGGCAGTTCCGGGCTGAGCCCGATCAATTCGATCCAGAAATGCAGCCACATCGAGCAACTTTGCCCGATGTTCAAGGAAGTACATATTAACCACCTGTTCCCTGGTCTGCGGGCAGGTGTTTTGTTGTCCTGACACGTTAACTCCTCTTCCTACAGCGGTGGCAGATGCAGCCCGATTCTGCATTTTAGCGATTGACAATGCCGTCTGCCAGATGCTGGGAGTCAACAACAAAAGCCGCTCTGCGATGTGGCAGAAACGGCTTTCGGAGTTCGCACAGAATCAAGGGAATCAAGTCCCTGAAATGTGGAGATCTGCCGCAGAGACTACGCTGCATCTTTCTTTTTCTTCTTTTCCCCACCCTTCTTGCCGCCGCCAACCTTTGGAAGTTTTTCAATTTGTTCTGGGGTGAGGAACTTTTTCAGAGCTTCGACAATCTTGCCACTCACTTCGGCGTTTTGCTTCTGAATGTCTTTCATCTTTGTTTTCTGCTCGTCCGTCAACTTCAGAGCTTCATCGACGGCTTTGCGGGATTCTGCCGGCGTTTTCCCAGCATCTTTCGCGGCCTTGCGTGCGCCCTTTTCGGCTGTTTTCTGTTCATCGGTGAGCAACGCCTGGCGGGACTTTTCAATTTCGGCCATCTTCGGAGCGAACTCCTTATCGATGGCTGCTGCCTGCTCCTTCTGAGCGTCCGTCAGTTCCAGGTTCTCCACAAATCGCGCAGTCGGCGATGGCGCCTTCTTTTCTTTTTTCTTCTTGCCCTTCGTCTCGTCCGCAGAAACGCTGACGGCGACCGCCAAAATCAGCATCAAGCACAGTGATTTCTTCAGAAACTGCATTCGCCTGAACTCCCGTTCAAAATCTTTTCCGGAGCGGATTTGTGAATGTCCTGGCAGGCTCACATGAGCCCACACCCCGACTTCACAGCTACGATGCTTCATCACGATTTTCTATTTCATTTTTCCGTAGAAGTTGGTGCGATCGGTATATTCGTACCGTTTTTCCTGCCCGCATTGGACGTTTGCCGATAAAATCCAATAATTTGGGAAACGCATAGAAATCCCGCTGCGTCGGTACACTGGGAACTTTCTGCTCTGTCAGTTGTGTCATGATGTGTGCCACTGGCTCTGCCAGTGTTTCCTGAAATTGGAGAGCACTGGCAGTGCCAGTGGCACACAATCCACCAATGAAAGCCTGACAGAGCACTACCCAATTACAACAGGAATCAGCACTGTGGCTTCGGTTTCGGATAAGACTCAACATTCCTACGCAGACGCTGATGAATTCATCCAGTACCAGTTGGAGAAAGCGCGCAGCCGGATCAAAGCCACCGATCTGCTGACTGCGGGCGTTCTTGCGGGTCTGCTGCTGGTTGGATACGTTCTGATCTTTACGCTCCTTGATCACTGGGTCATTGATGGCGGTTTCGGAGCGTGGACGCGAGCGATCGTGTTGGCGGTAATTTTGATTCTGTGCGGAGCGATTCTGTTTCGCTACGTCCTGCGTCCCTGGTTTCGCCGCATTCATCCGCTCTACGCCGCACGCATGCTGGATCGATCTTCGGAACAACTCCAGGGAAGTTTGCTGGCGCTCGTTGATCTGCAGGCGGCTGGCCATAAGTCTGACGGGGCGATTCATCGCACACTGGAAAAACGCGCCGCCAGCACGCTGGCTGGCGTACATGTTGATGAAGCGATCGACCGCAGGCTGCTCACGCGGATGGGCACAGGGCTGTTCATCATCACGCTGATTACGTGCGTGTACGCAGTTCTCAGTCCAAAATCTATCAGCCTGTTGCGACCTTTTACGCTGACAAAAACCAGTGTCGCCACGCGGACCGTGATCGAAGCCGTGCAGCCGGGAAACGCATTCGTCCCTGCCGGATCGGATGTGGAATTTGTTGCGGACCTCGCGGGTGTGATTCCCGAAGAAGTCCGCGTCCTGTATTCAACGGCGGATCGACGGTTTGTGGACGAGCCTTTGACGATGCGGACAACCGACGACGAACATCGTTTTCGAATTCTGATGGTCGGTGACAGCGACCGGGGAATTCGACAGGATCTGACATACCGCATCGAAGCCGGTGATGCGACGTCGGAAATCTATTCCATCACCGTGGAACAGCCGCCGACCGCGCGAGTGACGGAAATCCATTATGTGTATCCTGCGTATATGGAACTGCCCGACCGGACAGATTCCACTGGAGCCATCGAAGCATGGGAAGACACGACTCTGACTTTGCACGCAGAAAGCAGCGAGCCGGTGCGCGAAGCCGTGCTCCAGATGTCCGACGATAACGCATTTTCAGTACGCGGCGAAGAACTTCAGATGGCGATCGACGGCACCAGATTGTCGGTCAACTGGAAACTGACTCATCGCGCCGACGGCACGTTCCCGAAGTTCTACCGGATTCAGGTCACAGATCCCGAAGGCCAAAAAGATCCTGAACCCGCCGTGTATCCTGTCGATATTCGTCGAGATCAGCCGCCTGTTCTGAAACTGATTGACCCCACGCGAGATTTGCAGGTTGCGGCGAACGCTATTGTGCCACTGCTCGTGGAAGCAGAAGATCCGGACTTTCTGCTGCGTTCCGTGACGCTGCATTATGCGGTCAACGGAAAATTGATTCAGCCGTCAGAAGTACTTCTGGACGCATTTCAATCAGTACTCACAAAACGCTGGACTGGTACGTGGGACTTCCACTTGAAGCCGTTGAATCTGTCTCCCGGCGACGTCGTTACGTTTCATCTGGAAGCGCGCGATAACCGCCCGCCACTGGGAAACCAGTCGCGCACCGGTGATCTGAATCTGCAGATCACAGCACCGCTCAGCGAACAGCAGGTGCAGGAACAATTGGCTCAGGATCGACAGATGCAGGATCAGATGCGGGAGCCGCAAAACACCGACCCGAACGACACGAACAACACGCCACAAACTCCAGGTGACGATCAGCCATCTGAACAGCCGAAGACTGATGAAAATACCGAAGAGCCCATGCCGAACGAAGATCCAAACGTCGATCCGAATCAACAGCAATCACCGGAAGCGAAAAAGACAGACGGCAGCGACGGTCAGCAGAAAGATCCGAAGAACGGTAGCGGCGAGCAGAAAAACGGCAACGATCCGGATGCGACCAGTCAGCGCGATGAACAGAAATCACCAGGACAGGAAAGTTCAACCAGCCGTCAACAGGATCGCCGTGCAGATGATGATAAAGCATTGCAGAAACTCATCGAACGGATGAACCGCGATCGGAATGATCCCGGCTCTGACACCAACGATGACAAAGGCAGTTCGCAGGGCGAAGATCGTCGCCCTGGAGCCGACGACAAGACGGAGCGTCCTGAACGCGATCCGGGCGAGCGCGGCGAAAGCGGCAAGGAAAATGATCGCAACGAAAAGAACGCTGACGATCCGACAAACGACACGCCAATGAATGACGACGGAAACGAGCAAAAGGGCCCAACTCCTGGCGTCGATGAATCGAGTGATAACGTGAAGAAAGACGATCCGAACGCCGGATCAAAAAATCGCGTTGATCAATCGCGTCCGGACCGGACGGATGAAATGCCGCCAACAGATGATGCGGCAACAAAGGAGAAAAAAGGGCCTGGCGACAACACCGATGAAAAAACTTCAGGCAATGATCCCGCTGTAGAACCGGGCGGCAAGAAACAACCCACAGACGATCCCGCCAATTCAGGAACTGATGATCCAAAGAACACGGAAGGCGCTCCAAAATCGGATCCACCGTCCGAAGAGACACCTGAAAAGACATCCAACGGTTCGCCAGCTGATCCAGAGAAGACTGGTCCAAAACCTGACGACAAGCCCGGCAATCAGCAGGGTACCCAAAAGCCCGGCGAAGATCCGAAGCAGGCAGGGCCTAAAGAGAAACCTGGCGACAA
>CAZFDW010000434.1:0-6130 GCA_964517865.1 uncultured Chitinophaga sp.
GTTCTAGCCACAAAGAGGCACAAGATACACAAAAACGAACAGTGACAGAGACTACCTCGCTTTTCGCCAACGGAGTGCTGGATCGATTCGCCGAACCCCCCGTACCAATTCCTGTCCTGCGATTCCTTCGTGTCTTTTGTGACTTTTCGTGGCTAGCAAAACCGCGATTGCGCGTGCCTTTGGTTCTAGCCACAAAGGTCGATGCTTCGAGTCCCCCATGCCGATTGCCGCCCTGCGATTTTTTTGTGCCTCTTGTGCCTCTTCGTGGCTAGCAAAACCGCGATTCACTGCATCCCGCGTGTCACAAGTTTCAGTAATTCACTGGCTGCGACGAACGCAGGTAGGCGAAGAGGTCGCGGACCTGTTGATCGCTAAACAACTTCAGGGCACCCTCGGGCATAACGGACTGCGGAATCACGTGCATCTCTTCAATATCGTCTTTTTTGACGATCACGTTCTGACCATCGACGCCGCGGAGGATCACGATCTGGCTGTCTTTGTCGGCAAGGAATCCGTTGAGAACTCGACCATCGATCGTGACGACCACATAGTTTTCAAAGCCTTCGCGGATCTCAAGGCTCGGGTTGACGACGCTGACCAACATTCGCTCCAGATTGGTGCGGGCGAATGGAGTCAGGTCCGGACCGATGCGACCGCCTTCATCGAACAGCAAGTGACAGCGGCCGCAGTTCTGCATGAACAACTGCTTGCCGGTTCGCGGATTGCCGGAACCGGCGGACAGGACGGAGTTCAGACGAGAAGTCTCCGCCTGCACCTGAGCGGGCGACAGGGTGGCAATTGCTCCCCAGTGTTTTGTAATGGCGGCGTTGATGGCATCGTCTCCGTGCAGCAGCATTTTGCGCAGTGCAGAGTTGCTGATTTTTTCCCTGGCAATCGTTCCCGCATCGATGGCGCTGAGCAGCTGTCTTGACCAGGCTGTGCGACTGACCAGCAGTGCTTCAGCGGCGAGTTGTGGTTCTTCGGACAATCCGGCGAAGCGTACCGTCACATCGTTCGCAATCTCGGCGGCATCATAATTTTGTAGAGCGGTGAATGTCGTGGCCAGCACGGAGGGATTCTGTTCATGTCTGACAAGATCCAGCAGCATGGGCAGCAGATCGGCTGTGTGAATCTGGCCGCAGATCTCAATCAGTTGGCGGCGGACGTCGGGCGCTGCGGCGGCGTTGCGAACTGTTGTCACGGCCTCCGCAACGGCATCCGGCTGCGCCTGTCGGAACCGCAGTGCAAGTGAGCCACCGCCGCTCTTCGCCAGTGCATTGATCAGTTCATCCGGAATCCCTGCGAGACTGCGGCCCTGAAACGCTTCTTCAAAACCTTTGAGCAGTCGATCGATACCTGGCTTGTCCGGCGCGGAGCTCAGGAGGGCCGCAGCGCTGAGCAGATCTTCTCGCGTTCCCGCCAATGCATAGCGTTTCATCAGGCGTTCTGCGATGTGCTCCGCGACCAGCGGACGTTGCCATGTAGCAGGATCGGCGAGCACTTGCTGCATGATATCGTTGATGGTCGTGCGTCCCACCTGAGATTCGATCGCCCACCAGATCAGGAGCGGCTGGTGAATGTCGGCGGCGTCTTCATCAAAGTGCAGCAGTTCACGGATGATCGGCAAAGCAAGTTCTGGCGGCAAGCGTCGCGCGGAACATGCCATCTGCTTCCGGACGTCGATGTACGGTTCCATGCTGGCAGCTTGTGTAATCGCGGCGGCAACATTTGCAGACACAGATTTTGGATCGCAGACCAGTCGTACGGTCCATGCCCGCACGAAGGGCTCGTGGTGAATGAGCAATTTAATGGCAACTTCGTCCGTGAGGCCTCCGCAGGCGTTGAGTGCCCAGAGGCGTTCGAGTGCGGACTGGCCTGTTGCGGCTGTGAGTTCGGTGGTGAGTTGTCCCGCAAGCAAACCCGCCTCGGAGAGTCGGGGCACATTGCGATCGCCAAGGAGTCGAATGGCAGTCTGACGATACCATTTTGAGGGATGGTCGAGGAGTTTGATGAGGTCGATGGTGGATGCGCCTGCACTCGGAGGGCTGACGCCCTGCCGCTCGCCGGATTTGTGAGTAAGCTTGTAAATGCGGCCGTTTGTGCGATCAATTCGACCGGCGTAATGGCTGCTGTGGTCGATGCGCTGTTCGTACATGTCGGCGATGTAGATATCACCATCGGGGCCAGCTTTGATATCGACCGGGCGGAACCACGGATCATCGGTCGTCAGGACCCGCTCGATGTCTTCTGTTTCAAATGACGACTGATACGGCTTGAAGTTGCTCAGCACGACCTGTCCCTGAAGCGGTTCGATGCCGAACAGCTGGCCTCGAAAGCGCTGCGGCAAAGTGTTCTCTTCGTAGATAATGAAATTGTGGGTGAACCGCGCGACACTGTGATGCTTGATGTTTTCGAAGAAGCCGAACGAAAATGGATTCGACAGCGGCCCGTGTTTTCCGAAGCCCTTGCGATAGTATCCGCCCTGCACATAATGAAACCCACGCGTATCGCCGCCGTTATGCCCGGAAAAGATGCGGCCTTTCGCATCGATCTCACAACCAAATGTGTTGCCTCCGCCTTCCGCGAAGATTTCGTAGATGTGCTTCTCCGGATGGTATCGCCAGATTAACTGGCCAAGCGATTGTACTGGCTGATCTCTCGTGCCGGGTTTCTTCACGACGCCCGTTACTGTGCTGCCCTGAGCCCCATACAACCAGCCATCGGGACCGAATCGCAGACTGTTGATCACGGAATGCGAATCCTCGATGCCGAATCCTTCCAACAGTACTTCCGGATCGCCATCGGGAATATCGTCTTTGTCCTTGTCCGGATAGAACAACAGATAGGGCGGATTTGTGACATACACGCCGCCGCGCCCGATCGCAAAGGAGGACGCAAGATTCAGCTCATCAACGAAGATTTTGTGCTTGTCATAGACCCCGTCGCCATCTGTATCTTCATGAATGCTGATGCGGTCAGCTCCCTTATCGTGATTGGGCGGCGCGGGCGGAACTTTGTCATAGACCGAACGCAGAAACGTATCGCGACTCACCATTTTCAGGCCCGCAATATCCGGATACTGCCGATACTCCATGACCCATAGGCGACCGCGTTCATCCCAGGACATGAAGAGCGGCTGAGCAATATCCGGATCGCCCAGCACCAACTGCACTGACAGATCATCCGGAGTCCTGAAGTGCTTGACGGCTTTGGCCGGGCTGAGCGGTTCCGTATCACCATTTCGGCGAGACACATATTTTTCGATATCATCGACGGCGTCGGTTTTGAGAAACACGCCTTTGGTGACTGCGTCTGAATCACTGAGCGGTTGACTGGCATCAAATCCAAAATCTGCGGCTGTCGCGGTCGCCCATGTGGCATCGTCACCGGGACGATACTGCCAGACGCCTTCCATTCGCACGGCCTGCTTCGTCGTTTCATTCATCAGCACCGGGGGAGCAACATTGAAATTCGGTCGCGGATCATTCTGGTAGACTCGAATGGCAACCGCCAGAAACCCTCCGCCCTTTACCAACGTGGAATCAACCACATAGCGACCACGTTCACCCAGCCCGCTGCGAAACTGAGGAGGAAACGTGCCGGTCGCTCCGACGGACTGACCACCCACATACGCGGATCGAGCGTCATCAAGTGCTTCGAGAAACAGAGTCAACTGCTGGCCATCCCATTCCGGCGGCACTTTGACGAGTGTGCGATACCATGAATAGCCGTCGATCGGAGCCAGGTCGCCGCCGGGAACGCTGCGCCAGGCATCCGGGACGGACAGCGTCTTCCAGTCGTCGGCAAAGGCTATTGCAGGAACAAACAGAACACTCAGCAGACAGGCGATCGTGGCATTTCGCCGGAGGCAGGAAATCATGGGCAGACTTCGAACAGAAGGAGACGGAATCGAGGCGGGAGCCTCAATCATTCCGTGTTCACCTGCGAATTGCAACCGTAGCGGGAGATCATCTGTTAACGAATAATGTTCGTCAATTCTTCCAGCACACGATCGGTCACGGTGATCGTTCTTGCATTGGCCGAAAAACCACGCTGAGCGATGATCAGTCGCGTGAACTCCAGTGCCAGGTCGACGTTGGACCCTTCCAGTTGCCCGGAACGCAGAGCTCCGCGACTTCCCGTCAACGCCGTTCCGACTTCAGGGTCGCCGCTCGCGAGAGACGCCTGAAAATAATTGCCGCCGGTTGACACCAATCCGTCGTTGTTTCGAAATGACGCAATGGCCAACTGTCCCATTGCGATTTGAAGACCGTTTGAACCCAGCCCAAATACTTGTCCGTCGGCATCGATATTCACGTCGCTGAGTTCTCCAGGGGCGAATCCGTCCTGGCTGACTTCGACGGCGGAAGCTGATCCTAGCTGGCCCAACCCGGTAATCGTTCCAGGCTCGCCAAACGTAAGATCCATGCTCTGCGACGACGACTGACCCGCAAATTGGACTTCGATTTTCGCATCTCCGAGACCGATTCCAGATACCTGCGCAAATGTGCCGTCGTCGAGAAATGTCAGGCCGTTGACTTCACCATCAAGCATTATACCGTCATCGGGAGCAATCGAAGCATTCATGTTCCACGCCCCATCCGATTGTTTCGTAAACTCAAGACTGATTATGTGTTGTGCACCGCTGGAATCAAAGAGTTCAGCGGTACGCAGGACTTTGTCACCTACCTTGCCGATATCCCGCTTAAGGAACTTGTGCGAATCAAATTCATTGCTTCCGGAGTTTCCGAGCTTGTCTCGCAGGATGATGTTGAGCATGGACGGACCTGGCGTGTTATCCGTTGCCACAATTGTTCCGTTTGCATCGAGCTGCACGGTTGACCCAGGAAACGCCGTGTTCAGCGTTGCTATCAGGTCTCCCAGCGTCGTCGTCGCAGGATCAATTGTCAGCTCGATTACATCGGGGCTGGTACCGTCTTTCTTCTGCCCGTTGATTTCGATCTTATCGCCAGCGAGATAAGTTCCCGAATAGCCATCCAGGCTCGTTAGTTTTGTTGTGAGTGAGGCAGGGCTTCCACCTTCCTGGAAAGACGCTGCGGTGGAAATGCGTTGCGAGACTGGGCCGATGGCGAACGATGACAAATTACCTGACAGAGTGATTTGCTGCGTTGGCCTCCCCGCAATGCTTGCTCCTACTGGAATGTACACGCGCGAATCACCCGAAGTTTGAAACGACGGATTGATTCCGTCGGGCTCACCGAGCGTCCCGAATCGCTGAACTAGATTTCCCGTCGCCGGATCTGACAGGAATCCTTGTTGATCAAGTGAGAAAGCACCTGCGCGTGTGAAGTACATGTTATTGCCAGACTTCGTGACGAAAAATCCGCTGCCGTCGATTGCAAGATCCAACGGCTTACCGCTGGCTTCCAGATTTCCCTGCTGGAAATCTTTGGCGACCTGCGACAAGCGACTACCGGTGCCGATCTGCACTGCATTTACGCTGGCCAGCAGCCCGGAGGACGAGGATGACGCACCGCGCTGAACTTCGTACATCAGGTCCGAAAAGAGCACACGCGAAGTCTTGAAAGACGTCGTATTCAGGTTGGCAAGATTGTTACCCACGACTTCGAGCATCTTCTGATGACCGCGAAGACCTGAGATACCCGTCAAAAGTGAATTGGCCATTATTCAGTTTCCGTTTGTGAATTAAGCTCGGTTAAAGATATCGATAGTGCTGCATTTGAATTGTCGGGCAGGCGTCTCAGAAAAGGCTCGTTGCCGAATTCTCTTCCACACTCACAATGTTGGCGATTGGTACGAACTGATCGCCAATACGTACAAGGATCGATCCGTTATCAGGCTTAATCTGATCCACCACGCCGACATCAGCACTATCAGCACCGTAACGCACACTTTTACCGAGCAACCCGGCCCCCGCATTGAGCGTCTGCAGGGCGGACAGGGAACTGTTGCCTCGTGAGACCTCAATGAGGCTGTCCATCTTGCTGCTCAGTCCCGCGAACTGCGTATTCATGTTTTGCAGACTCTCCACGGACGAAAACTGCGCCAGCTGTGCCAGGAAGTCTTCCTGTTTCGAAGGCTCAAGCGGATCCTGATGCTGCAGTTGAGTCGCAAAAAGCTGAAGGTACTGATTCTGCCCCACGACGGG
>CAZFDW010000435.1:0-6129 GCA_964517865.1 uncultured Chitinophaga sp.
CAGTACGACAATGATGCTCTGGAAAATTCGCGCGCAACTCAGGAGATTTGGGAGCAGCGGCTCATTCCTTCGCGCGACGGTCACGCCGTTCCACTGCGGGATCTGGCAAGTGTTTCGATTGGTCCTGCTCCTCGACGGGGGATGTTTGAAAAGGAAGGCTCCGAAGCGGTTGCCGGCATTGTCCATCTCCGCTACGGACATAATTCACTTAGCGTGACACAGCGTGTGAAGGATCGCCTGATTCAGGTTGCCGAAGGGCTTCCGAGCGGTGTTCGGCTCGTGCCGTGCTACGATCGAACATCCCTGATCAGTGGTGCGGTCTCGACTGTGACACGGACCTTGGTGGAGGCTCTGTTGATCGCGGCGGTGTGTGTCCTGCTTGTGCTGAAGCATTTTCGTGCCTGGCTGGTGATCGCCATCTCGCTGCCGTTCTGTGTGCTCGGAACGTTCCTCGCAATGAGTCTTTTGCGTGCTGCGGGGATTGTCAATATCCAGACCAACATCATGTCGCTGGCCGGGATTGTGATTTCGATCGGCGTCCTTGTCGATTCTTCCATCGTACTGACAGAAAACGTGATGCACCGACTGCGGATTCGATTTACCGATCAGCCCGTTCGCGGAGATGTCCGGGATGTGGTTGTCGCCGCATGTCAGACCGTTGGTCGCCCAGTGTTCTATTCTATTGTGGTGATGCTCGTTTCTTTCACGCCGGTCTTTGCACTGCAGGGAATCGATGGCCATATGTATGGCCCTCTGGCATGGACAAAATCACTGGCATTGCTGTCAGCGGCGGTGCTTGCTGTGACTCTTGTTCCGGTTCTCTGCACGATCCTCGTTCGCGGCCGCATAAGAGACGAGACCGACAGTGCAATCGTAAGGGGCGTGGTCACTGTTTATCGACCTGTCTTAATGTCATTGATGGACCGCCCTGCTCCGCTGATCGTGATCCTGTGTGTCACGTTGATTCTTGCTGCTGCTCCGCTGGGAAGTGAAATTGCATTTCGGACAATCCTGTTTGCGACGCTCGTTTGTGTCCTGTTGTTCCTGCAGTCGCGTGCAGGACGAGTCCTTGGAATCATGGCTCTGGTCATTGTCGCACTGGTCGCTCGCAGCACGATGACGCCACTTGGCACCGAAATGCGAATGCCGCTGGATGAGGGCATTGTCATGGACATGCCGATCACGGTGCCCCGCGCATCGATCACTCAGTCGGCAGATGATCTGAAAGCTCGCAATATGGTGCTGTGCAGGTTCCCTGAAGTGCAGATGGTGACCGGAAAGGCGGGCCGCGCGGAAACGCCCTTCGATCCCGCGCCGCTGGACATGATTGAGTCGATGATCGAATTTCGGCCTCGCGAATTCTGGCCGCGCCGGCGACTTGTCAGAGGTGACGCTGTTCAAATCACGTCGGAGTTTCTGCAACGACTTTCTGATGAAGGTCTGATTGAACCGGTTTCGACGGAAGTGCAGGCGGAAATTATCGACGCCTCTGCCTTTCGTTTTGATGCAGTGCAACGAGAGACCGCGTTTCAGCAGACAGAGATCTTTCGGCAGCAGTTACGTGAAGATTTGTGTCGCACTCTGATTGAAGAAGCGGGCCGCAATTGGCAGCAGTCTGCGTTGCTTTCACGGCCACTTGAAACCGGCGACGTCGCCAGCGTTCTCAGTGAGTTGCCGCCGGAATTTCAGCGAGACCTGGAAATGACTCTCAGCCTCGAAACAGTCTCGTCCGTTTTGCGACGTGTTCAGGCGTCATTGGAGAATCGCGGAGTCCTCTCCGAGCAATCCGGGGCACAACCTGAGCGTGGCTTTGTGGCCACGCTGGCAGATTCAGCACGCGGGGCTTTTGGCCTTGCCGCATCGACACAGCAGGAGCGGATTCTGAAGGTCGTCCGGAAGGATTTGATTCGGCGATGGGCTCAGCATACCGCAGATCTGAATCGCGTTCTCCATGTGCGAACGGTTCCAACATGGCTGCAGCTTGTCAGTGACGAGTGCTTCACAAGAATAGCGATCGTGGATGACGACCTGCGCGCTGTGCAGACGCAGATTCGGGCCATTCGTAATGCGCCCCCCAGGCCTCATGTGGTCAAATCCGATGAGGCCGGAAGACATGCTCATGGGCTCGCGCCAGCTGCCGAACTGCCAGTCGTGGATCCCCATCCACGATTTGACGCGCTGCGGCAGCTTTTGAAGGACAAGTATTCCCGATCGATCCTGTTAGTGGCCCACGACCCGGACAGTCTTGGTGGTTTCGGCGGGGAACTGGATCAGGCTCTTCAGATGCCCGGATGGACCAATGTCTGGACTCGACCGATTCAAAACCGTGTTGACATGCTGGCGACCGGCATCAACAGTGAAATCGGTGTGCGAGTTCTTGGACGCAACTTTGACGATGTTGTGAAGACGTCGGAAGAGATTGCTGCAGTGCTCAAAGACGTTCCCGGCGCTGCGGATATTGTTGCTGATCCTGTGCGGGGTAAAGGACAGATTCAGATTATCCCGGATCTGAAACGTGTGGCAGAGCGTGGCGTTGCGATCAGCGATCTGCAGGCCACCATCGAGTTCGCTCTGTCCGGTCGTGTGATCACCGATTTTTCCGGAGATCGCGGACGCATTCCTGTCAGGCTGCGAATTGCCCCAACAGCAGTGGAGGAGGATGAAGAGACATTGCGACGACTCCGGATTCCGTGTTATCAGGTTGACGCGGGCCCCCGAAGACCGGGGTCATCGCTGCAGACGGTTCCTCTCGACGCGATTGCGGATGTTGTTGTTACGGAAGGTCCGGCAACGATCAAGAGTGAAAACGGCTGGCTGAGAAACTACGTGCGGCTCAATGTGCGAGGTCGCAGTGCGTTTGATGTTGTGGATGAGGCACGCCGGGTGGTCGGTCGTCGCGTCGCCACGCCGCCGGGTGTTTTCATCGAATGGACAGGCCAGTTTCAGCATGCGGCTGAGACACAGCAAATGCTGATGGTCCTGATTCCGGTAGTTCTTCTTCTGATCTTCGGTATCCTCTACGTGACGTACCGTGACTGGACCGACGCTTCAATCATGCTCTTGTCAGCGCCTGGAGCCCTGGCTGGTGGCGTCTTGTGTCAGTGGTTGCTGGGATACAAGTTCTCCATCGCCGTGGGAGTTGGCTACATCGCCTGTTTCGGCATGGCTGCGTCCACCGGGATTGTCATGCTGGTCTATCTGCGGGAGGCCGTCGAAAACGCCGGCGGCCTGCAGAACATGACGCTGCCGGAACTAAAATATGCCGTATTGACAGGAGCCGTGCATCGCTTGCGGCCCAAGCTGCTCACAGAAGCGACAACAATCCTGAGTCTGGCTCCCATGCTGTGGAGCGATGGCGTTGGAGCAGAAGTCATTCGACCAATGGCAGCTCCGGTACTTGGAGGAATTCTCCTGGCGGATGAAGTGATCGATTTGCTTCTGCCTGTGTTGTTCTACCATGTTCGCCGACGACGATGGATGAAGATTGACAGGACTCAACGTCAACAGGGGTCACTTGTTTAAGCTCATGACGCATAACAACCAATGCACTGTCAACCGTGCTTTGATGTGTGCCACTGGCTCTGCCAGTGCACTCCATCGGCATGAAACACTGGCAGAGCCAGTGGCACACAACCCATCAATCTATCAGTGACAAATCACTGCGTTTTCAAAGGAATGATATTGCTTTCGTCGATCACATGTCTTTGATTCTTAACCATTTCTACGACGACCTCTCGGAGTCCATCGACCATGCAGAATTACCCCTCCAGCGTCATTGCAGCATGCCTGTTTTCAGCCTTGATGTTTTCCCTGACCGGATGCGGTGGCAGCGGCGAAGCCAAATACATCCCGTCCGAAGCCAGTGCCAAAGAAGCACTCAACGCCGCGTTACAGGCATGGCAGGATGGACAGGCTCACGGGCCTGTCACTTCTTACAAGGTTCCGATCGATACCTACGACGCCCGATGGCAGGCTGGTGAGACGCTGGAGAGGTTCGAAGTCATCCGGAATGAACAACTCGACCAACATAAAGCCTTCATCGTCAGAATGAAACTGGCAAACGACCCGGCAGAACAAGAAGACACTTTCCTTGTGATCGGCAACAATCCACTGATGGTGTTTCGCAAACAGGACTACGACAAAGCCAGCGGCGTCGGTGGTGGCTGAACGCTGCCGTTTGGTAAGAGTATTGTGAATCGCCTTAGCCATACTGATCAATACTGGAGCAATTCGATGTTGCGGAATACAATCGCACTTAGCTTTCTCGCGTTTCTGTTTCCTTTGGGAGGTGGTATGGTGAATGCTCAGGACCCGCGGCCTCGCTTTCCCGCAACTGACAAGGCCACTGCCTGGCAACGCATCCCGCAGGAGCGGCCACCCCTGCCATGCTGGGCTCGAATTCTGGTGGAGCCGCTCCCCAAGGCGACAGCCGCGCTCATCGAACTGGATAATCTCCATCGTGCCAAAAATCCCGTCGGCCCTGTACTGGCAGGCAAGCTCCGCTGGGCAGTGGCGGATGCGATCGGCTGCGAGTATTCCCGCAAGTGTGCCGAGGCCGACCTGCGGCGCGCCGGAGTCAGCGACGATGAACTTCTGCTGAGTACTGCAGCCTGGAAAACACTCCCCGAAGCGGACCGGGCAGTCGTGGAGTTTGCACGCCAGCTTACCCTGGCCGGCCACGAGGTCAGCGACAATCAGGTCGCGGCCCTGATCGGGCAACTCGGTACTGAGCAGCTCGTGGGCATCGTGCATACAGTGGCCTTCGCAAATTTTGAGAATCGTCTATTCCTGGCGTTGGACGTGGAGCTCGAGGCAGACGGCCCGCTGCCTCCGGTGGAACTGAAGATCGATCCTGGGCAGCAGGGCGAAGTGGCAGTTCCACCGCGGCGAGCGTGGGAAGAAGTACTTTCGATGGCGACAAATTCCGACAGCACGGCACGGGTCGACTGGAGTCAGCAGGATTTTTCCGCACTGGAGAAGGCACTCAATCGGCAACAGAACCGCAGCCCGCGGATCGCGCTCCCGGAAGTGTCGCGGCTGGACAGCCTGCCGCCCGATACGAGAGAACGAACGAAGAAGATCATCTGGAGCAACGTCAGTGTCGGGTATCAGCCGCAGCTTACAGGGGGCTGGTTCCGCTTGATGCAGGTATTCCGTGACGAGGCGATGCTCGACCGGGTCTTCGCGAACTCGGTATTCTGGGTCGTCACGCGGAGCAATGAATGCTTCTACTGAATGGGGCACAGCGAAATGCTGCTCGCGGTCGCGGGCCTTCAGGCAGAAAGAATCAAAGAACTCACCCGACAACTTGCTGACGGCGACTGGTCGGAGTTCCCGCCCGCTGAGGCGCTTGCGTTTTCGTTCGCCTACAAACTCACAAAGCATCCGGCAGAAGTGGCAGATAATGATGTTGAGGAACTGGTGGCCACTTTTGGAAAAGAGCGGGCGGTAGACATCATCTGGTACATTGCCTGGTGCAACTACATGACCCGCGTCGCCGACGCCTTTCAGCTTCCGCTGGAGCAGGAGAACGTCTTCGCCGAGCCAGAGAAGAAACCGGAGGAAGCTAAAAGAGAAGCAGCAGCAGACTGCCGCCAGTAGCAATCGATCGGCAGGCAATCTCGCCGTACGGATGAGATCGAGACACTGGGAAAATTCTCCAGGAATTTCACTCGCAAAATGAGAATCGGTTGGCGTATACTCTTCGTTGGTCCGAAGGAGCGGCAAGTGACTGCGTGTTTTGTTGTCGAATTAGTTTCCTGAGACTTTCATGTCCTTTCATGCCGCAATTCATGCCAAAGCACAGCCGGACGCAAGACGTCCAGGGCTGTCGCTTCAGCGTGTCTTGATGGCGGTTGCGTTGATCTCGATGGCGCTGGCTTGGTCGTCAACGGCGTCCGCATCGTGTGGAAATTATCTGTACCGCAACGGCAAACAGGTCACCGATTCATCGTTTTCGATGAATGACCACAACGAAAATCATGCGTCAAGCAAGGTTCCTGACGGGATGCCCGTGCCCCCATGTCACGGGCCTAACTGTTCCGGGAATCCAACTCCTCTGGCACCGGTGCCGTTCGCTCCGACGAATTTGATTCGCGGATTTGATCAGGCCACAATCCTTGAATCACT
>CAZFDW010000436.1:0-6126 GCA_964517865.1 uncultured Chitinophaga sp.
CTTTGCGTTCCTTTGCGGCAAACACCAGGTGCTCCGTGACGTGTGTCTGGATTTGGTAACCGTTCACGACATTTCGAGAATGACAGTATCAACCACAGATGGACGCGGATGAACACAGATTGATTATTGATTTCTATCTGTGTCAATTTGTGTTCATCTGTGGTTGCTGGCACAGGTTTCGTTCTGAGTCGTGAACGGTTACCTGGATTTGTGAATGGCCGCTAAAGATCGCAAAGCCCGCAAAAGGAAACGCAGGTTTTGGCTACTGACATTCAATGTTTGGTCCGGCCTACAGACTCGATCCTACCCATCGTGAATGTGGGCTGCGGGATGTTTTCAATTCGCCCTTGCGGGGATTCGGGAATCTCGAAAAGATGCGTTGAAAGATGGGTCCTCGAATGTCGCGTATTTTGGGGAACAGCGTTACGCGTAAATCTCAGAGCCAATTGGAGTGGCAAAGTGATGACTACGGAAAGTTGCGGCAAATCAACAGTTTGCCTGATGTCGTTGACGCTGGCCGTCAGTTCAGTAATGATCTTCAATACCGGACTGTCGCTCCGCGCATGGGCGGATGAGAAAACGGGCATCCCTGCGGCGGACGGATTTCTGCTCGCTGATCCTGCTGATCCACAGCGCACGACGCACGTTGAATATGCCTTAAAGATTGAAGGCACACTGCTGACGCCGTCGCAAAAAGGTACGTCCGAATGGAATCTCAACAGTTCCGGAAAATTTGTATTTGACCAGCGACGCTTTCCTTCCGACGCGACCGGCCCACTGGCAGTGCGCGGCGTCCGACGTTTTGGAACTGCCGAAACAGAATCTATTGTCGGCAAAGATCATGCGACATCCGTGGTCCTGCCACCACAGGCCCGACTGATTCATCTTTACGGTGCCGAGTATCAGCTGCTGCAGCTGAGTCCCGATGTGCGGCTCACTCGACCGCAGGTGGATCTGCTGCAAATCCCCTGCGATCCAATCGTGGCAGCGGGACTGCTGCCGGCAAGGAATCTGAAAGATCAGGACGAAAAATGGAACGCGGATTCCTGGGTGATCCCGATGTTGGTCGGCGTAGACGCAGCAGTTTCGCAATCAGCAACCTGCCAACTGAAATCACTCACGGCCAGCGAAGCCGTGGTGACATTTGAAGGCACAGCAGAAGGCGCTGTCACAGGTTCTGCAACAAAAGTGACGCTGAAAGGTGAACTGACATTTGATCGTGCGCAACGGTTGATTCGGTCTTTCAAAGCCGTGCAGTCGGAAAAGCGTGAGCCGGGACCATTCAGTCCGGGACTCAACGTGAACGCCACGATCGCGTGGACTCAATCGTTCGCCGCACCGGCCAGTAATCTGCCCGACACGATGCCTGAGCAAGTTCCGGATGGCCAAAAACTGCTGCTGACTCTCGCGACACCGGGGCAAGTCCTGTTGCTTCACAATCGCAACTGGCACGTCTTTCATGAAACTGCCGAAATGGCGATGTTGCGGATGATGCATGACGGATCGCTGGTGGCTCAATGTAACATCTCACCGTCACCGTCGGTTCCGGCCGGAGAAACAACGTCCGAACAGGAATATCTTGACGAAGTGCAGACCGCGCTTGCGGAGCGAAAGGGTGCGGTCAAGGCGTCAAAAATCCACGACGACATCAACGGCTGGCGAGTTCATCATGTCCGGGCTCTTGGAAAGGCCAACGACAAAACTCTGATCTGGGACTATTTTCTGTGCACCGCAAAATCGGGCCAGCAGACTTCTCTCATCTTTTCGTATGCAGCTGAGGACGAAAAACTGGTTGCTGGCTCACCCGAGCAGATGGTCGGGACGCTCACAGTCCGGGCGAATCGTTCAAAAGTCGCTCTTCCGCGTTGATCGCCGTGAACCGCCGAATGCCTGAAAAAACCGTCGCCAGGCCCGAGACGATCTTGCGACAAAGCCGATGACTGGTCTACGATTGGATTGCGTGTTGCATCCGGATCGTGAAGAATCACTTTCCAGCCAGACGTTTTGTATCCCTTTAATCATGATGATCCTGCGGGCCGGGCTGTTCCCGTCCCGACCCTTTGATTGTCGAAGGAAAGTTAGAATGGCAACGCTCAGAACCGTCAGTCGCTGCACTTTGCTGCTGGCGTTCGTGATATCTGTTCCCGATTCCCTGACGGTGGCGGACGAGATTGTCCTCACGGCTGAAGATGGCAAGACCGCGCAGATCGTGGCATCGATGGTGACCAATCGGCACATCAATCATCCGGAAATCAACGATGCTCTGTCAGAAAAACTGCTGAATCGGTATCTCGAAATCTGGGATCCGCAAAAGCTGTACCTGCTGCAGTCCGACATTGATGAATTTGCGACTGAAAAGACGAATCTGGACGACAAAATTCTCAAGGGCGACGTGAAGTTTGCTGCCGACGTATTCGAACGCTTCCGATCCCGCATGGACGTCCGCGCTGCAAAACTGGACGCATTGATCGATGTGGAACATGACTTCACGGTTGATGAAGAACTGATTCGTGACGCGAAGGACATCCCCTGGGCGGCCAACGAAGAAGAACTGGATGAACGCTGGCGGAAGCGAATCAAATTCGATCTGCTGATGCTGAAAATGGACGACACTGATCTTGTTGAAGCACGCAAGCGGCTGCACACACGCTATCACACCAATCAGGTCTTTCTGGATCAGACGGAAGCACACGAAGTTCTGGAACTGTATCTGTCCTCGATGACACACTGTCTGGATCCACACTCAACATACATGTCTCCGCAGACGCTGGAAGATTTCCGGATCGACATGGAGTTGAAACTCGACGGCATCGGCGCGCGACTGAAATATGACGATGGTTATACGATCGTGGAAGAAGTCATAGAAGGTGGCGCGGCAGCGACTGACGGTCGTCTGACAAAGGGCGACAAAATCATTGGGGTCTCATTTGATGCGTCCGACACTTTTGTCGATGTGATTGAAATGAAACTCACCAAGGTCGTGGACATGATTCGCGGCAAGAAGGGCACTCGAGTCAAACTGAAGGTTCTGAAACCTAAAGAAGCAGACGAAGAAGAAACTGCCGGCATCGAACGCCGGACTCAGATCTACGAACTGACTCGCACCGAAGTGAAAATCACTGAAGATGAAGTCAAAGGCAAGATTCTGGAATCATCGGAATGGATCGATGGCCGCAAGACGAGGGTCGGCATTCTCCGCATTCCGGCATTTTATCGCGATTTCCGTGGTGCAACTCAGGGTGGTAACTTCAAGAGCACCGCGCGAGACGTCAAAGTTGTGCTTGACGAATTCAACAAGCAGGATGTTCAGGTTTTGATCGTCGATCTGCGGTGGAATGGCGGCGGTGCGCTTCAGGAAGCGATTGAGGTTTCCGGGCTGTTCATTCCCAAAGGTTCAATTGTGCAGGTCAAGGAACCAGACACCGGAGTTCAGGCATTTGATGACGAGGATCCGGATATGTATTGGCGCCGACCAATGGTTGTCGTCTGCAATCGGTTTTCAGCGTCCGCGTCTGAAATTTTTGCCGGAGCCATCAAGGACTACCGTCGTGGCATCGTGATTGGCGACCGAACGACGCACGGCAAGGGTACCGTTCAGAACGTGGTTGATGTGGTAGATCGCCGGTCCTTGTTCTCATCACAGGCGCATGGTGCATTGAAGCTGACAATCAGCAAATTTTATCGCGTTAACGGCGACAGCACTCAGACAAAGGGTGTCACGTCCGATGTGGTAATTCCGTCACTGCTGAACGTTCGTGAGATCGGTGAAGACTCTCTGGACAACGCACTGGAATTCGACCGCATCACGCGTGCCAGCTATTCGCCGTTTTCTGCCCAGGTCACGGACGCCATTGTGTCGCAGCTTCAGCAGACCAGCGAAACGCGGCTGTCCACAGACAAGGATTTTACGCAGATCAACCGACTGATCGCCAAGTACCTTGAGCGGAAGAACGATAAGACAATCTCACTGAATGAGAGCGTTTTACGAGCCGAAGAAGAAGAAATGAAACAGGAACAAAAGGAAGAAGAAGAAGCGATCAAGCAAGCCAATGGCGGCGAAAAGAAGGACATCTTCCCGGAAGATTTCTACAACAAGGAACTGGTCAACATCAGCATCGACTATCTGGAACTTCTGCGAAGCCTGCAGACAGCAAAGACTGGAAAATAGTTGGTCGAGTGCGACGTCAATAGCAACGCAGAGAGTGCGGATTGTCGATGGCGGCAACGGGCACGATTACCGGAGAGACTGATTCTTCACGCGGTGTGAATTGACAATGGCGAGCGGCTGGGCGTGAGCCCTCCGTGGTCCGCGCATGAACACACGGAGGGCTGACGCCCAGCCGCTCGCCGTTGCCTCGTTCCTGGCTGCGGAAAGAATAGATTCAGGCCCACACGGCGCAGTTGCACCGTGTGGGCTTTTTGCATGAGACGATTTGCCCATGAGAAGTTGAAAAAGGTGTCTGGAACTCTCCAGCATCAGACTCATGCGTTATTTCTGATGCCTCCAAAGTTCCAGACACCTTTTTCAACGCGAGTGGTTGTTGCCCATGAAGTCGATTGAATCTGATCTGCGAGTTGGTGTGATTGGGCTGGGATTGATGGGCACGGCAATCGTCGATCGGCTGCTTCAAAATCAATTCGTTCCGTACGTCTGGAATCGCACTCCAGAAAAGGCTGAGCCGCTTGTGGATCGCGGAGCCGTGTGGAGTGACAATCCGCTTGCCGACTGTGACCGCGTGATTGTAAGTCTGTATTCCAGCGACGTGGTGGAAGCGGTCCTGCAGCGTCTGAAGAACAGTTTGCGAAACGGGCAGATTGTGATCGACACGACGACCGGTGCCCCGGAACAAAGTGTCAGCTGGGAACAGAGGCTGGCGGAAGTCGGGGCAAGTTATCTGGATTCACCGATTTCTGGTTCCAGTGAACAGACGCGGCAGGGCGACGCCACGGTCATCGTCAGCGGCCAGCAGAACGCATTTGAGGCCTGCCATGATCTTTGGCCTGCTCTCGGCAAAAACGTGTTTTATGTCGGGGTGAGCGGCAACGCAGCCAAAATGAAGTTGGTGTCTAACCTTGTCCTCGGTCTGAATCGAGCGGCCCTCGCAGAAGGTCTTGTGTTTGCCGAATCCCTTGGTATCGATCCGACATCAGCGCTGGAAGTGCTTCGCGGCAGCGCAGCCTACTCGCGGCAGATGGACACCAAGGGACGGAAGATGATCGATGGCGACTTTACGGCTCAGGCAAGGCTTTCGCAGCATCTGAAGGATGTACGTCTGATGCTGCACGCCGCATCCGCCGTGGGGTTCAATCTGCCACTGGCAGACACGCATCGCCGACTGTTGGAACGAGCTGAGGCATTGGGCCTCGGTGAACTCGACAACAGCGCCATCATTGAGGCGATTCGGAATCCGATATGAAACGTATGATCGTCGCGTGACACAAAGAAATCTGCCGACGGACCTGCCGTCGCTCCAGTCGCATTTTGACCACGGATGTCACGGATCTTACGGATGATTCGCAGTGTGTTTATCTGTACTACGAACGTGTAGAATTTGCGCACGACGCGAAGAATCTCAGGCCAAGCGCTCTCGAAAACAGAGGTGCCCGCGAATGGCGCGAAGGGGCGCGAAAACAGAAGTTCCAATCCCGACTGCGATTCCGATTCGCGCCCCTTCGCGCGATTCGCGGGCAAGACACTGACTACATTTCTCCTGCGAGGGAACGCTGCGATGCCCGACGAACGCATCAGCAAACGTTGATGATGTTGCTTTTTTGAGTAGATTTTTCGTGATCCAGTGCGCCAACATCAATCATGCCCCATAATTTGGGTTGTAGGCGAAGCCCGCGCTGTGTTTTTCTGTGTCTGTCTGTGCCCAGCAATGAAACCGCGTGTCGAACATGGCATGGTGGTACTCTGTCGGCTGACCTCCTGCCGCACTCCAGGTCAGAATTCTGGCAAAACCGCAATTACGTGGCTTGAGTTGCTGATCATGTGCGGCACAATAGCTGCATGGCGATGACGTCAGAAAACCTCAGGCAGTGTGTGCAGCTTGTTCCAGCAAGCGAAAGCACTGGTACGGCCTCAGCTCGCGTTTCCGTGCGCAGAGTGCTTGGCAGCAGCGGAAC
>CAZFDW010000437.1:0-6086 GCA_964517865.1 uncultured Chitinophaga sp.
GACGTTCCAACGCAACTCGGTGGCGACGAGCTCATCCGCGACTGCGAGGCTGGAGAATCCCGGCCAAAACATGGCCACGAGCAGCGGAAGAGTCTTCATCGGTTGTCTGCTGTCAAGCATCTGCTGTCTTTCCTCATTTCAAGCATTTTTCCCAGCCAGTCACACTTCCGCCAGATGTTCATTCGAGTCACCGAACTCCTCCAGGCGGATTCCGAATTTGTCGAGCAGCGACAAGTAGAGGCTGCACATTTTGCGGTTTGGCTGATTGGCATAGTCGAGCACACGGCCACCTTGAAGTCGACCGCCTCCACCCCCCACGATTACACACGGCAGATTGGTGGCATCGTGGCCGCCGGTTTGCATGCTGGACAGGTAGATCAACGCGGAATTGTCGAGCGCGGTCCGCTCACCTTCCTGAATCGCGTCCAGCCTGCGGGCGATGTAAGCGAACTGCTCCAGAAAGAACTGATTCACCTTCAGCCATTCGGGTGACATCTTGCCGCGATCCGAGTGCGACAGTTCGTGATGTCCGACCTCGACATTCAGGTGAGGAAACTGCAGGTAACTGTGGTCGTTGTTTAACTTCAGCGTGCAGACGCGAGTCGCATCGGTCTGGAAAGCCAGCACGAGAATATCGCACATCAGCCGCATGTGGTCGGCAAGATTTTGTGGAATGCCCTCGGGCGGCCGCGGCACATTGGGCTTGTCGAGGTTCGGCCGCCAGCCCTGAAGTTCCCCATGCTTGTTCGCGAGTTCGAGACGCAGTTCGACCTCGCGCACCGAATTGAGATACTCGTCGAGTTTCTGCTGATCGCTGGTACTAATCCGGCCGCGAAACCGGTTCGCCTCGCCAAGCACAGCGTCGAGCACGCCACGATCACCCCGTTCTCCCTCACCCTTGAAAAGCCGGTCAAATGCGAGGGCGGGATACAGTTCCAGCGGCGTCGGTGCGGTCGGCGAACTCCACGAAATGTGGGAGCTGTAGAGCATCGAGTAGTTCTTGTGAATCCCCGGATTCGACCGCTCGCAGCCGAGGACAAGGCTCGGCACTTTCGTCGAGTGTCCGTAATGCTGCGCGACAAGCTGATCGAAACTGGTCCCCGAACGAATCTCGCCGCCAGAAGCCAGCGCTGCGCCGGACAGCAGGTTGCCCGTCTGCGAACTGTGAATGTTCCCTTTTAGAGCCTCCGCGTTGTACAGCCCGTTGATGAACAGCAGTCGTTCGCGGAAATCGGTCAGCGATTCCAGGACCGGGCCGAGAGTCATGTCTTTGCCAGCGCCTTTGGCCCACCACTGACCGTCGTGGAAACCGTTTCCCGAAAACAACACGGCCAGACGAACTGGTGGTTCGTTCAGGCGTTGTGCGGCCGTAGAGACGTCGTCGCCCCAAACCGGCAGCGACTCCATCCACGGCAGCGCCATCGTCACGCCCAGACCACGGAGGAACGTGCGTCGTTGGAAGAGTTGATTTCGCATGGTATTCATGAACTCCCGTCCTGATTCGTTTACCGCCCAGCGTTCGTTTGTAGTCCCGCCTTCAGGCGGCAGGGACTGCCAAAAAAATAATGCGACGCAAAGACCGCCTGAAGGCGGAACTACGAACCAAGGGTAAACAACTATGGCAACTCTTGTAGCAGCGTGTCTCGGCCGCGGATCTCCCGAAACTGACGACTCTGCACAATGGCGAGAACGGCCGTGGACGTCCGATAGCCATTCTCCGCCAATTTCCGCTGCATCTCAGCCAGCAACGGCTGATCCGACAATTGTGTCTCGCGACCGAGCGCATATCCTAGCAACTTGCGGCAGAACTGACCTACAACGGAGTCGCGGCGCTGTTCCAGCAGGTAGCCGCGCAGACCCGCCAGCCCATCAATTTTGTGACCGTCGGCCAACTTCGTCCTGGTATCGATCGCGAGCCCCGTCTGGTTTTGTTCGCGGCGGCGGCCGATGGCGTCAAAGCCCTCCAGAGCGAACCCCAGCGGATCGACTCGTTGATGGCACTTCGCGCAGGCTGCATCGCTGCTGTGTCGCTCGATCATCTGCCGTTCGGTCAGACCGTCCGGGACAGTGTCCGCAAGTTGCGGCACGTCCTTCGGTGGACGCGGCAGTTTCTCGCCGAGCAATACTTCACTGACCCAGTTGCCGCGCAGAATGGGACTGGTGCGAGATGCGCCGGATTGTTTTGCGAGCGTCGCGGCCAGGCCGAGAATCCCGCCTCGACCGTGCTGCTGGATGCCCTCGATCCGCCGCCACGATTCACCCTCGATGCCTGCGACGCCGTAGAACTTCGCCAATCGTTCGTTGACGAACGTGTGATCGGCGTTCAGAAGACCGAGCAACGAAGCGTCGCTTTGAAACAGATCCGTGAGAAACAGGATCGACTCCTCGTACATGTCGCTGCGCAGTTCGGTGAACTCGGGGAAGAGCTGCGCGCTCTTCGCTTCCGTTGCGGGAAAGTCGTGAATATGCAGCCACTGGCAGGCGAACTCCGTCCCCAGGCGGCGCACGCGAGCGTCTTTGAGCATGCGTCGCGTTTGCTGCTCCAGCATGTCCGGATGCCCAAGTGTCCCATCGGCAGCCTTCGCACGCAGTTCCTTGTCGGGCAGTGATGACCAGAGAAAATAACTCAATCGCGTCGCCAGTTCCCAGGGAGAGACCTGAGCCGACGACGCTCCGTCGGGAACGGACTCGAATCGATACAGGAAGGGAGCCGCGACAAAGACTCTCGCCAGGACCAACCGGAAGGCGTCTTCGTGCGCCAACTCTTCCGAGCGCAGGCTGCGATACAAGTCTCGCAAGTCGTCGACTTCCTGTTTGTCAAGGGGACGGCGAAAGGCGCGCGAAGCGAAGTCGATCAGTGCGTCGAGCTGCTTCGGTTCGCAGTCGATCAGTCTTTGCCGAAATACATCCGCCCGCTCATGAAACGGTTTAACCGCGTCGTTAAAACCGCCGTCCTGAGGATGGCCTTTCGTGGTCTCGACCAGCGAATCGAGAACGGCCGCCAGCTTCAGCGGATCCTGGCTGACGAATCGCAGCTCGTCCCAGAGTCGATCGATTTCCCGCTGCTCGGCCTCGTCCAGCAGCAGTCGCACCAGATGTTCGTCTTCGCGATGGAACTGAGTCAGTGTCAGCACTTCATCGGTCGGCACGACCTGCGGGTAACACAGCGAGATCGGAAACAGTTGGCGGTGAGCTTCCATCGCGGCTGCGAACGTCTTGCTGGCCGCACCTTCCTCCGCGACCAGAACGGGTTTCTGGTACGACACCGTGCGATGGTCCGGATAGAGCGCTGTGACGGTCGACAGAGTCGCCGTCGTTGTCGCGACCACCAGCCCCGACTTGACTTCCGCCTCACCGAGCACCACGTCCGGTTGAACGCTCGCGTCGCCGCCCGACTCCGCATCGAGCGCGGTGGTCGTCACCAGCGTCCGCCCTGCGGCGAGTGTACCGGGCAAGCGCAGCGTGATGACCGACGGTGCTCGCACGCAGAGTGACGCCGCATCGAGCGACTTGCCGCTGGGATGCTTGCCGAATGTCGTTGGATCGGTCCCCTTCAACTCCGGGATGTCGCGCAGGAAGAGATCCGGCTGCTTGTCAGCCACCAGCCGCGGCTGATGCCAGACCACAAAGTCCTGTTCATTGCCGTCACCGCAGTCGCCGACCACCAGCGAGATAACGACTTCCTTCGCTGCCTCACCCTCGTTCGCGGCGGGGATCGGAAGACGAAACTCCTGCTGCACCACGAGCGGACTGACAGGTTCCTGCCAGTGTGTCCCACTTCCCTTCCGGCCCATCAAGCCGACCACGTTGAACGCCCACAACCCCCTCTGCCACGCGGCGACTTCGGTAACAAGTGCCGCGGCATCCTCCGGCTTGGCGTCGCGCCAGCGGGTTCGAAGTCCATCGAGCAGCGGCGACGGCTCGGTCGCGTCCATATTCGCCCAGAGCAATCCCAAGTACTTGGCATTCAACCCACGTTCCGCAGCCACGACGGAGACCGTCTTATCGCCCAAGCGGAGCGCGGCCCGTTCCGCGAGGGTCGCGGCGAAGTATTTTTCGAGCGGCAACTTTCCCGTTTGCCCAAGGCGACAATCTCCGTGCAGATTCATAAGGCCGACGGATGTTCCGACCCCCAGGTCAACGATCTCGACCCGCTGGCGGTAGAACTGCCGGATCTTCAGCAGCGTTTCATTCGTCCAGTCCCGCTGTGCGGTGAACTGCGAGAAGCGAATTCCATCCGGGAGCAGCACCGCATGACGAGCGATCTCCTTGCCGGCATCGAGATATTTGGCCAGCAGTGCCGGCGACATTGAAAGCGCGTTCCCTGCGTTGGTGAAGCCCTCGCCCGCGGCACTGTCGGTTGGGAACTCGCGAGCCGGATCGAGGTCCACGCCCGTCAGATCACGGATCGTGTAGGTGTATTCCGCGTTATTCAGCCTTCGCAACACGACGGAGCCCGGATCGCCCGCGCTAGCCAGTGATTCGGCATGCAGGTATCGTTCGACCCACGCGCGCAGTTGCTTTCGCTGCTCGGCGGACGGCTGCTTCGATTCGGCGGGAGGCATCTCGCCATTGTCGAGCATCTCGACCACCTTCAGCCACGCTTTCGTCCCTCGCCGTACGTCGGCCAGAGCTGCGAACTGTTCCAGGTCCAGGTCCCCTTCCTGCTTCGCCGTCGAATGACAGCCCACGCAGAATTGTTGCAACAGCGGTCGTGTTTGAGTGCGATACTCGTCCGCCAATCCAGCAAACGGATCGGGCATCGGCTCCGTCGCACTTGTGCCTGTTGACGACAGGAATACTGCCAGCGAGAACGCGGTAACCAATCGGAAGGCAACGAAGTAGGTCTTCATGGATCGAGCGTCCTGGGCAAGTTCTATATCCGCGATTCGGATGGTTGCAACGACGTACCGCGGATTCAGCGATGACCGGACGGCCCCTTGGGTAAGGCGCGCGGCGCGGCCAACGTGTCTTTTCCGGTGGACAACCATTCGACGTTGAACTTTGCGAGCACGAGGTTGGTCCGATTCTCTCCAAATTCTTTGTAAGATGGCCATGTCTCGTACAGACAGAGAATTTGCCGGTCGCCGGTGACGGCCAGATCAGAATAGCCACCGAGATGAGCCAGGGGCTCGGACGCAATCGGCCAGGTTTGGCAATCGTCGTAGCTCATCCGAACTCGGATGTGGGCCCGCGTATCGGGGTTCGTGGGACAGGCGACCAGCACCCGATTCTTGTCCATGCGACGACTGTCACTCAGCCGGATCAACGCCCCGTCACAGGAGGGTTCCGGCTGCTGAGGATCGTATTGAACTGCGGACCAGCTCTGTCCACCGTCTTTGCTGAAGGCATAAGCGCGCTGCTTCTGACCACGGGAGCGAGCGTTGAGATAGACGGTTCCACCTTCCAATTCCACGATGTCACACTCATCGGAGGCGTTGCGCGTCAGTGGCTCACCCCGTTTCCAGGTCTTGCCGTGATCGATGCTCTTCATCAGTAGCACTTCGGCATTGCCCAGGCCCGGCTTGCTGCCTCGGCACAGCGGCAACCAGATCGTTCCTGTCTGATGATCGACAACCGGGCAAGGTTGATTGATGGTCAACTCCCCCTCGTCGGCGATAATCTGCATTTTGCTCCAGGTGCGACCGTGATCGGTGCTGCGTCGGAGAGCCAGGTCAACGTCATCCCAGTCGTGCCCCGACTGTTTGCGCGCTTCGCAGAGCGCCAGCACCGTCCCGCGTGACGTCACCACCAGGCTGGGGATACGGTATTTGACGTATCCGTCTTTGCCGGCCTCAAACAGCGGCTGCTGTTCGATGCTCGGCGCCACCGGTTCGTCACTACGGACAACTCCGCTGACCGGCAACAAAACGAGCGCCATCACGATTGTGACCGTCTGAGGCCAGCCGAACGTCGTTTTTGGTCTCAACAGATTCATGTTAGTCACTGGCTGTTGGATGTGTTGATGCAGTGGATGCGCGCAAAGTCATTACGGCAGCAATCCTACTTGAATCAATCGCGACTGTCCTCGCAATTTGTGCATCTTTTGCGATGATTGGCAGAAGAATGAAGGCAGAAGAATGAAG
>CAZFDW010000438.1:0-6086 GCA_964517865.1 uncultured Chitinophaga sp.
TAACGGCGAGCCGCAGGCGAAACGCGGCAACGACGCCTGCGGCTTGCCGTTAAGCGATCAAAACGACAGTCCCCGAGGTCGCATGGAGCGACTCGTTTGTCACCTTTTGCAGAAACTTCGCAGATTCCTCCGGAATCCAGGCACCTCAATTTCGCACTGCATATTGGCGTGAACTTTTTAGCGACTCAATGTCTGCAGGAGACTGAATGATGATTTTGCGATTGAACAAGTGGATTTTGATGGTCTGTTGTCTGGCCGCATTTGGAATGCCGGCGATCGCCGGAAAGCCACCGGGAGGAGGCGGAACTACGCCGACCCTGACCGTCACCGTGTCCGCCAGCACGATTGCTGAAGGCCAAACCGCCACAGGCACTGTTAGCCGCGTAAACGCCTCTTTGACCTCTGCGGTCCTTGTGACGTTGACCAGCAATGTCGCCGGCGTTATTGACGCGACTGAGGCGACAGTCGATGCCAGTGTCACGATTCCGATCGGCGAAACCAATGCCGCATTTACTGTGACCGGCGTCAACGATGGAACTGGGGATGGGGCGAAGACGGTCACGATCACAGCCGCAGCGACCGGTTTTAAGTCGGGCAGCGTGAACGTGACGGCAGCAACACCTGAATTACCCCCTGTGCGCTATCGCGTGCAGTTTATTCCCACCCCGGCAAATGCTCATTGTCAGGATGTGAACGACTCGCATGAGACAGTCGGGTGGTTTACTCAAACTACGAACGGACGCGACATCAACACAGGCTTTTATTACAATGCCGCGACGCGAGAGTATCGTACCGCGACTGAGATGCTCCCTACGCTGACAGGCACGCAGTTCATCGGCATCAACAAACAAGGTTCGATTGTCGGGTCGCTGGCCGATTCCAACGGAATTCGCAGCGGCATCCTTATCTATCGCAGTGCGACCAGCCCGTCGGGTTGGTCTCATGAAGTGGTGCCTGGTCCCGACAATGCGTATGAATATTACCCCCGTGACATCAGTGATTCTGGCGATGTTGTCGGTGTTTATTGGCGACTCAACGAGAATGGCACTCAGGGCTTGGCGGACGCATTTGCCTATAATCCCGGCCTTCCTCTCGAGACGGATTTGCTTGCGCCAACCCCATTCGGACTCGCCGATGCGCATCTGTACTCAATTCAAGTCAGCAATCAAGGGCGTGGACTGGCAGTCGATAACAACACAGGAGACGGCTGGTGGTTCGATTTTTTGACTAACTCGGTGGATCCAGTAGTGGTGCCGGACCCCTACTACATTATCGTGACTGGACTCGTTACTCATTCCCTCTCCAACGACGGCCAGCTTGCAGTTGCCAGGATCGCATCAACAACAAAGGTTCGAGGGGGCTACACGTACACTTACACACCCGGCATCGTTCAGGACGGACTCCTCCGTTGGCAAGGTGACTTCGAGGGGAGAACCTTTTTTGTGAATTCCGTAGTTGATGGAAATCCAGTCGGTGATGCCGTCGGATGGTCCAACGGATTTCAGACACAGTGGCTGCAGCATGCCGACTGGGGCAAGCTCGACATGGAGAACATGTTAGTGTTCGAATTTCCGGAAGACCAGGTACGTTGGCTGCTTTACGATCACTTTGCAACACAAATGAGTGATCGGGATTCAACCGGATTCGGGATGGTCGTCGGAGACAACTCCAATTCCAATGAACTTTTTGTGTTGCTGCCGGAGATTGTGCCGTAGGCCGTTGCGCTGCGTCCTTGCCAGGATGACGATGATGCAGCTTGTCGCGTTGCTGGCCTGCAGTCTCGATTTATTGGGCTCGTAAATTGTGGCGAATAATTGGTACATGGGCGCTGGGTACGGTATCACGCCGTCGCTGACGTGTTGGGCAGTAAGCTCACCTGTGCTGAAACGATGCGGATCATGGGAGTTCTTCCCATGATCCACAGTCGATCATGAAGGGTAACTCCGTGAACGTTCATGCCAATGACCAACAAAGGCTCCGCGAGATTTTTTGTGCCGTTCGCCAGCAGGCGACCGAAGTCGAGAAATCGCAATTGCTCGATCAACTCTGTGTGGGGAATGCGTCGCTGCGAAAACAGGTGGAACAATTGCTTGCGGCTGCGTTGAGTGCCAGTCCTGTCGATCGCATGGGAGCGATGCTGAATCCCACCGTAATGGAAATCGATTCAGCGCCCGAACAGCGTCCACAGATCGATATCGCCAACCACCCTTTGATTGGTCCTTACAAACTGCTGGAACAAATCGGTGAAGGCGGGATGGGCACCGTCTTCATGGCCGTGCAGTCTCAGCCGATCAAACGCAAGGTCGCCCTGAAGATCATCAAGTCCGGAATGGACACCGGCCAGGTCATCGCTCGGTTTGAAGTCGAGCGGCAGGCACTGGCAATGATGAATCATCCGAATATCGCCAAAGTGCTGGACGCCGGGGCGACCGACACCGGCCGTCCCTACTTCGTGATGGAACTGGTGCGGGGGATTCCGATTACTGAGTTCTGCGATTTGCACAAGCTGGACCTCAGACAGCGTCTCGAAATGTTCAGCACCGTCTGCCAGGCCGTGCAGCATGCTCATCAAAAAGGGATTATCCACCGGGATCTCAAGCCCTCGAATATTCTCGTCGAGTTGCAGGACGTCACGCCCGTTCCCAAGGTCATCGATTTTGGCGTTGCCAAACCGATCCACCAGTCCCTGACCGACCGAACTCTGCACACCGGCTTTTCTCAGATGATCGGCACGCCGCTTTACATGAGCCCCGAACAGACGCAGTTAAGCAGTCTGGACGTGGACACGCGCAGCGACGTCTATTCGCTGGGTGTGCTGTTGTATGAAATGCTGACCGGCAGCACGCCGTTCGACAGGGACACACTCAAACAGGCCGGATTTGATGAAATGCGGCGGATCATTCGCGAGGACGAGCCTCAGAAACCGAGCGAACGGATCAGTACACTGGCAGTAGCTTCCCTGTCCACCATTTCGGATCAGCGGAAGGTCGAGCCGCGCCGCGTGAGCTTTTCGCTCGGCGGTGAGCTGGACTGGATCGTCATGAAGGCTCTGGAAAAGGACCGTGCGCGACGTTACGAATCGGCCAGTGCCTTTGCTCAGGACATCGGACGTTACCTCAGTGACGAGCCGGTACTCGCATGCCCGCCGACGCTGGCGTATCGGTTCCGGAAATACGCCAAGCGGCACCGCAGCCTGCTGACGACGGCCGCGATGCTGACCACGATGCTGATGGTTGCGACTGGTGTCAGCGTTTCGTATGCCATTCAGGCGAAGCAGGCTGGCAAAAAAGCTCTGGAGGCCAGAGACGATGCCAATGTTCAGAGAGACGCAGCAGTGGCGGCTCAGGCACTCAGCGACAAGCGGCTGAAGCAGTCGCGAGTTGACGTCGATCGTGCCCTGAAGTCGCTGGACACCATCGTCCGGGAGGTTTCTTCGGCCGAATTTTCTCAGTTGCCGGGTGTGGATCGTGTACGCGATGAAATCCTCAGCAAGGCTCTGAAATTTTACGAGGAGATCATTGTAGAGCACGACAACGATCCCCGTGCGCGGGAGCAACACGCTCTGGCACATGCCAATATCGCCAACATCTATGAAGGGCTGGGCGACTCTCAATCGCATCTGAGAGAACTTAATGAGTCCATCAGGATTCTTGAGAAGGTGATTGTGGAAAATCCAAATGAGCTTCAGTTTCAATACAGCCTGCTGTCGCCACTTCAGGCCCGGCTGCATTCTCAGCTGCGGACACATGAGGAACGACTCGCGGATGCAGAACGCTGTCTGGAGTTGATCAATCGTTGTGATAAGTCAGGATTTCGACACGACCCCAGTATTTCCGCTCACGTTTACTACAAAGTCGCCGAGAGCCTCCCTGTGGATTCTCCACGTGCCAGACAATTGGTGGAAACAGCGATCCAGATGACCGAATCGCGTGGATTACCGCCCATTCCTCCGGCTCAGATCTGGTTGGGTGACCGGGCGAATGAGGCGGGAGACTTTGAAGCTGCCGTAAAGTACTATCAGCGCGGAATTGAGTTGTACGAAATTCTGGGAGCCGACACAGACAGACCAAGGGTTTACATTGAACGCTGGCTGTCCGCGGTTGAAACAGCAAAACTGGCAAACGTCTACGAGAAACGGAATCAGACGCCACAGGCGGAAGAGGCCTATCGCCGGGCAGTGACAAGTGCCCGCCAGCTGTTCAGTGAGTATCACGCAAATCAGATTGTGCAAGATGCGCTCCGTGATCGCGTGAGTCAACTGACAGACTTTCTGGATCGTCAGGGCCGAACTGACGATGCGATCGCACAGCTGGATGAATTGCTGCTGGAATTTCCGACGTCTGAAGGACTGCATCTGGCTAAGGCCAGCCGGCACCAAAAGCTCAATCAATTTGATGTGGCACTTGCAGCCTGCAATAAGGCCGTTGACCTTGCCCCCTCCAACAGTGAAGCGTACTACTGTCGCGGCAACGTATTGTCTCAAATGGGACGAAACGAACAGGCGGACGAGGACTACGAAAAGGCGCTGCGTCTTGACCTGGATGAGGAACCTCTGGACCCCGCGTTCCACGACAGGTTGCGAACGCTGGCGATGGGCAGCGCGAGTGTCCGCGCGAATCCTGCTTTGGCAGCGCGTTGGGCGTTGCAGGCCGAAGAGCGACTGCTGGTCGATTCAGCGGGAACCGTGACGCTGGGCATCGCGCTGTGGATGAACAAACAACTTGACCAGGCTGTGGAGCGATTCAACCGTGCCATCGAATTTGACCCTTCCGACCATTATGCGTACCACTGCCGCGGCGGCGTATTTAAGGATCTGGGGCGGTACACTGACGCGATCGCTGACCAGAGCAAGTCAATCGAGTTGAATCCCCGGCACGCCTGGAGTTGGTGTAACCGCGGCGATCTCTCGATGAATTACTTCCAGCGCTATCAGGAGGCACTCGCTGACTTTGACATGGCGATCCAGCTGGAACACGATCCACGTTTCTATAAGGGACGGGTCAATGTGTACCTTGAGCTAAAGCAGTTCGACAAGGCCCTGGCGGATCTGAACACGCTGTCCATTTCCAAAGAAGCGGGGCTGTACGACCAGCATCACCAGGCAGCCCTGTTGTCACTGAAGCTCGGTAATCAGGAAAGTTACAAGGCACGCTGCTTGACCATGGTGAAAACCACGACGGCCGCTGATAAACCGATCGCAAAACACTTTGCCGCCTGGACCTGTGCTCTCGCTCCAAACGCCATCGATGATTACACCGACGCCATTGCACTTGGCCGGGCTGCTGTTGAGTCCGAACCGGCAAATCCACAATTCCTGAATGCTCTGGGCGCCATCCTGATGCGGGCTGGGATGTATGCAGAAGCAAAATCCATGCTTGAAGGGATCGTCAGCGGTCCTGATCACGAAAACACATCGAAGCACTACTTTCTGGCAATGACCGAACATCATCTTGGCAATGCTGAAGCGGCGGGCGCGCACTTAAAGACCGCCCACGAACTGGCGGATACAGAACTCGCTCATTCAATCCCCTGGAACCGCAGGGAGACCATCGAACTGTTGCGGAAGGAAGCTCAGGGGCTTATGGGCGAGGCTGGTAACTGATCGCCGAATGGCCCGCAGGGTGCTTCGCACTATTGGTTCCTGACCTCTTTTTCAAACCGCACGGGTTGTTCGGGACGCGAACTTTTCCTGAACCCCGACGGGGTTTTACAACACAGCCTGGGGTCGCCGTGACTACGGCGCACCCCAGGAAAAACGGCACAAAACCCAGTGAACCCCAACGGGGTTCCACATGGTAACTTCCAGTTTGGGTTTAAGAATCGGGGGGATGTGGAACCCCGTTGGGGTTCGGATCAATTCCAATTCCTTGACCTGGGGTGCGCCGCCATGCGACGACCCCAGGCTGTGTTGTGAAACCCGTTCCGGGTTGAATCACAATGGGAACATGGCACTGGGAACACAATGGGAAGATGGCGCTGGGAATATTCTTCTCGTGGCCCCTGTTCTTCACTCTTGTGACTCTTGTGCCTCTTTGTGGCCAGCACTCTTCGTTCAGTTGTTGTTTTTGAGTCAGCGATTTTCTGGC
>CAZFDW010000439.1:0-6085 GCA_964517865.1 uncultured Chitinophaga sp.
AGAAACACCAGGACGCGCAATCGCAGTTTTGCTGGCCACGAAAAGGCACGAAAAGACACAAAGGAATCGCAGGACAGGGATTGGTACGCTTCTGGTTCTGTGACCGCCAGCGTTCGATCGGCAGTTTTTGCCGACGAATTTGTCGGGAACTTGGGGGGGAATATGTTGGCTGTGCGGACTTTGGTCGTCTGTACAATGGATTCGTGCGTAAACTGCCGACTCGACCCGGCTTTTTCTCAACCTGTTGTAACGGTTGTTCCGAACGAGTGATATGACGGGTTCTCACCTCTGGCAGGGAAAAACTGCGCAGATGCGATTTTGGCCGCTGAAGGCGGAAACCCGATTTGATTCGGCGTTGTGTTTGTGGCCGTTGTGTCTGCGGCGGTTGTGCTAGTCAAAGTTTTTGAGATGAGTCGCAATTGGCCCGGATCGGTGGCAGTCTACTTCCTTAGGTAATACCCAAATGCTTCTGAATACATGGCTTTCTGTCGCTCGAAAACATTTCAGCCAGCCATCTGCAGCGCGCCGCATCGTCCGCGGAGTTTCACGGCGATCAGTGAGGACTGAGTCACTGGAGGCCCGCACGCTGCTGACAGCGCTTGTGATCAATCCTGATAACCAGGCAACGTACACCAATGCATTCGGGGGCATCAGCGTCGATAACGCGGCCCTTGGGAGTAACGACTCCCTGATTATCGAAGGTATCTCAATCTCGGCGTCCTCGGGCGACGCATTGTCGATCAACCTTTCCGGTAAGACTCTGACGAGCCTTGCCCTCGAATCGATCACGGTCTCGCAGTATACGACGCTGGGATTCAACATTGATCTGCTCAATGTGACAGGGCTGAACACGATAGCCATTGAGGATGTGTTCATGCAGGGGACAGCCCGCGGGCTCGACCTGACAATGACAAATACCGATACCAATGCTCTGACGATTGATGATTCGACGATCCCCGGCATTCGCATTGATGCACTGAGCGGCGGCGACATTGGGTATGGCTTGATCACACAGTCAACGATTGCCGCAAAGGCGGGCGTCGAAGGGATTCTGTTGAATGTCAATCAGGGATCGGCAGATAACTTTCGGATCGAAAACAATTCCGAAATCAGCTCACCGAACAAAGAATTCGTGCGCGTCAATTCAACCAACGCACCTGTGAACGGGTTGACGATTGCCAACAATAAGATCGGCAATTTCACTCAGGGTGCGGGCCTGTTGTTCCGTGCAGATGGCGACACGTTCGTCCAGCCGCTTGTCCTGACCAACAACTCGACGCGCAGTGAGCAGTTGCAGACTTTTGTCGTGGACCTCGCCGGTATTGGCCTCGTGTTTGACGAAGGAACGTCCGGAAAGCCGTTTACTGTCGTTGCATCGACAGGAACACCGGGACTTGTCAGCAACGTCGTGAGTACCGACAGAAAGTCACTGACACTGACATTCGATCAGTTTGACCCGGGTGAACAGATTCAGTTCGTCATCGATATTGATCGGACGATCGGACAGGACGCCGCAATTTTTGGTGACGACCTGATTGGCGCGGACATTACCGGAACCCTGACCGGAAACCGCGTAGTGGCCGGGCAAATGATTGGCGATCCGAACAAGATCACTGCATCGCAGTTTGCGGTTGGTCCCGGGGTGGCTGGCAATACACAGGGGATCCTGCTGGATCTGACGAATTCTCCCACCAGCAACCTGAGCATCCTGAATAATGAGGTCCAGGGAGCTCCGGCTCACGCGATTCTGATCGACGCAGATGTGCATAGCGACACAACTGGTGTCATTCAGGGAAACTCGCTGAAGTTCTCGGGACTGGACGGCATCCGTTTTCAGATGGTTGACAGTAACTTCACCGGGGCTGTGCTCGACAACGTGATTCAGAACAACGGCGGGCATGGTATCTCCGTGTTGCCACGCGTTTCCCGCAGCGGCCGGGTGCAAGCGGTTCAGGACCTGAGCCAGGTCGTGATTACCTCGACAAATCACGGACTGCTAACTGGTGATCAGATCATGCTTCAGGGACTGGTCAACGATGATCCCACGGTCAATCACCCGGCCAATGGTCTGCACACGATTACGCGAATTGATAACAACAAATTTCGTCTGACTCTGGTCAACGGGACCGCAGCAGGAGTGCGATATGTCGGCCCGAGCGGTGCGTGGTACTTACCTGAATTCCTGTCAGACGGATCGATAAGGGGATTGGTGACCATTGATATGCAGAACACGGTTCCCCAGGGAACCATTCGTGCTGCGACCAATGCCGGTCCGATCGTGATCACATCTCCTGATCATGGGCTGACATCCGGCCAGCGAGTTCGTATCAGTAACGTCGCCGGTAATACCGCCGCCAACGGCGTGCAGAAAGTGACTGTGATTGACGCAGACACGTTCAGTCTGGATAGCACGACAGGCAACGGAGCCTACGACACGTCTGCTGGATTTGGGACCTGGGTCGCGAATGTCGTCACCGACGCCAGTAACACTCCGAGTCTTATCATTACGTCTCCAGGGCACGGCTTGCAGACGGGTGAAGAGATTCGAGTCACCGGCGTTCTCGGCAACTCTGCCGCGAATGGCACGTTCAAGGTGTCCGTCATTGACGCCAGTACGTTCAGTCTGATCGGAGCCGCCGGGAATGGCACGTATGGCGGAGGTGGCAATTGGGTCCGACTCAATGAATTGACGCCCTCAGGCGACGTGCTTCCTCAGCGAATTGGCGGCAACCTGATTGACACCAATAAGCAGGCCGGAATCTTCGTGGATGTGACCACGGGAACAATTTTTAACGGTGACATTGTCAGCAACACATTTACGGCAAACGAGCAAACCGGGATTCACATTGAATCACACAGCTTTGGTCTGGGCACGGATCTGCCACTGAATCCCGCAGACCCATTCGCACTGCCGGGTCTTCAGGATGTCGGATTCAGTGTCAATATCGGGACGAGTGCCGCAGGAGATGGCAACACCTTTAAGCAGAATACCCGTGCCGGCATTCTCCTCGAAGCGCTGGACTACGGCACAGGATCTTTTGAAATTCGTAACAACTCAATTTCCAACACTCGTAACGACGCGGACACTGCAAC
The DNA here is from genome assembly GCA_964517865.1 of uncultured Chitinophaga sp. Taxonomy (GTDB): domain Bacteria; phylum Planctomycetota; class Planctomycetia; order Planctomycetales; family Planctomycetaceae; genus SXXK01. The sequence continues at coordinate 3,094 of CAZFDW010000439.1, forward strand.
GGCTGGTGACGGGATCGTTGTCCGACTGACGAATGATCTGTCCTCCACGGAAGCTATTGCACTGCTCTCCGAATCAGTCATTGATGGCAACAACATCGGCGTGGACGATGGCGGCAATCAGGGAAACGGGCTCAGCTTCACCATGGAGCAGCGAACGCGAATTCAGGACCTGAAGCTGACAAACACGGTGTTTCTCAACAACGGTCTGGACGGTTTTCATTTCGTGCGAACCGAGGACGCTGATCTCAACTCCGTAATTATTGAGAAGAACCGGAGTACCAACAATGCCGGTGACGGATTTGATATTTTCGCGAAGAATACCGTCAAGGATCAGCTGGATTTCCTGATCAACGAAAACGTCATTGATCAGAATGCTCAGTACGGCGTCCGTGTTCGACTCGAAGCCGACGCCAGAATTAGTGTTCAGTTTGACAGGAATTCAGTGACGGGAAATGGTCACACCCCCGGCGGCACGGGTTTTCATCCGAATGATGGTGTGGCTGGCTCGACAGGTTCCGCAGGCGGAGTCGGAATCCTGGCGTTTGAGGAAATTGGTCTTGTCTGGAGCATGACGGATACGCACATCGACAGCAACATTGGTGACGGGATGGGCATAGATGCGCTTAACCATGATGACATCCTGATCACGCACTTTGATGCGACAAATTCCACATTCAATAACAATACACTCACCGGACTGCGAAACCAGGGGACCTCGTTTGGATCGTTGACTTTTGTCGGCAGTCAGTTCAACGACAATGACGAAGACGGCGTTCGCATGGTGTCGATTGATGACAAGAATGACACCTTCTATCAGCGCCGAGCCGGCGGACGTGACATCTCCGTTACCGGGCTGGCCAATGAATTCACAGGAAATTCTCAAAGCGGCGTCCAACTGGGACAGGGCGTTTCCGCCAGCTTTGGCGATGGAAGCATCGGGAACGCCAACTACTTCAGTAACAATGCGGAGGACGGGCTGAAGCTGACACAGCACAACAGCCCGCATAGTGATCTGCGTGGCCTGAGGCGTTTGATTCAGACCAACAGAAATTTCTTCCAGGCAAACGGAAGTAATGGGATTGATGTTGGCCACAATGCAGCTCAGGATAACGATACGTCAAAAGGATTCGGCAACACAGAGCATGGTGACGAGGATGCGTCAGACCTTCATCTGGTTGTCAACAACGCCGTGATCAGCGGAAATTTCGGAGATGGAATTGAATACCTCGCGGATTCAGGCCTTCGCATTGCACGAGTAATCGGTGGCGGGCAAGACGTGGGGTTCCGGGCCCAGTCGTCGATGGTCGTCTCCAACAGCCGAATCGCCAACAATGACGGACGCGGCATCGATATCCTGAATCGAGTGGATCAGGACAGCTATATCTCGTTGATCAACAACGATGTCCTTTCCAACGGCCTGGAAGGGATTTACGTGGTCAACACGGCCGCTCATTCTCAGCTACAGCGGAATTCCGAGGATGCGCTGGAACAGGTTGTGACGAACGGAGCCACGGCCAACATCGAACTGCGAATTCAGGACAATCTGATTCAATCCAATGGCAACGCGACAGACAGATCCCGCGTGCCGATCCAGCGATCATTTGGAAACAATGACAAGACTGGAAGCTACCTTCCTGACTGGACTCACGACACGGAACTGACACCCGGAACTTTGGGTGGACTCGTGGTTCGTGTCGGTACGGTCGATGCCTTTAACCAGACCGTAGCCTCCACCGGGATAGAACTCGGGCTGTCGGGCGTTGACGCAGAGATCTGGAAGAACTCGTTTGATGGTAACTTTGGCGCTGACGTGTACTTCGACAATTTCACGTCGGCTCTCGCGGTTCAGACGCAGGGGAACTTCAACGCAGGGGAGGGGTTTATTGCGATCGGATGGCGAGATCCCCTGTCACGGTTTGACATTTCTTTCCGTGAAAACGTCGGGAATTCGATTGATGTGTTGAACGGGTTTGCCTATCAGGATAACTGGGAACCGGAATTCAAGTCTCGAGACGAAATTGTCTCGTCGGCTCCGAATCATACTCACAACAACGGCGACCCCGGGCACTGGGTGACACGAGGCAACGTCATTTCGCGGAAACGCAACATGACACGGACTATCGGCCGTAATGATAACGTCATCGGAGACACCCCGGGATTTCACACTTTTCCGGCGGTCCCTGCCACCTGGAGTTACGACGGCACTGGGACGACAACGTGGCGGGTGGAGTCGGACTTTGACTACACCAACTTCCCACAGTCGAGTTCGACGGACGGATTCAGCAACTTCTTTACCAAAGTTGGATTGCCGGATACGCAACCCTTATTTCCCTTCCTGCCTATTGACCAGTTCTACTATCAGTGGGACACAGGTGTTAATACACCGACGTTCACGGGAACGACTCCGTATTCATTGTCGCGTGGAGATATCTTTAACGTCCGCGCCGGTGAAACTCCCATCTCCGCCGACGAACTGGACGACAACAACGCATTCGTCTCGGCATATGACCTCGGTGCTATCGCCGACGCGGCTAACTCGGTCAATTCCCGCACAGCCGATGGAAACCTGAACCTGCACGTCAAGGGCGACCGCGACTACTATCGCTTTACGGCAGCCGGGACCGGCGCTCTGAATGTCAACCTGAACGTCACCGATTCGCTGGGCGATAATCTCCGCTACTTGATCTACGAGGTGAATCCAACCCTGCGATCGGAAGAAGTCCCGATGTTCACCAATCCGGACGGCTCTCCCGCCTACTTCACCGTCATTGCGGGGGGCAGTAATACCATCGCGGCCAGTGTTGTTGCCGGACGAGAGTACATCATCGAAATTCTGAGCAATGAGTCTGACAACACAGGCTTCGATCCACTGGGCAAGTCGTTTAGTTACGGCACAACGCGGAGTTATTCACTGTCCATGGATGCTCCTGCAGCCATCCCTCCCGGTCCTGGCGGCGGTGGCGGCGGTGGTGGTGGTGGCGGTGGTGGTGGC